>JAKVAO010000153.1 GCA_022447685.1 Candidatus Caenarcanales bacterium | reverse complement strand
TCCTTTTTTACTTTTCTCATATTCTCACACCTTCTGATATACGTATTTACTGGCCTGAATTTCTCAGTCCACTACAATAGATAAACCTTAACAATATCAAGGCATATTATAATTAGAGTTAGTTACAAAGGAAATCAACTTGCAAAACCCTAAAACTAAAGAAATTGAATTTTCAAAAATTGCTGCTAAAGCTGCTGTTGCTCAACAACGATTAGAAGGATTAAAAACTTCACGAGCATTTCTGAAAGATCTTAGTTTGGTTTTGAAAGGAGACCTAGATATTCCCCAAGCTTTATCAAATATCACCAAGAGATACAGTTAATGCCTGATAAATACTCATCAGAAGATAACTACAAATACTCCAATAACAATGTTTTAAAGAACAAACTAGGGATCTACGACCAAGGTAAGTTAGATCTAGCGGAAGCTGAATTTGTTAGTTTAAGGTCGCTTGAATGTTCTAAAAATTTCTTCAAGCTACCTTTTGATCATTCCATACTCGCAAGAATTCATAGGCATTTGTTTCAAGATATTTATGATTGGGCTGGAATATATAGGACTGTAGACATATCCAAAGGAACTACACGTTTTTGCAACGTTAATTTTATAGAAAATAGTATTAAATCAATAATGAATACATTACATGAAGAGCATTTTCTTCAAAATTTAGAGAAAAAAGAGTTTAGTATGAGATCTGCTTACTATATGGGAGAAATCAATGCAATACACCCTTTTAGAGAAGGTAATGGAAGAACTCAAAGAGAATTTTTAAATCAGTTAGCTTTAAACAAAGGGTTTTATATTTATTGGCATAAATGCGACGTTGAAGAAATCTTAGACGCTACCATTAAAAGTTATAACCAAGAATATAGTTCTTTAGAAAAAATCATTTTTGAGAACTTACATGATATTTAAAAATTCTAGGTTACTTTTTTGGGATATTTTTAATCATATTCAAGAAAACTTAGCCTTGAAAACAAAAAAGACCCAATTTCTTGGATCAATTAATTCAAATATTTTGTTTGATAAATATATTTTGCCCAGATTTAAAATGTTTTAAACGTTTTTATAGAAAATATTTCAAAGTAAGCTTAGGATTTTTAATAAAGCTGAATTAGAGCGAGTGACCGATCGGTTAACAGGTGATTTGCTAAGACTTGAAACCGAAACCAAGAGCCAAACAAGAGTTATAAGAATGTTGAACGACTTAGCGTCATTTTCGGGGTCCGAAATAAAAGGACCTCAGAATGGAATATATAAGTGCTTGTGAAATAGCTAAAGATCTTAGAGTATCAGAAAGAACAGTTCAAAATTATTGTAAAGAAGGGTTTATCAATGCTGTGAAAGACCTTGTAGGAAGGAAACAGTACATTGTAAAACTTAAAGACTACTATGAATGGAAAGATAAGTTTTACAGAGGTAGAGGTAAAATCATCAAGAAGATTCCTGTGGATCAGGATTTGAGTAAAAATCAAATTAAAACTATGTCCGTAGAATGGTTAGACTGGTGTAAAACAGGAAAGCTTAATGGAAGACCTATAGGACCAAGAACTCTTGAAATTTATGAGTACTACTTTAAAGAGTATCTTAAAAAGCTTGGTAAGAATTATACTCAGCCAGTGATATCAGTTGATAATCTTCGAACAGTACTTGGAGACTATGCTCCTAAAAGTTATAGTACTAAAGCTAAAATCTATGACTCTATTTTAAGCTTTTCAAAATATCTAATAGAAAAGAAACTTTTTTCTGAGGCGCAAAAGCAAGAATTAAGGAAATTGAAACCCAAAAGAGTTTTTCCTCCTAAAAGAACTGTTATAACTGAGGCACAATATAGAGAGATAATTGGTTATATTGAGAAGTCAACCAGGTCTGTCTATAACAAGGTTTTAACTAAAGCTCTTGTTGTAATGATAGTAAACACTGGTCTTAGAGCTATGGAAATATCTAATCTTAAAATTGAAGATGTTGACTTGGTTAATGGTATTGCTTCTGTGTGGCTAGGGAAGGGAAATAAGAATAGGAAAGTAGGTTTAAATCAAGAGGTAATTGAAACACTTCAAAACTATTTAAGTGAGAGATTGAAAGCTAATCCTTCCATTAGTGACTCATTTTTCACTAATGCTTTCAAAGCACCTTTATGTAGGGATGCCATAGTTAGAAAGTTTCATAGATTATCAAAAAGTTGTGGGATTGAATTTTCAGCCCATGGGTTAAGAAGAACGTTTGCTACTTTGAGTTCTAATAGAGGTAAGCCTTTAAATCATTTAAGGAGGCACTGCAAAACGAAGTTTTGAGTGGCGACTGCCTGATAAAGAATATTAAGGATCCGCTCCCTGAGC
>JAKVAO010000152.1 GCA_022447685.1 Candidatus Caenarcanales bacterium | reverse complement strand
CGCTTAATTTATGCATTTACTACTTAGACGAACTTTTACTGCTTTTGTTCCGAAATAATTAATTTACTTGGTATTAATTCCAAATACCTTTAAAAATAGACCTGATTTATTAATGAAATACTTAGAAGAAAACAATCTTATATATCTAGGAACCACAGGTAATGCTTTAACTTCCGACAATAATGTTTTAGGTTTTTTCTTTACAAGAGATAATAACGGTGAGACTCGTAGTATAGGTAAAGATATCGATAAACTTAAGCCATCAGATTTGAGAAGTGGTTATTACTCTATAGAAGAAAATGGCAAAGTACAAACATATGCCTTTTATCCATCAGAGCATGGTGATCAAGCTGTAAATGAACTTAAGAAATTGATCAATAATAAAAATGTCAAATCAATTAGCCTTGGAGCAATGGGCTCACTTACAGACTCAAGCAAAAAAGGCACAAATCGTATGCGCAGAAGTCTAAAGGATTTAGAAACTTTTGATATTAATGCAAGAACATATGGCGCAGGTGAAGACTGCACACAAAGCTGTTTAGATAATATGGGAACGCCTGCTTTCTATATGGTTTTTGACAAAAATAACAAACTTCTTGGAACTGTTGATTCAGGTAAGTTTGTAATTTCAGGACAAAATACAATTAGTAATGTTCAAAAAGCTTTCCCAGAATATGCCCCTGAAGACTTATACATTCAACAATATGACGCAAATGGCTTTGATATTACCCACATTAATGGTGCTGATAAAGAATTTAATGTCGATGGTGAATATAACGATTTATTTTCAATAACTGGTTCACAAGTTCTCGTGAGAAGAGGTAAACCTGAAGAAGTCAAAGCTATCAATGCAGAAATTGGTTTTGACTTTCCTCAAATGGCTAAAAAATTACTGGAATCACGAAGAAGAGATTTAAAAAATGACTTGGAAAATAAAGATAAAGTTTTACAACGCTACGGTGAGACCAAGGGCAAGGTAATTCTAAAGCTTGTTGAATTAGGATTAACTGATGAATTAATAGATCTTAAACTAAAAGAAGAGTTTCCAGAAGAAGAATTTCAGAAACATCTTGAAACAACGTGGCATGGAACGGGCTTTAAAGCTATTAAAGAGCTTTGGAGAGATTTTAGTGAACTAAAGCAGAGTAGTTACTCAGACGCCCTCGAAAATGAAAAAGACAAAGGTTGGCAAAATATAAGCCCAGATTTCGAGGATACTTATGAACAAAGGTATCAAGACTATATAAATGGCAAAGTGGACTTCATGACCTATACACCTATAAAAGCTATTACAGATAAAGACAATAATCTAAAAATTGATAAAAATGTCGTAACTGCTCTACGTCTTTATTTGGTAAGACATTCACATTCAAATAGAAATTACCTTAGCCTTGCAAATAGACTTGAAAAATCTGCAAAAAGACAAAGACATGGTGATGTTCAAATACATAAAAGCCATAGTTTATTCAGAAGAGATTTAATAAAAATACTTAAAAGTGAAGGATTTCAAAGGGAATATTCAAAGATTCTGTATGAAGTTCCATGGAATGGTTATATCAAGAGAAAAGGTTTCTATGTTGATGCTACCGATAACAACAAATATAAATTATCAAAAGAAGTTTTATCTAAATCTAGAGATGGAAAATATTCTATTAAACGAAGTAGCGCAGTACCTCTAGCTTCAATGCTTGTTAATGGTTTGGGTGCAGATTGGTTTGACCAGAATAGCACTAATGATACTAGGGCACGAGAACTTTTAGAAAAGATACTTCAAGGAAAGGACTTAAGTGATCGAGACATGAGACAAATTGCTCATGCAATCCATGGTGATAAAGGTTTTAGGAGTGTCCCGTAAAAACTCCGATGAAAAACATGAGTACTTTATATAAAAATTACTCATGTTTCCCAGTTTATATGAATTGAAATGGAAGAAATAATTAATATTTACAGATTCACCCCCAATACATTGACACACTAAGCCACCCGAGGTTGAGATAATTCCTACTATGGGATTAGCGTTAATTCTAAGAAGTTTCCACAATCTAGCTTAATTTTCTAAGAAAGAGGTTCATAGTTAATTTGTAATACTAGCTAATTTCTATCAAAATTAGCTAGTATTTTCTTTTAGGTTAAGAATTTTAAGACTTTTTTGAGAATTAGGCGTGTAAAATCCTAGGTATGCCCCATCTCAAGTTTTGCATTAAGCCACTTTAGTATTTTTAACTAGAATCTAAACTAAACTCTTCTTGAAAAGCTTCTCTTGGAGTTTTCCAGTTTAAAGCCCTCATTGGTGTATCTCTTAAAAGTTCTGAAACCTTGTCTAAATCAGCTTGAGTAACTTTTGAAAAGTCTGTTCCCTT
>JAKVAO010000151.1 GCA_022447685.1 Candidatus Caenarcanales bacterium | reverse complement strand
TATTAAATGCAATTGTAAAAAACTTTTATCGAGGTTTACCTATTCATACTTGACTTTTAAGACAGTTGTTTTCGTTGGCGTCAAAATCCTCACCTAATTCCATTAGGCTGCGGTTTTCCTTCTCCTCAGCCTTGAACTTAAAGCTTTGCAATAATCTTATTAATATATGATTATATATAAAATGGTGTGCCTGGGGGGACTCGAACCCCCAATCCTTCGGCTTCGGAGACCGATATTCTATCCAGTTGAACTACAGGCACGTACAAAGAATTATAGAGTCTATTTAAACTTCTATGTCTTGGCCCCGCCGTAATTTTTGAAATTCTTCCAAAAGCTTTTTCTCTTCACGAGAGAGATTCGAAGGTATAACAACCTCAACGTTTACGTAGTGATTACCTTTCTTGTTTTTCCTGTTTAGGAATGGCATTCCTGCATCCTTAATGGTATAAACCTGGCCTGATTGTGTTGCAGATTTAACTTTAAGTTTCTCGGTACCGTATATAGTAGGTACTTTGATTTCATGCCCAAGCGCAGCTTCTGCTAAACCTAGTTTAAGAGTCGAGAATATATCTGCTCCCTCACGCTTGAACTTATCGTGGTCTCTGACTCTAATCGTGAGATATATATCTCCTCTAGGTCCACCATTGCGTCCAATATCTCCCATACCACTTAAGCGCATAGTGGTTGCATCTTGAATTCCTGCTGGGATTTTAACTTCGATTTCTTTTTCTTCTCTCTTGTAGCCTCTACCTTTACATGAGCCACATGGATTTTTGATTTCTTTACCAGTTCCACCACAGCTAGGGCATGTTGAATTCTGTCTGACTTGTCCGAAGATAGTGTTTTGGACACTAGTTACTTGTCCAGTACCATTACAAGTGCCACAGGTAACTATGTCTGATTCGTTTACTGCGCCTTTACCGTCACAAGTTGTGCAAATCTCCAGTGGGTTTAGTCTGATCTTCTTCTCTGTGTCTTCCACAGGGGCTAGGAAATCTATCTGTATACTAACTTCGTGATCTTGACCTCTAGTTGCTCTATTACGGGCTCTACCGCCACCGCCATTGAAACCTCCGCCAAAGAAGCTTGAGAAAATGTCACCGAGATCTTCGAAGCCTCCAGCGCCACCAAAACCTTCAAAGCCACTAAAGCCACCAGCACCGCCTGCTCCTTTGAGTCCTTCAGCGCCATATTGATCATAAATCTGTCTTTTTTGAGGGTCTTTAAGAACTTCGTAGGCTTCTCCTACTTTCTTAAACATATCCTCATTACCAGTGTCTGAGTTGTCTGGGTGAAACTTTCTAGCTGCTTTTTTGAATGCAGATTTAAGTTCTGCATCACTTGCAGATTTACTTACACCTAAAATTTCATAGTAATCTTCTGTCATTACCACGCTGTACATTCTAGCATTTACTTGTCCTTTAGTACTAAACTCTCCTAATTATAAAATAATTAGTTGCCAACACTGTCTTTATATCCGGTATCGGGATTAAATTTATATTGGTTTATATCTCCATTTCCAAGTCCATTTGGTATACCAGTTGGACCTAATTTTCCTCGCCCACTAGTGCCTCCATATCCAACACCTCCATCGACTCCAGTATTAATTGGAAATTGTGGAAGGTCGCTATTGCCACCAATTCTTAGTTTTCCACCTTGATTTTTTGCAGGGAAAGATTCCTTGAAATTGGTTAATGGTCTTGAAGGGGGCGGAGAAGTAAAGCTAGATTTGGGGAAATTATTGCGATTTGTTTCTGATTCTTTATTGTTATTTTCAGGAAATAGTTCAAGAGCTGGCAAGGTTCTTGTCTCAGGTTCTTCTAAATTTTCGACATTTGGCAAAGGGAAGTTTTGAAATAGAGGTGTTAGCGACTCTTCCTCTTTTATTAAGCTTATAGGGTCTATTTCAATATTTTCATCACCACCCAAGTTGAAATTTATATTATTTGGCAAAAATTCATCGGTTTTGTTTAATAAATTTTGAAACGGATCATTCGTAATTGTAATTTCAGGCACTGCTAAAAGTTGTTCTTGAATGCTTCTATTTTTATTTGCATTTTTCTCGTTCTTAATATCGCTTTCAATTGATTCTAAAGAAGTTACTGCTGGTAATTCATTAAGTTTTTCAGGGCTTACAAGTTCTTGTTTAACTGGAGCATTATTTAAGTCATTAGATATTTCTGATGGACCAAGTTTAAGACTTGCAGCATTAGCTGGGTTTGCTAAAGCACCTAAAGCGACAGCAGTAGTTGTTGCTAGTAAAGGATTTTTAATATTATTAAAATTGACCCAGGGCAACCGCAAAGTCGTCTAATACGAATGTAAGTCTGGCCAATAGCCAGTATTCATGACTTAATAGAGTTGTG
>JAKVAO010000150.1 GCA_022447685.1 Candidatus Caenarcanales bacterium | reverse complement strand
CATGAATAACTAGATTTGGCCAGAGCTAGACCTATTTGTTTACATAATCTTTATTTTTTACCTGAGTAGTTACAAGTAAGGAATCATCTGAAGATAATATAACTAATAATTTAAATGTTACAGTTAACTTTCGCTTAAAATCAATCTCTGGATTTTCAACTGATAGGCTTGAATTAATTATTGATGACAATAGCTATATAGGCAGTCCTGGAGCAGAGAATGACTTTCGATTATCTATTACTGCTGATAATGATCAATTAGCTGATGCTGTATTGAAAGTTTCTATTGCATCTGACTCCTCAGATTCCTTACAAGGAAGAGTGAACTATTATCTAACTGAAAATCGTGCAAATAATCCTCTAATCAGTAGAAGATTTACATTTAAGCCTTCCACTAGTTCAAGGTCAGGAGGTGGACAAACTGATATCGATGATAAGAAAAAAACTAAAGAAGAGAAGGTTCTTGACCGTATAGAAGAGAAAGCAAATGATGAAAATTATCTAGCCGTTTTAGAACTTGAAGATCTTAGTCACACTATTGAATTGGATGATGATGGAGATCTTGAGCCATTAACTAATTTAGACAAAGAGTTTAGTGATGAAGAAATTAATGAAACTAAAAATCGAGTTTCTGATACTGTAAAAAGATTCTCTATCAAAGTTCATCATGATCCAGACTTTATTCCTGGTGTGCAAAAAGATCTTTTTCAAGAAAATAACAATGCTATTTTAAGTGCTTTGAAGATTAGCTATGGTGATAAGGATGATGAAGAAAATGAGCCAGAAAATATTACTAGTAAATTTAGTTTCTATGTTTTAGAAGATACGAAAGCTAGTTCTAGAAACTCATCCAAAAATGAAACAACTTTTATTGCTGAATCTGATGAAGATGCTCTCGAAATCAAGCAGAGATTAACTTTTAAGATCAATGTAAAACAGTTACTGAATAAAAGTGATGCTAATTTATCTTTGCCAGCTAATGCTAAAGCTCAAGATGTATACAACATAGACTTGAAGGGATTGTTAGTCGAAGCAGCTACTCTGGATTTGGAAAGCACTAATATAGTATTTGTCCCAAGCGCAGGAACTAAAAAGAACTCAGTTCTTCTATCGAGTAAAGAGCCATTAATTTTCACTATCACTCTAGATGAAGGTTCAGTTGATAGCATAAACCCAGCCAACACCACCTATGAAAAATCCGGAATCAGCTTCAGCTCCGGCAAAAACCAAGATGATGACGGCAACAATATCAACGACTTGCTACTACCTTTTAACTTAAACTCAGATGCAGTAGACATTAGTCTAGTAAACAACACCATCTCTGTAAATATAGATATGAGCATGGATAAAGCTAGAAACACTCTTCTCAAGAAGAAAGAACTCTTCACTAAGAACTCCAATCAAATATTCATCCCTTTCTCTATTGAAGGTGAAAATTCATCAGCTATCCCAGTAGATATCTCTGACACATTAGATTCTGAAGATATCAATATTATATTTATTGATGATCCGAAGTTTTTAAATACCAAAAAAGCTAAAGCAAAGTTTGTTTCCAAAACAAAAAAGAATGGAGATTTAGTAGAATTTTTGCAGCTTAATTATAAATACTCTAATATTCTTGCAGCTAGAGAAGATGCGCTTGAGTTAGATATCAAATTTTTAAATGAAAGTGGGCAAGATATCTCGGGTACTACTTATACACTCGCTAATGTGTCTGGTATCAAAGATAAACTCTCTGCTGATACTAAGAAAGTTAATCATCGCCGTAATAAAAAACTAAAGTTAAACTCTAGTTTTATCGCGAAAGGTGATACTCCACTTGGAGCGGCATTCATGACTGAAGCTAGTACTGCTGCGCAAGTGCAATTAACTCTTAGACGTTCTGAAGAATATATTAATTCACTTGGAGATATAGTTGATGATGAAATTACTGCTATCTTCAATGACTTCACAGAGAGAAGATTTACAGTCTCTATTGCTAGAAAACAATAAATTTAATTGTCATTAATTACTCATCATCTTCAAGCAATTCATAGTCATCAATTGACTCAGTGAATACATCTAAAAATTCTTGTTCTGCTTGCTGTGCATCGAAGATCAATTTAGCAGCTGGTGCTTTACACTTCTCATAAGCTGACTTAAGTCCAGAAAGAATTCCTGCAAGAAGTTTTTCTGCTTTTTTGAAGTCTTTAGAATTTTCTAGTGATCTTCCTTTAGCAAGTCTTCTACCTACTAATCTATCCAAGGCTTTCAACTGCTTTTCAATTCTCTTATCTTTTTTGAATGCGCCAGCAATTTTTCTAAGAATTGAATTTCTTTCGTAACTACTCAGGTAAAAAATAAAGATTATGTAAACAAATAGGTCTAGCTCTGGCCAAATCTAGTTATTTATGAG
>JAKVAO010000015.1 GCA_022447685.1 Candidatus Caenarcanales bacterium | reverse complement strand
TTACTTAATTTCTTATTGGACATTAATTACCTCAATTTCTTTTCACTTATTGGTATATTTTATCGAGGGGGAGCCACTGAGTAAATCTTTATCGTTTCTATACATTCAAGTATGGATAAAATATACAAAATATTTTTATTCAACGTTTACAGCTTCCTTATCAATCTGCATTTTAATAATCGGATTCAAGCACTCAGGATCATAGTAAACCAAATCTACAGTTTTACCTAAAGATACTTTTAATTCTTCTTTAGCATTGATAAGATTCTCTAAACTCTGATGTTCGTCTTCAAGGGTTACAGCTATATCTATATCACTATCTTGTCTAGCCTTGTCTTTAGCGTAAGAACCAAACAACATAATTTCCTGAAAACCATATTTACTTTGAAGCTCAGGCTTCATAATTTTTAATTTATCAAGAATTTGATTCTTGTCCATAATTATATTTTACCCTGAGTATAATGAATTTAAATTATGTAAGCATATCACTTTAAAGATATATTTCATAAGAAATTCCAAGGACAAAGTATCTACTCACTAGTCACAGTGTTGATTTTGCAGTGAGCTTGAGCTGCGCCTGATAGTTTCACTGGTGAAACTATAGAAAGGAAGTATGATCCGCTCACAAAAAAGCAATGCTGTGACTAGTGAGCACCACAAACGAGGCTGTTGAATTTACTTATGAACCAACTCACTCTCAATAGCATCAATATCAGTCTGCTTTGCAGGATCATGCAGTATATTCGATTTTTGGGCAGGTAAAAGAGAAACTACAAACAAGTAAGCATAGCAAACAAAAGCAATGATAAACCCTGTATCCCAGCTTGGTACTGCAGCTGAACCTTGAGTTGCTTCGGCTACTTTTGCGATAAGAGGTCCTATGAAAGCTCCACCGATAATCGCCGTGCAAAGCACACTAGAAATAGGATCTGAGTATTTATCTTCAAAGTTATTTGTAGTTAAACTGTAGATAGTAGGGAACATGATAGAGATACAGAAAGCTACAGCAGGTAACGACCATAGCACCATGTTTACGTCACTTGCGGTAACAGCTATGCTAATAAATACTAAAGCTAAAGCAGCGTGAACTTTAATCGCTAAACGATTAGAAATTTTATCTAGGTAAGCAGAACTAATAAGTCTACCAAGTAATAATGCGCCCCAGTAATTACTTACAGCTGTGTTTTTAACGGCTTCAGCGCTTTCACCCATAAGTTTAGAGATTTCAAATTTGTCTTCTAAATAAAAACCAATACTATTAGCAATACCAACTTCAACACCTACGTATAAGAAAATACCAAGTGCGTATAAGTAAATAAGAGGTTCTTTAGTGATTAATTGGAGTACTAGGTTTTCTTCTTTAGCTTCTGATTTTACAGGCTTTGCTTCTTGTTCATTATCTAAGTCTTTAGCTTCTTGAGCAGAGATTTTAGGGAATTTTTGTGTTGCTATAGCTGCAAGCATTATTAAACCAAGAATAGAGAATACCCAGTAACTGAAAGTCCAAGGCAAGCTTAGGCTTTTGATTAGAGTGACAAGCTGCGGTGCCATATAACTTCCAGCACCCATAAGCACCATACATATAGTAAGGTTTCTAGAGTATTTCGCTGAATCTGAGATGTCATTTACTAGTGGGTTTAGAACTACTTGAATTCCAGTTACTCCAACGCCGCAGAGGAACATGGCAATCATATTCATGATGAAACCAGGTATGCTCGCGAACATCAGAACACCAAGTATAGTAACCAAAGTACTGTAGATAAGTGCTTTTTTCTTACCTTTTTCGGTCATGAAAAAGCCCCATGGTAATGAAGTTAAACCATAGGCGATGAAAAATACAGCTGCTAAAACTATAGATAGAGAAGCTGAAACATTGTAAGTCTCACGGATTTTGGGAACGATTGCTCCAGCAACGTTGGTAATAGCACCGAATGTGAAGTAACCAAAACCAACTGAGAACCAAAAAGACCAAGAAACTTTATTTTTTTCCATGATTGAAATGAAATCTTAGCAAATTGTAAAGGACTCAGCAACTTTTCCGATATTACCCGCACCTACTATGAACAGATATTTGTATTTATCTTGTTTTAGCTCTGCTTCAATAATTGGCTTTAATGTTGAGGTTGTGTCGTGGAAATTACCTTGTATATCAGCTTTGCTAGCTTCATTTGCAGTGAGGTTCAGAGCAGGGTCTAGATATTTAATATGTTCTAGATTGATTTCTTCAACTAATTTAGCTGAGTTGACTCCGTCTATATGCTGGCTGCGGGCAACATAGATATCAGGAATAAAAACATGAATATTTTCAGGGAATTTTTTGAAGGTATTTTTGAACTCAGTCCAGAATTGCTGAGTTCTTTCTGGGTGATGGGGTTGATAGATGAATAGTGCCTTTTCATTTTTATTTATCATGGTTCTAACGGAATCTAATAGAGCTTGAACTTCACTTGGATGGTGGGCATAGTCATCGTAGATTTTTATCTGATAGTCACCATGTTCTTTACTTTTAACTTCATATTTACCATTGATTAATTCAAATCTTCTTTTGGTGCCGTGAAAGCTTTGCAGTTTGTTTATTGCTTTTTTTAGATCAAAATTATTTGCTTGGCTTTCTTTAATAATGTAAGCACTTAAAAGTGCAGCGCAGGAATTTAATAGGTTGAAAGTGCCTGGTATAGCAAGTGAAATATCCTCAGTCTGATCTTTAAAGCTGACGGTATTTTTATTTAAGTCTAAAAACATATCAGCATCTCTATCTGAGTTACTGTAGCTAAGTAACTTTTCGTTATCAGAGTTTGCTTTTGCATAATCTCTCAAGATCTGATTATTGGTGCAGATAATCTTATACTCCGCCTCATCTAGAAATTCATAGAAGCAGTTTTTAATTTCCTCTAAGCCTCCAGGGTAATTCTCTAAATGATCAGCTTCGACGTCAGTTACTACAGCGATATATGGCTTGGAGCGCATGAAACTTTTGTCTGATTCGTCACCTTCCATTACGAAAATAGCTTCTGGTGAATCTGGAGCAGCTTTAGCATTGCCTGAGTATTGTTTTAGTATGCCGCCAATGGCAAAGCCAGGCTCTAAATCTAGCTCTAGAAGTAAATGAGCTGTTAAAGCTGAAGTACTAGTTTTACCGTGGGTTCCTGAGATTACAATCTGCCGCGCTGGTTCAGATGCTAGATTTAGCATTTCTGATCTATGGATAATAGGAATATTTTTTTCAGCGAAAAACTTATAGTCTGGGTCATTTTCTTTGATGGCTGTGCTTCTGACTACAAAGTCTGTTTCGCTTAATAATCTTGAATCAATCTTAGTTTTCTCTGTGTATGATTTCTTGAGATAAGAAAGATCACTTTTACCGATGCTGAAATTCTTATCAAGCTCGCCTTTGGCTTGCTTTTCTTCTAGTATTGCTATTAGTGCTTGCATGCCAATGCCTTCTGCGCCTAGAAAGTGGATGCGTTTGGCGGTTTTTAGATTGATATTTTCCTGTGTGGGTTTTAATTGATTTTGCACTGTGAGTCCTATATTTAATACCATAGCAGAACTTGAGGCTAGGCTTGAAATATGAATTAAAGATGAATGCTTAGAATGTTGTGCTATTATCTTGAGGGTGAATGTCCCTGCTCCTAAATCTAATTACTCTTCTTTCTACCTTAGTCAGATAGCTGCTAAACCAGCAGTTAAGGAAGAATTTTTAGAGTTTATGAAAACTTTAGTAGACCTTTTGAAGCTAGCTCCTAAAGATCAGAGTGATATGCAAACATCTTTTGATAAGTCACAAAGAAGTAGTTTGCCATCTGAACAGCAAGAAACTCTATCTGTTATTGAAAATGCTACTGAAGCTCTTAAGCAACTCAAAGAAAAGTTGGAACAGAATAGAGAGAATTCTAGTAAACTGCTCAGGGCTGATCAAGGTTCACAAGTTGCAAAAAATAATAAGACTGAAAAATCAAAAGGTTGAAATAAGATTATGACAATAAATACATTGAAAACTCCTTATATCTCTAAGGTTGTTCCCGAAAAAACCGACATTCTGAAAATTCCTTTAGAAGAAGCTCAATCATTGTTGGGTATTGAGGACAAAGATCTTGAAGTGCCAAGCAAGATAATAGCTCAAGAGATTAAGCTAAGGCAAGGATTAAAGCAAATCGTTAAAACAGTAAAGCAAGAACCTAGTCAGGCTCAGCTTGATCATCTTAATGCTGGTTATATTTACAATCAAGATAAGTAAGTGGTTAACTATGTCATTAATGACTTGATTCGTGATGATAATGGTTCTAATGATTTTTACAATAAATTTCAGGAACTAGATGAGAGATTATCTAATGAAAATACAACTGAAATGATGCCACTCAGAGCAAATGAATTTTTTAGAAAAGCTTATATGACTGGAAAAAAGATGGGAGATAATCTTCGTGGGCAACTGCTTATGTGGTCTTTAGTAAAATATGGTGATCAAGATGCACGTGATATTCTTGCCAAGAATGTGAATCTTGTTGAGAAAATTAAGATACCAGATATTCCTAGTGAAGAAGCGTATAAAGATTTTTATTATTCATTGTTAGATAAGCGTAAAGCTATTGGGTATACGGAATATCAAAAATATGACGATGATTTACTGAATAGTATTGTGAAAAAAAGTTTTGCTCAGAAATTAGATGCATTGAAAGACGAGTCTTTTAAAACTTTCAGTTTTGATAGAGAGAGTGGTAGAGTTTCGTTTGATATTCCTGTAAATGTTTCAGAGGCTATGAAATTGTTTTTGAAGCAAGGTGGAATTGGAACAAATCATGTTTTTGAATCTCAAAATCCTAGGAAAACTAATTTAGTTATGGAGGAGAGTATACACAATAATTCTCTTCTAATTCGGGGGCAAGGAATGCTTGCTTTGTCATTAGACTTGGAAAAAAGTAAGTTAACTAAATCTATTAATGATAAGCAAGCTTCAGCTAGTGATGAGCAAGTCTTTAATCAAGTTTATAAAGAATTGCAAGATAATATCAATGCTATTCTCGACTTTATTACTAAAGCTCCTTTCAACCTTTCTGCAAAAGAAAAATCGCAGCCTATAGAATTTCGCAATTATAATCCTGGTTTTCAAAAGCAGTCAATGTCTAAAGAATCTTCACAAGATTTCCATGTTGCCGACAAATTTTCTCCGTTCGTTATTAAACTAGCTGCATAGAATAAATAGTTTTATTCTAATTTTTTTCTTTGCTAAAATAGTTGACTATGCTGGAAACCGCGAAGATCATTGATGGTAAAAAAATAGCTGAAGATATCAAATCTGAGCTTAAAGAAGAGATTGAGAAATTTACTAAAGCTAACTCTAGTCGCAAGCCTTGCCTTGCTGTGATTCTAGTTGGTGACGATCCTGCAAGTCATTACTATGTAAAAAATAAAGAGAAAGCCTGTGAACTAGTAGGAATTGATTCCAAAAAAACAGTACTTGCTGCTGAAACTTCTAAACAAGATCTTATTAAAGAAATCCAAAGTCTCAATGAAGATGAGAATGTTGACGGTATTTTGCTTCAGTTGCCACTACCTGATGCTCTAAGAGCTGAAACCCAGGAGATTGTCGATACCATTGCTATTGATAAAGATGTAGATGGTTTAACAACTTTAAATCTAGGAAGGGTTTTTACTAATGACTCTAAGGCGATTTATCCTTGCACGCCTAAAGGCTGTATGGAATTATTGAAGCGTTACCACGTTGAAACTTTAGGTAAAAGAGCACTTGTTATAGGTAGAAGTACACTAGTTGGTAAGCCTATTTCGATACTTTTGAATAACGCTAACGCTACAGTTACTATGGCTCATAGTAGAACTCAGAACCTCGAAGCTGAATGTGCTATGGCTGATATTGTTATCGCTGCTGCTGGGAAAGCTAGATTTATCCAAGGTGAATGGCTTAAAGACGGCGCTGTAGTTGTAGATGTTGGTATTAATGCTATTACTCACATCGGTTCAGAAGGTGAAGAAAGAAGAAAATTAGTTGGTGATGTTGATTTTGATTCTGCTAAAGAAAGAGCAGGACTCATTACTCCAGTTCCAGGAGGAGTTGGTCCGATGACGGTAGCTATGCTGCTAAGTAATACTTTTGAGCTTTATCAGAGGCATATTTAAATATAATAGTTATAAATGCAACAATATCCAATCAGTAAAATTTATATCAATGGTTTTAAGTCGATTCGTGAACTAGATCTTGAGCTTAGTAATGTAAATATTTTAATTGGTGCTAATGGTTCAGGTAAGTCTAACTTTATTCAATTTTTTAAACTTCTAAATAAAATGATTAATGCTGAGTTAGCTAACTATACTATTTCAAAAGGAGGAGCAAATTATTTTTTTCATTGGGGGATGAAAAATACCCAAAAAATCAAGGCTAAGCTTGAGTTTAATAGAAATATTTATGAATTTTCTTTAAATCCTAGTCTTGGACAATCACCTTCGTTATTTATTAATAGAGAGATAGGTCATTTCTTAACGGACGTTGGAACTACCTATATTGCATTTGATGAATTAAATAATATTGAAACGTGTTTAACAAATTATTCTTTTGGTTCACCTGTAACAGCTTCTCATCATATTGCCCAAGCTATAAAATCATGGCAGGTATTTCATTTCCATGACACCAGTGATACTGCAGGTGTGAAACAATTTGTAGACATTAATGACAACTCATTCTTAAAATCTCAAGCAGAGAATATGGCTTCTTTTCTTTATGAGATGAAGATTAATAATAATCAGAATTACCAAGATATAGTAAGTCATGTAAGATTAATAGCTGATTACTTCAAAGATTTTGATATAGAGCCTAGATCTTTAATTCAGCCTTTGCCTAATTCACTTCTGAGTGGAGGGGAGAGGCAATTAGTTTCATTAAAATGGATTGAAAAGCACTCTGAAGAATATAGAGATGCACATTATTTATCAGATGGAACGTTACGTTTTATATGCCTAGCAACTCTACTGTTGCAACCTAAGCCTCCCACTACAATTATTCTTGATGAACCAGAGATTGGCTTACATCCACATGCAATTAATGTTTTAGCAGCAATGATAAAAAAAGCTTCATCAAGAACTCAAGTTGTTGTTGCTACACAGTCTCCAACATTGATTGATAATTTCTCATCGGACCAAATCATTGTAGTAAACCGAGATAGTAAAGAAAGTAAATTCAGACGTTTAAGGGAGGAAGAGCTTGCAAGTTGGCTAGAAGACTATACACTAGGGGAGCTTTGGCAAAAAAATATTTTGGGAGCTAATCCTTGATGACTACTGTACATATTTCTGTAGAAGGGCAAACAGAGAAATTATTTGTAGATAAAGTTTTGAATCCAAATTTTCAAAGCTTAGGTTTATACCTTGTACCAACAATGCTTACAACTAGTTTAAGTCCTGAAGGTAGGCAGTACAAAGGAGGGTTTCCAAAATTTTCTGAAGTAAAAAAAACTCTACAAAATTTACTAGATAATCCAAACACTTATGTTTCAACAATGTATGACTTTTATGCTTTGCCTAATGATTTTCCTGGTTTGGATAAAGTTTCTGGTATTGATGCCCCTTATATAAAAATCCAGACTCTTGAGCAATCTCTTGTTGAATCACTGAATCTAGATAATTCAAAACAAAGTAGATTTATCCCTTATTTTCAATTACATGAATTTGAAACATTTATATTTGTTGATGAATTTAAGACCCTGGGGCGAATTTATGATGCTGATGCTGCCCAAAAACATTCTTTTTGTAATATTCTTCAACAATATTCAAACCCTGAATTAATTAATACTACAAAAGGTCCTTCAAAGCATTTAAAAGAAATTTTTGGTGATAGATTTCAGAAAAATACGGATGGAATATTTATTTCTCAAGATTGTGGTATCGATTCACTCAGAGCTAATTGCGCAAACTTTAACAAATGGATTGCCAAGCTTGAAGGGCTTAATCACAACACAGTCATTGCAGGCTGAGTCTCATTTTTGCCAAGTAAATAGCAATGTTATATAATTAAGCTTGATTATGGAAATTGGTCAAATTGGAATTATCTCTGTTGTTGCCATATTAAATGGTTTAGTCTTACTGGGACTCAGTATTGCTATTCAGAGAACTTTCGGAATCTACAATCCAAGTGATGTCAAAAACGATACTTATGAGTGTGGTATGAAATCTGAAATGGAAAGTCAGGTGCAGTTTGATATCAAATACTACCTTTTCGCTATACTTTTCATAATCTTTGATGTTGAATTCGTATTCTTAATGCCATGGGCTAATCTTTTTAACTTCATGGAAGCAGGTACTAGAGGTTTTATCATTCTTGAAGCCTTTGCTTTCGTTGCGATACTTCTTTTCGGCTTATTTTATGCTTGGAAGAAGGGGGCTATCGATTGGAACCAAGAGCCAGCTTAAGAGCCTTCATAAAAGTCCATTAACTGCGTTATGCTTGTCTTCGTAGTTTTCATTGACGGAAGTCAACTTCAAACTACTCAGTCTGCGCAAGCCTTGAATCTGAAAAATACACTCACTCATTTTTACTGAACTTTTCTAAAAGCTCTTTCCTTAGTATTATTTACTCTTCCCTAAAATCTTTTCTTCAATTACAATACAAGCATGAAGAGATTACCAAAACTTTTTGATTTAGATAAAGCAATAGAATTAGCTACGCTTTCAAATGAAACTTACGCTCAGTATAAGGCTTGGAGAAACAAAGAATCTTGGTCACTGCCAGCTGAGTATGAACTCGAAATTATTCTAGATGCTGTTTATGAAAACGATAATATGCCACTAGGTTTTATCTGCAAGAAAGGATCTGAGCTTTACGTAGTTTGGCGTGGTACTCAGGATATTGAAGAGTGGATTGAGGATGCTAAGTATAAGCAGGTGCCGTGTAGCTTCATCAAAGACGTCGATGTTGAGTTAGGTTTTGAGCAGATGTATACTACTGGTGATTCCAAAGTTGCTTCACCACAGCAGAAAGTTTTAGATTATCTAGCTACGGTAAATCCTAGTGATTATACTAATCTCTGGGTTACCGGACACAGTTTAGGTGCAGCTATAGCTGTCTTGAACATTGCTGATATCGCTTCTAATACTGAACACAAATCAGCGATTCTATATAGCTTTGCTGGTCCTAGAGTTGGTGATCATAATTTTGCATCTGAGTATAACTCTATAGTTAATCATAGTTATAGAGTGGTTAATACGCACGATGAAGTTCCTAAGTTACCGCCTCAGGATTGTCCACCGATTTTACACACTTACCATTACGAGCATGTGAAGCATACAGTGCCGATTACTTTTGGTAATTTCTGGAATCTGGCTGAGGATCATTCTATTCAGGGTTATATTAAGCAACTTGAAGCTATAAAAAAAGAAACTTTAGTTTCTGCTTAGATTTCTCTCTTGATTTTTGTATTTAGAATTTAGTATTATCTTATTCCTGTGAATTTGAAAGCTGGTGGAAGTGGAGATGATATTAGGAGGAAATTCGATGAACTCCTCAAGATTCAAACTGAATATGGTAAAGATTCTAAGGTTAAGAGAGTAGAAGCTGATTCTGATATTAATAATGGTAGTAAATTTGTTACTGAGAATAAAGCAAGAGAAAGTCGTCCAAAGGCAGAAAAATTAGCTAATTTTGGTGTAAATAAAAAAAACAAAATGATAATGAAATTTATGGTTTGAGAAAGATTAATGCTCAAGATTTTATGCAAAAGCTTTTTCATGAAGATGAATTTCCTGAAATTCAGTTAACTGATTTTCTGAATATGTTTTTCGATGAGAATGTGGAGAATCGTGATATCCCTAGTGACTCACTTCTGAAAGCAGTGCCTTCTGATGGTTTAAGAAAAGCGCTAAGCTATTTGAAAGATGGAGCTATTCCACTTATTAATAGTGACATTAATAATATGCTTGAGTTTATAGACTCTGATTCTGATGTCGGGAATAATGGTGATGACCCTAAAGTCATTGATTTGATATATATTAAAGATAAATCTGATGGTTCCAATGTGTTTTCTATAAAATATTTACCTGATTCAGGAGAATTTGCAATTAAGTCTAATTTGAATTTTGGGCAATTAACAAAAATCTTAAATAACAACAATATTGCTGATGATCTAGCAGAATTCATTATATCCCTAGAAAAGTAATAAGTAAGTTTAACAGAGAATAAAAAGACCTAATATAACAAAAAAGCCGCCCAATAAGGGCGGCTCTATAAACTGTTAATAAGAACTAGTTCTTACTTTCTAGCTTTTTTCTTAGCAGGTGCTTTTTTAGCTACAGCTTTTTTAGCTACAGGCTTCTTAGCAGCAGGCTTTTTAGCAGCAGGTTTTTTAGCTGCAGCAGCAGGCTTCTTAGTAGTTTTAGCTTTGTTTTTAGCGATAAGATCTTTAAGACCTGTTGGCTTACCAGTTTGTACTGAAGTTTTGAATTCAGAACCAGCAGAGAAAGCAGGTGTTTTCTTAGCTGGGATTTTGATTCTTTCAGTAGGCTTCTGAGGGTTAACACCAACTCTAGCTTTTCTTTTTCTTTGTTCGAAAGTACCGAAACCAACTAAAGTAACTTTACGTCCCTTAGCAACTTCTTCAACTACAGTAGCTAAAACAGCTTTAAGAACGCTATCAACATCTACTTTAGAAAGGTTAGTAACTCCCGCTACTTTTTCAATTAATTCAGATTTGTTCATTTTTGTTTCTCCTATATTTTGTATAAACCCAAAAAAACTATTCTGGAATAGTCTCAGAAAATAGTTTACATGGAACTGATACCTGTGTAAACCTTTTCTGATGGAATTTTTTCAGAAATATTTTTTTCTATCCTAGGTGTAGAAGAAAACAGAGCTGTCTCCATAGTTTTTTTCTTTCACTAAATTCAACTCAGCTAAACATCCCCCAAATGACCTACTCTCCCAATTGTCGCTCCCTGACTCGATTATGAGTAAAGATCTTTCTGCAAGAAGTTTTGCGGCGATTAAACTTTCAACGATTTTTTCGAAGTTCTCTTGATTCAATTTGTAAGGGGGATCAAGAAAAATAATTTCAAATTTTTTTTTCGAAATTTTAGGAATAGCTTTGTTTATGTCGAGCGGAATGGTTGTGGCCACAGCATTTAAGTTTAAGTTTTCGATGTTTGTTTTGAGTAATTTCACGCATTTGAAATCTCGCTCGATAAAAGTCACTTCTTTTGCATGGTTGCTCATGAATTCAAATCCAACAGCTCCAGTTCCTGCAAAGACGTCAAGAACTCTCTTCTCGCTTAAGTCAAAATCAAAAAATGATAGACAGGTGTTGATGATTGCTTCTCGGAGCAAAGCTTGAGTAGGTCTGAGTTCTCTTGCGGTGTTGGTTGAAGTCAGTGTTTTGCCTCTAAGATCACCAGTACAAATTTTTAAAACCATTAGGACTATTCTAAAATTTTTTTCAGTTAAATTGTGGGTTTTCGGTGATAAAATGGGCATTAAATAGATATGGGTGAGAAACTTAGTGTTTTAATTGCAGATGATGAAGATTCTTTAAGAACTTTGGTTAGAGCAGTTTTGGAAGCTGATGAGCAATACATCATCGATGAGGCTTCTGATGGTGATGAGGTTTTAACTAAGGTGCACAATGATAAGCCCGATATTTTGATTTTGGATATCATGATGCCAGGACATTCTGGATTTGAGATCTGTGAAAGAATAAAGCAAGATCCTGAGCTGAAAGCGATCAAAGTTATTATTCTTACAGCCAAAGGACAAGCAAGTGAAGAGAAATGGGCTCAGTCTGTAGGTGCTGATTTCTTTATGGCTAAGCCATTTAGCCCGCTTGAGCTGCTGGAAACAGTTAAGAAAATTACAGCAAGAGTAAGCTAATATCATTACTGTAATGAAAATTTTAGTAATTCATGGACCTAATCTCAATATGCTCGGCAAAAGAGAACCTGAGCATTATGGTTCGGTTTCTATGGAAGCTATTAACCAATCTTTAACTGAATTAGCTCAGCAATTCGATGTTGAAATCGAAGCCTTTCAATCTAATATAGAAGGTGAAATAGTCACAAAGATACAGGCAGCTTTGGAGCAAGGCAAGCCATATCATGGAATTATCCTCAATGCAGGTGCTTATACACACACTAGTATTGCCTTAAGAGACGCTATTACTTGTATAAATGTTCCAGTAATTGAAGTGCATTTATCGAATATTCATGCTCGTGAAGAGTTTAGACATAAGTCTTTGATAGCTCCAGTTTGTAAAGGGCAGATAGCTGGTTTTGGGGCTGAGAGTTATTTATTAGCGCTTAAGTATTTTATTAATCAGGTTATTAGTAAATAGCTATAATTAGTCTTGTCTTAATGCAATTCGAGAAAACTAATATTGATTTAAGCTCTGAAGTTCATTTATTTACTCCAGTAAACGGCAGTGAAATTAATGTTCTTAATTGCTTCCCGAATAGTTACGAAGTTGGTATGGCAAGCCTGGGTTATCAATTCGTCTATAGGCTCTATGGTGAGCATGAAAGGGTAAGTAACTATAGATATTTCACGAATTTTAATGAAAGGTATCCACGTGATATTCATCTGGTGAGTTTCTCTATATCTTGGGAATTGGATTTCATCAATTTAATTAAAATCTTGCGTGAACTTAATATCCCATTGCTCTCTAGAGATAGAGATTCTAGCCATCCTCTAATCTATGGTGGTGGTCCCGTTCTTACGGCTAATCCTGAGCCTTGGGCTGAGTTTTTTGATTTTATTGCTATTGGTGACTGTGAAAACAATATAGATGACATCATAGATGTCACGGTTAATTACTATGAAGCTGGTGCAGAGCGCAAGGCATGGCAGAAGAATATCCAAAGTGACCCAACTATGAATGAAGCTGGACTTGCTGGTTTTCAGAAAGTTCCTGGGATTTATGTTCCTGCTTTATATAAGCCAATTTATTTTGATGAATCTAATTTAACTCCTTCACGTGAAGATAATCAAGATGAAAACTCTGATGATAATTCAAAGTATCTTTACGATGAGAGCTTTTATAAAGCTATAGAAAGAGAGAAAAGCAAGCCAGAACAATTATCATACAGCTCTGTCATAGCACCTAATGCTTACTGGCAGAATACTGGACTCTTGGAGGTTGTGAGAAGTTGCCCTGAGATGTGTCGTTTTTGTTTAGCAAGTTATCTAACTTTACCTTTCCGTAAGCCTGATATCGACTCTGTTTTAATTAAGAACTTAGATTATTTGTTGGAATTCACTGACAGTATTGGGCTTTTGGGACCTAGCGTTACCCAGCATCCAGAATTTATTTCTTTACTGAAATACCTGAAAGATCACCCAAAGAAACCTAAAACTCAAGTCGCTTCAGTGAGGGCGGGGACTGTTAGCCAAGAAATGACTGATTTATTGGTTGAACTTGGTGTCAAGAACTTAACTATAGCTATAGAGAGCGGTTCTGAGAGGATGAGGCATTTGATTAATAAGAAGCTCCCAGAAGAAGATATTTTTAATGCCGCTAAAGCTGCTACAGAAAGTGGTATTAAATCTATTAAACTCTACGGTATGGTTGGTATGCCTTATGAAACAGAGGAAGATATTGATGCTACTATAGACTTACTCAAAAGACTGAAAAAAGCTAATCCTAAACTGAAAATCACTTGGGGTTGTAGTATTTTTACTCCTAAAGCCCAGACTCCTTTCCAGAATTTTGGGGTCGATAAAAGTTCAGAGAAGAAACTCAAAAAAATCACTAAAGCACTTAGACCAGTTGGTATAGAGGTTAGACCTGAGAGTTATAAATGGACTCAAATTCAAGCTTTAATATCGAGAGGTGACAGATCTTTATATCAGATGTTTTTAGAGATTGTTGACTTAGAGAAAGATGAACCTGCTTATTCTGATTACAAAAAAGCTGTGCCTAAAGAGAAGTTCGAGACTTCAGTTTTTAGTGATTGGAGTAAGGATAACTATAAGTTTCCTTGGCAATATCTTATGACAGAAGCTCAGGTGGGTTTACTTGGGAAGCATGCTGAGGATGCTGAGTCAAAGGCGATGGTTTAATAGACTTATTACCTAATCTAAAATTAGCAATACTCTTGCTAAGACTGCCCCAATCCCCAAAGCTAAAGCCCATGAACTTAACCAGATAGCTGCTGCGGTTTTCAGATTTTTCTCCTTAACCATAACCGCTACTGTTGCTATGCAAGGAACGAATAAGGTTAATACAACACAGACTGTGATTAACTGTGAGGAAGATAAAGCTATATCCATTAAACCGAAGGCACCAAAGTCACGGCGCACCATACCAAGTATAAAACTTAGAGTAACTTCTTTAGGTAAAAGCAAAATACTGTGCATTAAAGGTTCACAGAAATCAATAATGCCCTGTAATAGTCCTGTTATTTGTAAACTTGCTACTAATGCTGCTGCTGTAAAGAAAGCAGGTGTGGCTTCATCAAGGAAAATCTTTGAGCGGGTCCAGGTTTTCTGGAAGACATTATTTAGTTCTGGTAAGCGTAATGGTGGAATATCTGAAATGAAATGTCCACAATCTCCTGGGACTAGTTTATTCATAACATAACCAGTGATGATAAAAACTGTAAGTAAGGTTCCACCCCAAATTAGCCACGGAACAAAGCCACCGATATTAGTAAGTAAGCCTTGGATGACTCCAAGCTGAGCGGAGCAAGGTATAGTAAGACCTAATAAAGCCATAGTAATTAATTTCTCTTTTTCAGTTGAGAGTAGGCGTGTAGTTACAGTTGCCATAGTAACGCAGCCGCCACCTAGAATTAGAGGTATTACCGCTCTGCCGTTCATCCCAAGCGAAGATAGAACTCCATCTGTTAATACCGCAAGTCTAGGTAAATATCCAGAATCTTCTAGCAGTGCAAGCCCGAAATAAAAGCCAAGCACCAGTGGCATTAGCAAAGCATATAAGTACGTAATGGTTAATGTAAGAATTCCATAGTCACCAGCAAGCAGAGTTCCTATCGCGGTGAGTGGCTTAGTGAAAACTAGATTTGACATTGTTGAAGCTTCAATCGGGAAAACGAAAGAAACTATATTTCTTACAAAAGGTTCATAATAGGCTTTAAAAACACTTTGTTCGAGGAAATCAACTATAGTTCCAGCGACAAAGCTGCCCAAAAATAAAAAGAGAAAACTATAAACTATTACTGTTGCTATCACAGAACCAATTACAGGATTTAAAATCCAGTCACCAAGATGGTCGGTCCAAGTTAAATTCAGTTCAGTTACATATTCACTTACTAGTTCCTCAACTTCTTGATTGCGGATATCATAGATTTCTTTGCGGCGACTACTTGCTTCTTGTGGCAGTAAAATATCATTTTTCTTAGCTAAGTCAGCGTCTGCTTCAGCTATAAGTAGAGCAGTTGCTCTATCTAGAACTAATTCTTGGTAAGGAGCTGAATAATTATCTATCGCTTTAGAGATTTTACCGGGACGAATTTTGGCATTGTCAGCAAAATTAATTACAATCTCTTTTAGTTCAGCTAAGCCTTGTTTTTTGATCGCTGAAGCTTCAAGGATTTCTAAGCCTAAATACTCAGATAAACTCACTGTATCTATATCTAGATTACGCTTTCTCACTTCATCGAATTGGTTAAGAACAGCTATCATTGGCTTACCCATGTCAGCAAGCTGTTTACAGAGAAATAAGTCGCGATTAAGGCTTACTGCTGAGAGTACGTTTACTATAATATCTGCAGTAAGAATAAAATCTCTAGCTGCGGTTTCTTCTTCACAGAGATTGGATACACTATAAATTCCTGGTGTATCTACTAATTCAAAATTGTATGAGATATTAGCTTGTTCTTTTTCTGAAAGCTTAATTAATCCTCGAGATACGTCAATAGTAGTTCCTGGGTAATTACTAACATCAACGTAAGAATTGGTTAAATAATTAAATATTACAGACTTACCTACGTTAGGGTTTCCAACCAAAGCGACATGAATTGTCTTTTTCTTATTTACTTTGTTAGTAAGGTTCATTAATTACTACTTAACGTTAACAGTGATGGACTGAGCAAAATTGTGATTAATAGCAAGCTGGTTACAGGAGTTTTTCTTTCTGAGTACTACTGGACCTTTATAATTTCTGGAGGTGCAAGCAACCGCGTCACCTACCTTAAGACCAAGTGAAAACAGGCGTAATTCAAGATTTTCAGGTATAAACTGAATAATAAAATCTTGACCTGGTCTAACTTGACTTAAATTCATGGCTGTTTTGAGAAGTTTTCTCATCTACATATATATTATAACAAAAAAAGGGTTAATATTAAGTTAAGGAGACACTGCAAAACGAAGTTTTGAGTGGCGACTGCCTGATAAAGAATATTAAGGATCCACTCCCTGAGCTAGGATTCATTCCTCGGTCAGGGTTGAAAAATGTTACTTTAGGCGTTTTTCAGTGGATCCTTATATACGCCTATGCCAAGCGAAAATTCCCAAATTGAGAAATGTTCCGTCACTGGCTTACCTATTTGCAGGAGAATGTTCAATATTAACCTTGCTCTTGGCTACGCAGAAGAATTTTATTCTTTGAAAGCTTTATCTGAGATGCACGGTCAGGGAATGGAAGAGATGTTCGAGTTTGGTTTGGATTATGTAGAAGCTAGAGAATGTTTCCGCAAAGAATGGGCTAAGATGAAAGACCCCGATGAATGTCCTTTGAAAGAGGATTGTGCTTTTGAACTTTGTTTTGAAGATGCTTGATTTAGTAACTTCCTCAATCTTCGTTTAGCCATTGCACGCACGCATGTAATATTATCTTGACTTGTGTCTCTGGATTCTTTCTAAACCGAAATGCAACAAAGCCATATTTCTAACTTTGTAGATAAAGAAAAGGAGTTAGAGAATGGAGAAGAAGCATTTAAGTTGGGAAGAAATGGTTAAAATAGAGACATTGTTAGATCAAGGTTTCAAAATTACAGAAATAGCGATAGCAATTGATAGAAATAACTCAGTTGTTAGTAGATGTATTAGTAAGAATTCAGTGGATGGTGAGTTTAAAGCACAGAAAGCATGGGAGTTAGTTTATGAAAGAAAAAGAAAAGCAAATTCTCATTTAAGAATAATTTCAGGAAGTCTTTTAGAGAAATTTATCATTGAATGCATTGAACTTCATTGGTCTCCAAATCAAATAGCAGGTAGATGGAGGCAGGATACTGGGGAGATCATATGTCATGAAACCATTTATCAATGGCTTTATCGAGAGAGGTGTGATTTAGTGAAGCTTCGCTTAAGGCGAAAAGGTAAAAAATATCGAACTAAAAGATCAAGCCCTGAATTTATCGTTAATAAAAGATCAATTGATGATAGACCTAGTGATATTGAAGAGAGGCAAGTTCCTGGTCACTGGGAAGGAGACACGATGCTTGGTGATCCGAAGCAATCTGAAAAGATTTTAATTAATGTGGAAAGGAAATCTGGGCTTCTCGTAGCGCAAAAGATTAAAGACAAGAAAGCAGATACTGTATTGGAGTCAACTGAAGGGCTATTTGAAGAATTTCCAAGTGAACTTTGCCTGTCGATTACATACGACAATGGTACAGAGTTTGCAAGACACCAAGAAATTGAGAATAGTACTAATATGACCGTATATTTTGCGAAACCGTATAGCCCATGGGAAAGGGGAACTTGTGAAAATACTATTGGTTTGCTTAGAGAATTTATCCCGAAAGGGGCAGATTTAACTAAAGTTTCTGAAGAGGATCTTCAGCATTACGTTAAACTCATTAATGGAAGACCTCGACAAAGGCTCAATTACAAAACACCTATTGAGGTTTTTCAAGAAGAAATTGAGCGCTGTTGCATTTGATAGTAGAATCTATCCTGCCTTATATTAAAATGTAATACGTGAAGGATACAGGACTTAATTTATTACAATTCGTTAAGAATAGAGTATCAGAAGATACTGAAAAGCTCCGTCAGCTAAAGAAAAATATTCAAAATAGATTTAAACCAGAAGATCAAATAGGCAATCCCAGAAATTTTATTGAGCAAATTGCAAATGTGGTATCTCCAGTTTCTTCAAGGTCTATTCCTGAATATATTCAAGATACACTTCGTGAAAAAGTAGGATCTAAATTGTTAGAAAACTATTCCGAGATTGCAAAGAGGAGTGCTGAGAAAGCTTTTGGGTCCGAGGTTGACCCTATGAATTTAACTATATTTCATAAAGGCGATGTTTTCGAAGATGATTCCCGAGCTGCAGAGAAGATAAATCTCGAGATTAAATTTAAGGATGATAGGTTATTAGAATTTAAAATAGAACCTGTAATTATTGAACATAGGAGTCCAAGATCACAATTCACTGCTCGTGAGGAATATATGCCATTGACGAGTGACTTCACATCCAAAGACATGGAAAATTTACTTTATAAAGATTCTATATCTAAATATTTAAAGAATAGGCTTCAGCTTAATGACGCTGCTCTTAATGTAAGAGAGTTAATTGAGGATTTGAAACAGAGTCAAGCTAATCCAAATCACAAAATAAGCAAATATATAGCCATCTTGAATTTTGAAGATGATAACCTTGAATTAGCTGACGGTGAAAATATTAGCCTAAATCAAGGAACTCTGTATATTAATGAAGATGATCCAAATATGGTTTATTTTGATATTGAGACTAAAAGAGAAATAGGTAATATTGTATTTCCTAAAAAAATGGAATTAGAATTTCCTGTTACTTTTTTAGATAAATGCCTTTCTTAATTTAGTTTTCATTCAACATCTCCTCCAAGTACTTAATATCCTCAAACCGAATAAAATGTACTTCCTTACCTCGATATTCCAAGCAATCTTCAATATCTTCATTTAATACTATCCCAAATGGGGTATCTAAATAAGCTTTGAAGAAAGTTTCCATTGCTTTAGGTATACTCGCTTTTCTTAGCCTCGATTTTACTTCTATAGGAAATGGTATCTGATTTCTTAGCCAGATGAAATCTATTTCTAGATCGTCTGATGTTCGCCAAAAATAAATACTGGTATTAGCTTCTTCCTGAAAACCAAGTAGGTGATGATAAGTAAAGGTTTCCCAGTTCGTTCCTTTTTGTTTTTTATTATTTTTGAAATTTTCGATAATGGCGTTTCTGATACCTAGATCGTAGAAATAGTATTTTTTAGATTTTTTCAGTTCGTTACTAAGGTTTGCTGCATAAGAACTGAGTTTATAGATAACATAAGTAAGCTCTAGTATATCCAGGTAGCGCTCGACAGTTTTCTCACTAACTCGAATATCTCTAGCTAAATTTGCTCTGGATATGATCTGTCCTTGATTTTCAGCAAGTATGTAGAGCAGATGGTTGAAAGCACTAGTATTTTCTTCACTAATAAGGTGTTTTATATCTTTTTGGATATAAGTTTCTAGGATTTGCTTTAAATAATTTTCTTTGTCTCTGTCTTTTTTATGATGTACGTCATAGGTTCCAGGTAGCCCCCCATAGCTGAGATATTCATGGATACTGGTATCGATATCTCTATTAGTGCAAAATTCATCATAGTTAAGTGGGCGAATTTGGAATTTTATATACCTTCCAGCTAAACTTTCTTTCAAGTGTTTGTGAATTTCCATGGCAGAGGAGCCGGATGCAAATATTTTCACTTGTTTAATTCTGCCTATATCAATAGCATCGTATATAGCTTTAAAGATTTTAGAGATATTTTTAACGAAGTGAAATTCATCGATGAAACAATAATCGCCTGATTCGCTAATGATATTAAAAATTTCATCTTCATCACTATTGAAAAGCTTGGCATCTTGGGGAATTTCAATGTTGAAATATTTAGAATCTTTCTTGAGATTTCTTTTTAATTGTTTCAACAAATACGTTTTACCAACTTGTCTTGGACCTATTAAAAGAGTTATTCTTGGATTTTCATAACTTGACCTAATAGTTTTTAGTATATTTCTACGAAAATCAGACATATAACTACATTATGCCAGAAATTCTTGGAAAATATACCAATAGTACAGAATCATAGATTTTTTTGATTTCTGTATTGATCTGCTGCCTCTTATCCCTAATTCTCTTAAGGAGATACTACAAAACGAAGTTTTGAGTGGCGACTGTTTGATAAAGAATATAAAGCAGACAAGCTGCTTATACCGCAGCTACGGTAGTATCAAGTGCACTCCGCCTAGCACCTTTTTGACCTTGGTAATTACTTTTAGAGTGTTTTTTCTTACCATATGGGTGAGAGCATGGCAGGTTTCTCATATAGATCATCTGAGCAATAGGCTTGCCAGCTTCAAGTTTAAGTGGAGCGCAACCTTGGTTAGTAAGTTCAACCACTCCTTCTCCTTCAAAACCACTGTCAAATAAACCAGCAGATTCTACGTATAAACCTAGCCTAGCCCAAGAGCTTTTGCCTTGAAGATAGCCATGAAGATTAGATGGGAAGTAGAAGTATTCTTGAGTAGTACCAAGCACGAAATCACCTGGTGCAAGTATGACTTCATCTGCATCGAATTCCTCGAAGCTGCCATCTTCTCTTTGGCGAGCGAAATGAGTGCCGATATGAACATCTATGCTGTTAGGTTGAATAGCTTTTTTGTCTAAATTATCTATTTTCATTAAACCTAGCTTTAGAAATAATCTCATTTGCCAGTCAACTAGGTTGCCAGGGCTGAGAAATACTAAGTAAATAGCAAATAGAGCAAAAGGTAATAATAGTGAAATTACTATCCCGATTAGAGCGAATATATCCATACCGAATAAGATTTTAGCAGAACTTGTAGTTGCGGCGCCTAAGACTATGCAGCTACAGCTGTACCGATTAAATTCTTAAGCTCATCTACTTTAGAACTTCTAGACATGGCGTCATCGAGACTAATTAAATCGTTATTATAAAGATTTGCAAGTGAGGACTCGAGAGTCTGCATACCAACGTTCTTACCAGTTTGTATAGCTGAATAGATTTGAGATGTTTTGGCTTCACGGATAAGGTTTGCGATACCAGAAGTAACTAACATCGCTTCCATTGCAAGCACTCTGCCATTGCCTTCACGGTTAGGAATTAGAGTTTGACTGAGTACTGCTTTTAGGGAATTGCTTAATTGAGTTCTGATTTGAGCTTGTTGGTCAGCTGGGAAAACATCGATTAATCTATCAATAGTAGATGCAGCAGAAGAAGTATGCAAAGTACCGAATACTAAGTGACCAGTTTCAGCAGCTCTAATTGCAAGTGAAATAGTTTCTAAATCTCTCATCTCACCAATGAGAATTACATCAGGATCTTCTCTCAGTGCTGCTCTTAGGGCGTTAGAGAATGAGTGGGTGTGATTACCAATTTCTCTTTGATTGATGATGCTGTTTTTGGATTTATGGATAAATTCTATAGGATCTTCTATCGTCAGTATGTGCTCAGCACGATGACTATTAATCCAATCCACCATAGCAGCAAGACTCGTAGATTTACCAGAACCTGTAGGTCCAGTTACTAGAACTAAACCTCTTGGTAAATGCACTAAACGTTTTAGTACGTCTGGTAATCTGAGATCTTCTATACTTGGAATTTGATAGCTGATCATTCTTAATGCAGCGCTGTAACCCAGTCTGTCTTTGTAGACATTAATACGAAAACGACCAATACCTTCAACTCCATAAGCACAATCTAGTTCGTAATTGGTTTCTAGCTCTTTAATCTGTTCTTCAGATAGAAAGCTATAGCAGATTGATTTTACTTGTTCTGAGCTTAGGGGCTGCATTTCTGTTCTTCTAAGAATTCCATTGATTCTAAGTACAGGAGGCTCGATAGGAGTTATATGCAAATCACTTGCTTTGGCTTTTTTTACTAATTCAAGAAGTTTATTGATCATTGTGGCTATGCAGATATTATAGCAATGAGTATATTTGGATATTTCTCAAAAGTTAACCCAAACTTTTAAATACTTTATAAGAAACTTCTAGAAGATTAGAAAAATCACTATTTCTAGATTTGAGGATTAAGAACATACCACGGTACTGAGCTATGATATACCAAGAATTTTCTACACTGAACAGGCACTGACATAACTTTCCTGTTGAGGCAGCTTCAGAGCTTTTATTGAGATTGTCGAATAGAACTGCAATTTCATTTTTATCTAACTTATCCCATTTGAAAATCGAGTTATCCAAATGATTGAAGTTTTCATCCAAACATAAAGCAGCTTCGATTTGCGGGTTAATGTGTTTAACTAAAGCATTTTCAAAATTTTCTAGTTTTTTGTTTTGGGTTTCTGAATCTTTATCATCTTCGAATTTTTCTAGATAAACATCGAAGATCTCATTTACTTCACTTTTGAGTTCACTAGCTATTTCTTTAGACTTTACAGCTTTTTCTAATTTCTCTGGATCTTTTTCGTCACCCCACAGGGTTTGATTGAGGTTACTTTTTTGATAACTAAAAAATACTTTGTCTTCTTTTACTTTTTTGAGTTTGTCATTGATGATAATGACAAAGCTTGCAAAAATATTAGTCATTAATAATGCAAAAGCATTGATCCTGACAGAGAAAGGAACTAAACCTTGGTAGTCACCGTAGCTGAAAATATGCTCGTCACCTGAGTGTGGGAGGAATGAGATAATCGCAAAAAAGCCAGCAATAGTTAGTAAGTATTTGACGGAAATATTTATTACTCTGAGATTATTAGCCTTGGGGAAAACCAAGCTATTCACGAGGAAAGCGAAAGCAAGTTCAGCGAGTAATATATTAAATATAGTAACTTCTACTGTGACTGTACTGAGTGCAGATAAATAGCTTAAAAGAATTAAAGCTAGAAAAGTTAAAAATATATAGATGCTGATTTTCTTATTGATCATCTTTAATTAGATTATTACTTTTTATACTCTGAATTCAACGCTTAGATTCTTAGACATGAATTCTTTGATTTTAGCTACTTCCTCGTCAATAAACTCTCTACTTAGATCTTTTTCAGAGTGCCATTGAATACGAAGCGTGTAACTACTTTCATATATATCAATTAGTTGAATATCTTTCAAATCTTTTGACTTGAATTTTTTGATGCAAGCAGTAATTTCATTGAAGCTAGTCTCGGTTTTGATATCTACGGTTATATCTCTTTCTATAACTGGGTTTTTGATGGCTTCTTTGAATTTAGCTTTAGCTATATTAGGCAAGCCTAATTCGCAGAAATAAGTATTAGCTGGTAAATCCCAGTTCTCAGCTATAGCTGGATGGATTTTCGCTAGATAACCTATGTTTCTTCCCTGATATTTGATATCAGCAGCTATGCCAGGATGCATGTAAGAATAGAGTCCAGATGAAGAATTTATCGCTGTAAAACTTGCATCTTTATAGATTTTCTCGATTAATGCTTTTAGTTCATAGAAGTTTGCTTCAGCATTATTAGATTTATCATCCTTAGCTTTATTCTCTAACCATGATTTTTCTTGTTTGATAAACACTAGTCCAAGTTTTTCAGATTCACTTATGTCTTTTAGCTCAGTTTGTTCTTCTGAATTTGCTTTCTTTGTGCACGAGTATATTTTCCCAAGTTCAAAGATTTTGATATCAGAAGACTTATCGCTAGCATAGTTTCTCTGAGCAGCTTTCAGTAATGGGGTCAGCATAGAGGTTCTCAGCACTGAATATTCTTTGGATAGAGGATTTTGCATTTTGATGGCATTTTCGTTTTCGTGTATAGCCCAATCGCCAACAAGGCTACTTAGTATAACTTGAGAGAAGCCTTGGCTTACTAGATTAGTTTTGATGGCTTCTTTAGAATTCAATGCAGTATCTACTTGTTTGAAATCTTTAGATGATTGGAATTCAAGCATTGGTGGACATTTAACTGGGATATTGTTGTAGCCGTATAATCTAGCAAGTTCTTCGATTAGGTCGATTTCCCTGGTGATATCTCTTGTTCTATAGCTTGGGATAGAGAATGTATTCACACCTAAGAATTTAATATCTATCATTTTGAGAATTTCAGTGACTTCGACCATAGAAAGCTCCAGACCTAGTAATTTATTTAATTTATCTAGATTTAGCTCCACTGTGGTTCTATGAATCTCTTCCTCTCCAGCTAGTTCTAGTGAACCAATTCTAATTCCTGAATCGCTTGCAGCAAGCTCAGAGATTAATTCAAGTGATCTTAGAATAGCTTTTCTAGTGTTGATTTTATCCACGCCTCTTTCGTAACGCTTTTTAGCTTCACTTTCTATTCCTGCTGACCTAGAACTTTTTCTTACTGTTGCAGCTTTGAAGATTGCAGATTCGATGATGATGTTTTTACTGAATTCTGTGATTTGTGAATCGAAGCCACCCATTACCCCAGCTATGCCAACTGGGATATCTTCCTTGTCACTTTTATTGGTGATAAGAAGGTTTTGTTCATTTAATTCATATTCTTTCTCATCAAGGCATTTGATTTTTTCAGCTGCCTGAGCGCGTCTAACTGAAAGCTTCTCGCCACTTAGTTTGTCTTTATCGTAGAAATGCATAGGCTGTCCTAGTTCTAAATGAACATAGTTACTTATATCTACGAGATTATTAATGGTTTTCATGCCAACAGCTGTAAGTCTATCTTTGAGCCACTGCGGTGATTCTTTAACTTCTATACCTTCAACTGCAAGAGTATAGAAAAGGCTGCATTCATCTTCTAGAGTGATCTCTGGCTTAACTGAGAAGTTTTCTTTTTTCTCATAAGTTTCTAACTCTGGTGGATTTTTTTGTAGAAGTTCTTGTTTAAATAAAGCAGCAATTTCTCTAGCTTGTCCTTCTAGCGAAAGCGCATCACCTCTATTACTTCTTGCACCGATATCTAAAATAAAGTCTTTTTTGATTCCCAGAACTTCAGTAATCTTAGTGCCGATTTTGAAATCTTTAGCTCTATCGGGGATTGCAGAATTATCAGCTTCAAATAGAATAAAAATCCCATCACCTTGCTCTTCTACTACAGAGTTAACAAAGTCTTCTGTTAGACCAATTTCTTCCGCTGCACAGAGCATGCCACAGCTTTCGACATCACGGATTTTACTTTCTTTAATAGCGATTTCTAGACCTTTAATATTGGTTAGCTTTGCTCCTAGAGTTGCTACTGGGACTTTTTGTCCTACTTTAATATTCTTGGCGCCACAGACGATTTGTTTGATGTTTTGAGAGCCGTCTTCATTGAAGCCGATAGCTGTCTTAGTAACTTGAAGTTTATCCGCGTTAGGGTGTGGATTGATTTCTAATATTTCACCTAGAACTATTCTTTCATCAATATTATCGTTGAAAGTACTTATGTCTTCGACTTCAAATGCTCTCATCGTCAATTCTTCTACTAATTGATCCAAAGAAATATCTTCGAGGTTTACAAATTCTTTAAGCCAGTTAAGGGAAATTTTCATCTCTATAGATATTAGCAATTTTATAAATATTCTTCTGCATCACGAATGGCGATAGCTAGAAAATTTGCTTTGATGAAATTTATTAGTTTGTCGTATATGTTTTCAATTTTTGCTGAGCTAAAACTTTGTTCAGCATCATCAAATTTTTTTTCTATTTTTAGTGCTTCTATGCTCTTACTTGATACTTGTCCTACTAATTTTATTTGTGTACCAGTTTGTTCGAAATTATATAAAATTGCTCGAGCTATCTCGTTTATAGGAGCCATTTTCCCATCATTGTTTTTTAGAATTAATAATTCTTTTAAGAATTCAGATTTGCTTGGATTTGTTGATGATATGTACCGCTCAAGCATATTCTTGGTGTATTCTTCAGTTAGTAAGCTTATTGGTTCAAAGAATTCACGTATTGCTTGATCAATATTTATGTTACTTTGTCTGAAAATTTGGTCGATTTTAAGATAGCTCTCTACGAAATCATCAGCAATTTGAAGGATTTTCTCCGCATCTGCAAGAACCTTAGTTTCATTACTATTTTCCCCAGCTTTTAAGTTTATTGAAGTTTCATCAATATTATCCTTAGTGATTCTACTTATGTGTGAGAGGGTTATTTGAAATATATTTTGAGCATATGTGTTTTGGTCCCGTGATATTTCTCTTGTAATTCTTCTTTTGGCTTGTTCTCTCTCCAGTTCTTGCGCTAATTCATCTGTTCCAAAGAGTTTCCTGCCGCCAGAATTTGAAGTTTGTTCATCAACATATCTATTGAATGTCTGAGTGATTGCTCTGGGGGCAAATTGCATTATTAAAATTCTAGCTAATATGTTCTTACAATTTCACTTATTACTTTTAGTTTTAAGCTTTGATATTTGCTAGAATAAGCCATATATTATGGGAAAAACTCTATTTGCTAAAGTATGGGACGCGCACACGGTAGAAGAATTACCTGGTGATAACTATTTGATCTTCATGGACAGAATTGTTGCTCATGAGATTACTACTCCACAGGGTGCTATTCAGATTGATGAAGAATTCGATGGCAGAATTTTTGATCCTACTAGAATTTTAGCGATCAATGATCACGTAGCTCCGGCGAAGGATACAGCTACTGCGATTCAAGCAAGTGTTTTAAGAAAGTGGGCTAAAAAGCATGGTATCAGACACTTTGATATCGGTGAAAATGGAATTTGTCATATAGTGGCTCCAGAAAGAGGTTATGTACAGCCAGGGACTACACTTTGTTGTGGTGATAGCCATACTTGTACTAATGGTGCTTTTGCGTGTTTTGCTTTAGGTATCGGTACTACAGCGAATGCTGGTGCAATGCTTTCACAGTGTTTACTACTGAAAAAACCTAAAGTTATGAGAATTAATGTTACTGGTAAGCGTCAGCCAGGCGTTTACGCTAAGGATATTATTCTTGCGATTATCGAGAAGATTAGTTTTAAGGGTGGAACAGGTTATGTTCTTGAATATACTGGTGATGCTATCGCTGATCTAGATATGGAGGAGCGTATGACTATTTGTAATATGGCGATTGAAGCTGGTGCTACTAGTGGTATGGTTGCTGCTGATGAAGTTACTTTTGAGTATCTTAGAGATAAAGAACAAATCCCTAAAGATTCTGCTGAATTTGAAGCTTTGAAAGCTAAATGGGCTGAATTTAGAGCAGATGAAGATGCTGTCTATGACGCTGAAGTTGAGCTTGATGTTTCTAGTTTGAAGCCTATGGTTACTTGGGGGATTAACCCAGGAGAGGCAGCTCATTTTGATGGAACAATTCCAGAAGCTGCTGATGAGAAAGCTTTAGATTATATGGGGCTTAAGCCGGGAGATAAAATCCAAGACTTAGAAATTGATCAAGCTTTCATCGGAAGTTGTACTAACGCTAGAATCTCTGATTTGAGAATAGCTGCTGAAATCCTTAAAGGACAGAAAGTTTCTATTCCTACGATTATCACTCCTGGTTCACAGGATGTCAAACGTCAAGCTGAGCGTGAAGGTTTACATGATATCTTCCAAGACGCTGGTGCACTTTGGACACACGCTTCATGTGGTCCATGTCTAGGAATGAGTATGGGAGTAGTTGCTCCAGAGCATAGATGTATCTCTAGTACTAACCGTAATTTCCCTGGACGTATGGGAGCTGGTGCTAGAACACATTTGGCGAGCCCTGCTACTGTTGCTGCTACAGCGATTAAAGGTAAAATTACTAATGCTGAAGAGCTTATGGCTAAGGTTTAAACCTCCTGCGGAAAAATGACCCCTTAAAATTTCTTTCTTCATATTGCAAAATTAACTTCATGGTCGTATATGAGAAGTCAGAAAAATTGCGAGCTGAATTCTTTAAAAATTCTGGTTTTGTATTATGCACACCTTTCTCTATAGTACTCCTCTAAAGTTTTACAAATAATGATTAAGGGTTTATCCTTGGTAATATGTACCAAGTAAGGAATATAGAAGTTTTAAGAGAAGAATTACGCAAGGCAAAAGCTATTCGTACGTATAATCGTCTCCAAGCATTAAATATGCTGTATTGTGATATAGATACAGGTAAAATTTGCGAGGTTTGTGGAGTCTATGTAACAACTCTACTGTATACTTGGCTACCTAATTGGAATGAACTTGGTATTGATGGATTGCTAGATGAGCCCAGAACTGGAAGACCCTCATTGATCAACTCAAAGCAAAAAGAAAAGCTCAGAGAGTATGTTTTGAGTAAAGATGGAAGAATAGTTTGTAAGGATTTAGCCCGCTATGTTAAATCTCAATGGGATATTGACGCAGATGAAGAAACCATACGCAAAGTTTTGAAATCGATGAAACTATCTTGGCAAAAGCCTAATAAAGAAAATTATAAGGGGAATGAGGAAGAAAAAAAAGTTTTTTTAAAATCTTTTGGATGGCACAAAGGCTGAAAATCCAGACTTGAAAATTTTCTACATGGATGAAAGTTTTTTTAGGAGTGAGACTCCAACCACTCATACTTGGGGAGATAAAAAAGATAGAAAAACAATTCAAGTCAGTAGCCATAGGGGTACAGTTGCTGTAGTTGGAGCTACTGAAATTGTTAGCGGTGAACATTTAGAATGGATTTACGACGGTGTTGATAGCAGAGTTATTAGACATTTTCTTTCAGAGCTTTCTAAAAAATATCCGGATGAAACAATAGCGGTTGTCTTAGATAACGCAAGCTATCACAAGGCGCAAGGAAATAATCTAGACTTTCCCTTGCCTGATAATATTTCCTTACTGTTTTTACCACCTTATTCTCCAGATTTAAATTATCAAGAAAATGTATGGAAGGTTATTAAAGAGTCAGAATTTAAAAACAAGCTTGCAAAGGATATCAATGAACTCTATGAGCTGGTTGAGAGTACGCTGAGGGCGTTTGCACACCATAAATTTATATTTTCGTAAAACTTTAGAGGAGTACTGTATAATTATTATGAGTTCATTGGTTGATAAGAATTACCATTCTGAATCATTATCTTTTTATGGTTTAATGGTCTCTTTTGGACTGCTTATAATAGGCTTTTCATTAATTGACAAGAGTAGAAAAATTCTATACTCTTTAGATGAAAGGCTGGAAGTAAGATGAATATTGACTTTGAATTAGCTTATCTTATTAATGTGGGAATTCCTGTTATATTCTGTGTTTTGGCTGTGTTAATTGCAATCTTTAACTTTGACTACAGGGCAAGAAAGCAAATGGGAACTTTAGACCCGAAGAAAAGCTTTTTAGAAAATTTCTTTGCCCCCAATTAACTTACTTAGGTAAACTAGCATAAGATTTTTTAATCAAACGCACAATCTCACTATGATCTTCAGAGATAATAATTTTATTTAGTTCAGAATCTTCAATATTCTTGAATTCATTTTTCATTTTGCTCTCAAGCCAGTTGAAAAGCTCTTGCCAGTATTCTTTGCCGTAGAGAATTATTGGTATATCTTTGGTTTTATTGGTTTGGATTAAAGTAAGTATCGTGAACAATTCATCCATGGTTCCGAAACCACCAGGCATATAGATTGTCGCGAAGGAATATTTTGCGAACATTAGCTTTCTTACGAAGAAATAATTAAAATCAAGTTCAATATTTTGGAATTCATTAGGACTTTGTTCACGAGGTAGTTTGATGTTGAGCCCAATTGATTTCCCTTTTCCTTTCTGAGCACCTTTATTGGCAGCTTCCATGATTCCTGGACCACCTCCAGTGATAATATTGAAGCCTTCATTGGATAACTCTTCTGCGAGTAACTCTGTTGCCTTATAGTATTTATTTTCCGAGGCTGTTCTCGCTGAACCAAAAACAGCTATACCGTTATTTACATCTCTAAGTTCTTCGAAGCCCTGGATTATTTCAGACTGGATTTTTAAGACTCTCCAGGCATCATTTAATTTGTCAGTCTCTGACTTTTTGTGAGCTTGTAATAGTTCTAGATCATCTTCTTCGTGGAATTCTTTTTTCATAATTTTATAGTCTCCTGTTCATTTCATATTTAATTTTTTTCCTGAGGCATTCTGAAGCAAAAACTTCACCCATGACTAATAAAAATTTAATCTGCATTATTCTTCTTTTGACTTCTATATTATATGATTAATACTGTGATAAGAGCATTTAACAGATCGAAAATTGTGGAATATATTAAAAGTAAGAATATGGATAAATTATTAAGTCTTAAAATTCTTGCGATTTTGCTTTATATTATTCTTAGTAGCAATATGGCAATAGTAAAAAACACGCCAAAACTTACACTAGTGAAAAGTGCCCATGGAATCGATGAGTACAAATTAGCTAATGGGCTAAAAGTGCTACTGAAGAGCGATACGAACGCTCCATTAATAAGTTTTCAAGCCTGGTACAGAGTAGGTAGTCGTGATGAACTAGGTAATAATACTGGTCTTGCTCATTATTTAGAGCATATGATGTTCAAAGGAACTCAAGACTTTCGTAAAGGTGAAATTGCTCAGGCAATTCAACTTAAAGGCGGTATTTTTAATGCCTTTACTAGTTATGATTACACGGCTTATTATGAAAACTTTTCTCCAGAGAATTTAGAATTAGCAATTAAGATTGAATCAGATCGTATGCGTAATTCTAGACTAGCTCAAGAAGAACTTGATCTGGAACGTAGTGTGATAGTTTCTGAATTAGAGGGTGGTGAGAATTATCCAAGTAATTTACTAGGTAAGCAGCTAAGAGCAACTGCTTTCCAGAAACATCCTTATCATAACCCTATTATTGGTTGGAAAAATGATCTTGACAATATTAATGCTGAAAATATGAAGCAGTTCTATGATACTTATTATGCTCCAGATAATGCTTTTATAATGCTTGCTGGTAATTTTGATAAGGATTTAGCTTTAGATTTAATCCAGAGATATTTTGGAAAGTATAAGGCAAGTAATACTAAGAGACATGAAGTTGCTCAGGAACCAGCTCAAAAGCAGCTCAGAAAAACTACTCTCTATTATCCTGGTCAAGTAAAAATGCTTGCAATGAGTTTCCATATTCCAGAGTTTTCACACCCTGACATCAGTGCCTTAAATATATTAGATGAAATTTTATTCAATGGTACTACTTCTAGACTTTATAAAAAGCTTGTAGACAAAGGACTTGCAATAGATGTTAGTGGTTACTCTGAGTCTAATAAAGATCCAGCACTTTATAAAATTGTAATTAATTTAAGTCCTGAAGCTGATATTGAGAAAATTGAAAAGATTGTTAATGCTGAGTTGGAAGATGTAAAAACTAATATCACCAAAGAAGAACTTGCTATAGCTAAAGCGAGAGTAGAGTCATCAGAGCTTTACCAGAAAGATGGTGTTTATGATGAAGCCTTACAGATTGCATATTTCGAAGTGATTACTGGTGATTGGGGTAAATATTTTGAATGGTATCAGAATCTCAAGAAAGTAACTATCGCTGATTTAAAGAAAGTAGCAAAAAAATATTTTGTTCCTAGTAATCAAACTGTTGCTTATCTATTACCAGAAGAGGCACCTAATTCTTTAGTTGCTAAAGTTAATTCTCCAAATATAGAAAAGAGTGGCGATAAACAGTTTTTCAACTCTGCTGTGGTGGAGCCATTGGATGCTTCTAAACTTGAAAGACTTCTGAAGATTACTGAACCTAAGTATTCTAAAGGTAAAATCAAGAATAATTTTCAGCTTGGTATTAAAGCTCTTGATTTAAAAGATTTCCCAAAGACAAATATGGTCTTCAAAGAAGATAAAACACTTCCATTAGTCTATATTAAAGCTTCTGTAGAAGCAGGTTCTTCACTTGATGGTAAGCAACCAGGCTTAGCTTATATCACTAGTGGTATGCTTGAACGTGGTACTAAGTTCAGAGATAAATTTGAGATGGCTGAATTATTAGAACTTTACGGTGCTGAGATTGAATTTGAGACTGGTAGAGAAACTACTGCAATAGAGATTTCAACTGTGAAGAAAAATTATGATAAAGTTATGAAGCTCTTTATGGAAATGACTTCTGAGCCTAAGTTCTCTAAGCTTGAATTAGAGAAGCTCAAGAAAGAGCTAATAGAAACTGTTAAACAGCAAGATGAATATCCGAGTGGGCTTGCAAAGCGTGAACTCTATAGAATGATTTATCCTAAAGGGCATGTATTCTATTCATACAGTACTCCAGAGAAAGTTAAATCTATAGAAGCAATTACTGTTGCTGATATTAAAAAGTTTTATAAAGATCATTACTCACTTGAATCTATGAACATAGCTGTTGTAGGAGATTTGACAGAAAAATCAGCTGTGACTATGCTTGGCAAATATTTTAAAGCATGGAATAAAAAATCATTGAGTAGTAAAATTAGTCATGAAAAAGCTAGTATCAAAGAAGCAAAAACTAAGCATGTTCTCAAAAAATCTAAACAACAGTCAGAAGCATACATAGGGCATGTTGGATCTCTTTCCCGTAAAGATCCAGATTTCTATGCATTATTTATAGCGAATTTTGCGTTAGGTGGTAGTCCACTTTCATCCAAACTTGGCTCTAAGGTCAGAGATGAAAATGGGTTAGTCTATAATATTAGATCGGCTTTTGTTGCAGGAATCAATCCAGGACCTTACTCTATAACTTTAGGTGCTAATCCTAAGAATGTTAATAAAGCTGTAGATCTAGCGAAGAAAACAGTAAAAGAATTTTTGAAAACTGGTATTAGTGAAACGGAACTAGAAGCGACTAAGTCTTTTCTCACTGGTTCATTTGCGGTTCGTAACTTATCGAGTAATGAAGATATTGCAGAGGTTGCTAAACAGATGCTTGTCTATGATTTGGATTTAGATTACCCAGAAAATTATAGTGAAATAATTAATAGTATAAGTCTTGAAGAAGTAAACGCTGCTGCAAGGAAATATATTCATCCGGATAAATTCTCCGTTGTCATAGTTGGACCCTAGAGCTAGCCTGAAAGTCCACTAGCTGCGTTACTCAAACTTTTCGAAGCTATCATTGACAGAAGTCAACTCAGTCTTCTCAAAGTTTGAAAGCCTTGCTATTAAACTTCCAGACTAGCTCTAGGTATAAGGAGTGAGTTCATCTATAAACTTAAGTAAGTTTTCCTTACTTGTCATATAGCGTATACCCAAAGCATCCCAAGTGTAGATTATTGTACTGGTATTACCAGAGTCTACCCAGGAATAAACTTTGAAAGCATTATTGTGAGCTTTGGAGATTCTAAGTTCGAAGCTTGGCTCTATAGTTTCAAAGACAAATTCTTTTTGCTTTTCATTTTTAATAAATTCACTTAAGTTTTGAGTTAATTGTTTAAGTTCATTTACTGAACTTACATTCAAGCAGAAAAGACCTTTTATTTCTTCTGCTTGTTTCTTATCCGTATTAAAATTAATGGTTTTTTTACCGCTGATAAAATTTATGGAAAATCTTTGCCACTCCTCTTCCCTCGACTTAAATTTTTCACCAAGTTTTATCTCCAAAAATGTTTTGGAGTCTGGGTTTTGATTATCATCACTACAGTTAAGAATTGCCATCTTTTTTTAGGTAAGAACTTTCTACTAATCCTATCCTATCAAGACCAGCTAAATCTTGATAAAATTTAGCCTCGCTAAAAATTTTCTGTAATTTCTCTTTTTGCCCAAAACCAAACTCAAAGGCAAAAAAACCATTTTCTTTGATGAGCCCTTCTAATTGCTTCTTTAGATGCTCATAGGGAAAACCAACTAGAGCGTGTTTGGGTTCATGGAATAATTCTGCTTCTAGTTTTTGGTAATCTTCTTCACTAATATATGGTGGATTTGACACTGCAATGTCGAAGTAAGGTGGCTCAGCCCTGATTATAGGAACTGCTATTGGAGATTTCAGGTGTCCGAGAAATGGATCTAGGTAATCACCAAGAATGAAATTGATATCCAAATTATATTTTTCTGCATTGATTGAAGCTATTTGCAGAGAGGCTTTAGAGATATCAGATGCATAAGCTGTTGCACTTGGTATGGCTTTTTTGAGTGCTATTGCGATACAGCCAGATCCTGTACCAATGTCGAGTATAGTTGGCTGGCGGATTTTACGTTTCTTAATTTCTTGCAGTATTAAATCTACTAGTAATTCAGTTTCTGGTCGAGGTACTAAAACATCAGAATTTATAAAAAGCTTTAAATCAAGAAAATGTGCTTCTTCAAGGATATAGGCAAGAGGAATTTTTTTATCATTTCTAAGCTTAATAATATCTTTGATTTTTTGGATTTGTTGTTGAGTGACAGGTGTTTTAGCTTTAGTAATAATTTCTGAGCTATTGATATTCAAAACTTTTTCTAAAATTATGCGAGTTTCAAGCTTAGCTTCGTCATTTTCAAGCTCATCTTCGATAAATTTTTTGATAGTTTCTATATTTTGCATTAATATAGCGCGCAATTAGTTTGCAAAACTTTGAAAATTTTACCATCATATTTAAGACAAAATACAATAAATAATCACAAAAAAAAGAAACAGCCGCCGTCGCAGCTGTTTCTTGATCTTCTCCCTCTCCCAAAAATTTATATAACTGTAACTATTTCAAACTAGGTCAAAGGAGGAAAATTGTTACTGATTAGATATTCAGAATTGACTGAAGAATTTCATCTGAAATACTAACCGTTCGAGCACTTGCCTGTAATCCCCTCTGGAATGCAATCATATCTGAGAACTCCTCCGCAATGTCGACGTTACCCATCTCTAAGCCACCAGATACGATCTGGGTAGAGTCGACAACGGGAGCAGCTTTGTCACTTGGACCTCCGAGTAAGGCTATGGAAGCAACACCTGAGTTAGGAGATTCGATATAAAGCGAATTTCCTTTAGCAAGCAAACCATCGTAGTTTCTAAAATTAGAGAGTATTACTCTACCTACGATCATCCGCTCTGAACTTGAACCAAATATTGAGATGGAACCATCTCCACCTATAGAGACATTGGCTACTGAATTCTCAACCGATGAGTCAACGGTATAGAAAAATGGTGGAACTTTAATTGGATCAAATAAATTCTGCATATCAATAGTTTTCAAAAATGGTACATCATCTTCACCAACAGTAATGTCTGTACCTACCTGAACAGTATTAGCACCAGCAGGAGCTGCGACGACACCCCCAGGGAAAGTTAATGAGGAGCCGACACCAGCTGAGAAAGTAAATCCTGTAAAAGCTTCTTCAAACCTGGTAACACCTGGCTTTAATCTAAGTCTCATTTGTACGGCATCTCCAGTACCAGCTACATCTGAGAGTATAAATGTATTAGCTGATGTACTTAAAGGTACAGATGGATCATATTCAAACTCATATCGCGGACCTGCTGGTGTTGCAGCCGTTTCATCATATGCAATGACAAAGTTACCAAAAGCATTCATGGTTAGAGATAATTCTCCTACCTCACCTTGGTTAACAGGTGTAGTTGGGTTAGTGAGAGATCCTCGAATACTCAGTTCTGCTACTTGTCTTTCATCAAATTGTGGGCTACCTGGACCAGCTTGGATTTGACCAGCAGGACCACCAGCTCCATCTACCATTGCTGGATTACTTGGTATTTGTATATCTTGATCAGTCCACCAAGTAATCCCGGTATAATTCTCTACAGTTTTTACTTCACCAGTTTTATCATTATAGAAAGCCGCTCCCATAACTTTATTACCGCCAGCCGTGACTAGATTACCTGCGGCATCTAGATTGAAATTTCCATTTCTTGTGTATAGTGTATTGACTAAGCCGTCTCCAGGAGCAGCACCAGTACTAACAACAAAAAAACCATCACCATTGATTGCTAAGTTTAAGTTTTGCCCTGTATTCCTAATAGAACCTTGATCGAAGATAGTCGCAACGGAAGCAAGGTCTACACCTGTACCAATTTCCATAGGGTTAGTACCACCTGCTCTGGTTGATGGGTTACTACCGTTTTTGATTATAGTTCCTACTGATTCTTGGAACGCGACTTTAGTTTTCTTAAACGCAACTGTGTTAACGTTTGATAAATTGTTTGCAACAGTAGCTACAGCTTTTTGGTGCTCTGTAACTCCTTTGGATCCAATGAATAGTGAACTTAGTGGCATCTATGCTTCTCCTTCTATGCTTATCTGATTAGTCCTAGTGTGGTATCAAGTAATTCATCTGATGTAGTAGTGGCTCTTGAAATTGCTTGATATGACCTTTGTAAAGTCATTAAATCTACTAGTTCATCTGAAAGGTCTACGTTACTTCTTTCAAGTGCTCCAGCCGTGATTCTAGATGAGGCTGTTGAGCTCCCTGGTTGAAGAGCTGTAGAAAAATTTGCTACTCCTGACGAGGCTGTTTGCAAATATAAGTTAGATCCTATATTGGTAAGTCCTTCAGGGTTATTGAAATCTGCAAGCTGAATCTGATCTAAGAAAACAGACTCTTGCTCATCAAATTGAATTAAAATTTCCCCAGCAGGATTTATTGAGAATGTACTCATATCCTCTGGGAAAGTCACTCTCCCCCCGCCTGAGGAAAGGACATAATTACCGTTAGAATCTACTAGATTCGATTCTGAGTCAATATTAAAAGTTCCAGATCTAGTGAAGAACATCTCTCCACTTGTATTTTGAACAACGAAAAATCCATTGCCGGTAATTGCCATATTTGATTGGTTGTCTGTGAACTCCAGACCACCTTGTGAAAAATCTGTACCAGTTGAAACTAGAAAAGAACCTGAGTATGAAACACCATCAACTGTTTTACTTTGAACATTTTCAAAGTTTAGTAATCTTTCTTTGAAACCATGGGTACTTACGTTTGAAATATTATCAGATACTACGCCTAAACCGTCTTGCACGTTTCTTAGTGATGATCCAGTAAAGCGAATTGTACTTAAAGACATAAACTAACCTCTTGCTTATATATATTCGCTGGATCTTATGTTTTCCAACTAAGCTAAGAGACTATTTAGGAAAAGCTTTATACACTTTAGTATTGAATAAAAGTGCTGAATGTATATTTGTACTAATTAGATTAGGCGAAAATTAATTTAAATGCATTAAAAACTAAGTAAACTTTGCTTTGCTATATCAAACTTTTCTTCTCTACTTAAATCGTAGTTGTAGTTGTATAGTGCAGACAACCACTGTCCATAATTAGGATTAGGAAGAACTATGAATTTATCGCCATATTCATCGTGTAAGGTTTCCATTAATCTATATCTGAATTGTGAGCTAGGGTGAGCATCAAAGATATCAGTGAAATCGATTAAATTATCACCTATTAATAATAGAATTTCATGATTTTCAGCTATTAGTTCTCTTCTGAGTTCTTTACTGGAGCTGTCTTCTCTGAGAAGTATATTTTCTTTTTTCACTGGAATTTCTAACTTCTTCAAATTTTCGAAAGTAGCATCTAGGTGTTTTATGTGTCTATTACTGACATAGAATATTTCAACTTTACTCGGATCTATTTCATCTAGGAATGTTTTGGCTCCTGGTATTGCTTCAGCATCAGCTAGTTCAACCCATTTGTCCCAGGCAGTATCACTATAGTCTTTATTGTCTAAGAATAGTTTTGCTGAGAATGGTGAGTTATCCAAAACGGTTTCGTCTAAATCTAAAATGATTGCAGCTTTTTTCTTAGATTCGTATTTATTTAGCTTCTCTTCTAGTCTGTAAGCAGCATTGTTATAGGCTTGGTGGCAGAGTGCTGAGTATTCAGCAGAGTTTTGTACCCAAAGAATTGAGTGATCGATTTGGTGAACTTGTTTTCCTGAAGAAGCACTATGATGTTTTTTATGCTTTTTTGAGTGACCATGATTTTTATCGTGCTCACTTGAAGTGCCATGTTCATGGGCTCCCTGGTCATTTTCTACAGGACTATTTTCTATTTCTTCTAGTTTATTAGACTCTAAGAATTCACTGAGAAAATCTAAATGATATTCTTCACTGATTTTAAGTAGGGGTTCTCTAAATGGAATATTACATGAGCTAGAGAATAATGTTATTGAAGAGAATAAAACTAAGTAGATGAGCTTTTTTTGCATGCAAGTAATATTATAGTATGAAATTATAAGTCAAATTGAGTCTAGTGGAGATCTTACTAAATAGCTTCTTATTTACTGTTGCCTTCAAGCATAAAATCTTCATTTATTACTCTATTTATTAAAAACTCCTGATCTTCTTTATCTAAAATATATTTAGTCGCAGTTGCTAGTGTTTTGATATCTTTTTGATTAAATTTGAATTTTGTTATTGATGAATTTATATCTTTTTGATTTTTTAGAAGGTATACAAAGCCTTTTATAAATTCCCTTGCTCTATAAGTTTCAGCCCCATATTTCTTGCTCAAGAATAAACTGTTTTCAGAAAGATCTAGAAGTCCATCTGGACTTAGAGTACCTTTTACAAGAATTGCTTCTTGAGGGCTTTCTTCCTCTTCACTAATAATTGGAATAGCTAATATCTTGTCTTCAAAGTCAGTATCAAGTATTGATGTGAAATTAATACTTAGTTCACAAGACTCTTTAGCTAAATGTTTAAGATCTTCCTTATTCAGTTTTATGGACTTAACTCCATATTTTGCGGATAAATTTTCATGACTTATCTCACTAAAGATAGAAGCGAAATTAGTTATTTTATGATAGTCTTTTAATGAATCAACTACAAGTTGTGTGGCAGTCATATCTAATTGACCATTTTTTTTTAATTGTCCACCTCGCCATAAAGTCATATTTTCACTAATTTTTGGTGGTATATCAGGCAATGCTACAAATCCAAGTTCTTTAATGTTCTTACTATTTACAAGTCTCACAGAGCTTTTTGGTATGATTCCGTATGGATATTCTCCTGCAGAAGGATTTGCACTTACAAGTATATTTAGATCTTCTTCTCCAAAAATAATTTGATCTATATTTTTTAATGGATTGAACCATTTATTAGAATTTCTATCTGCGTCTTTAAAAATTTCATATATGTCATATGCTTTTCTATTTCCCTTCAGCTGTTCAAGAACATTGCTATTTGCTAAATCTAAGATTTTCTGCCCATTTTCATTAGTTATGACTTTTAATTTTACCCAGTGCTCATCTAATCTGTATCTAATTGTATTAATTTTGGATTTTTCTTGTCTTGTAGTAAATAAGCTTAATTGATAGTTTGAGGAATTGGAACCTAGTTCAATATCAGTATCTTGATCTTCAATAGTTGAAGGTTTTTGAGAATCATTGTGATTAGCTTTAGATATTAGGGGATTCCAGTCAGCTTCATCAACCAAATTAGGGAATCTATTGTTGAGATGTTTTAGAGATGTCTTTAGATCATCAACTTCTTCATTGGAGAGTGGTGATTTTAATAAATTATTATTGTTAATTTTTCCATTTAAATTCGCTAATGCATCCTTCTTGCCTAGTTTTAATAGGTCAATAAAGAACTGTCTTGCAATAATTCTAGATTTGGTGTTTATAAATTTTTTTATTGTTAGATAATAGGCAGATCTCATTTCTTAATGTCTCCTCTGGAGCTAGATAATTAGTTTTTTGATGCTTTGATCCTATAATTTTCATGGTGATTAATTTAGAAAAAATCGTTCAAGATAACTGATTTTAACATGTCGTGGTTAGTGCTTCATAGATAGAAGGGGCGAAATGAAGTTTCGGTTCTAATGCGCCTGCAAGGATGCAATTGAACGAAGTGAAAATTGGAGGCGGTAGCCTGTGACTCATTTAGGAAGATGAATTATTAATTGGATTTTCAAAGAAAGCAATTTGTTCATTAGTTTTCTTTAATGTATTTCTAAAAGAATCTTCTAAATAAAAGTGTCCGATAAATTTTTGAAGGTCTGCACTTTCTTTTTCTTTTCTAGAGTTTAAATATTCTAAGAGCCTGTCTTGAAAGTTAGTAATATTTAAGCTATGGAACCTAATGGGGTTAGAAGGCGTCTATAGACTTGGAG
>JAKVAO010000149.1 GCA_022447685.1 Candidatus Caenarcanales bacterium | reverse complement strand
CAAAAATTAGCACTCTTTAATATTCAAAACCTTGAACATTTCCTTGGTATTTCTTAATATTTAGTGCTTTTGCCCTGTTTATGTGGAGGCATACTGAAGATAATTTACCTGCTCTGAAAAAGAATTTAGAACTTCAATTGGCAAAGTCAGGCTGTAAAAAAATTGTTATTGCATCTGAATTTTATAGTGTCGCTGCTAAGAATGATCTTTCTTATGAATATAAAAGTAAATTATTCACTTTTATAATTAATGCCCCACTAAAACAAGCAAAGAAAGCTATTTATCTACTTGAGAATGAAAAGACTTTTGCTAATTTTTGGCTAGATCAGATTAAAAGTATTCGAAGCATTTTATATCCTGATGAATCTTCCTATGCTTTGGATATTGGACCACAGGATAAGCTTAAATTTCATCAGGAGGGTGATAACCTGCTAGATTTAGATTTAAACTTAGCTAAAGAAAAAATATTTTTTGAGTATAAATTTATCGATACACCTAGCAATCACCAAGTTGCATTTGATAAAACGTTAGAAGATCAAGAGTATATTAACCGTAAGGTTTTTGAGAAATTTTTTGCTCTAAATCCAAGTGGTTTTATCAAAAGTAATCATCTAACAGCAGAAGATAAATTTTCTAATAAAATTTTGGATTCAATCAAAGATCTACATTTGTCAAAAATCAAAAGTTCAGGTCTAGCTTTTAGTAAATATAGAAATCCTAGAATGGTCTCACAGATTAATAATTTATATTCAAAACTAGACAAAGCAGAAAAATCAGTGGTCCTATTGGGAGCCAAGCATGTAGATATTCCTGCAAAAATAAGATCTTACTCTAGTAAGCGCATACCAATTCATTTTGATCGTTTGCCAGCTATGCTCAAAAATCAATTACCGCCTAGTGTCAATTTTTCACCTCATTTCACTTGTCTAGAGATTGCTGAGATTAAACTTGGAGCTGGATATGAAATAAGTAATTCAGAAGCTATAAGAGCTCTTACTTATGATTTGATACAAGGGACTATTTGCGAAAAGGCTGATGATGAATCTGTAAAACAATTTACTAAGTTGAAAATCATGCCATTCTTTATTGACACTCTGGTTCAGGCTTCTAGTGATTCAGAGATCAATGAGCTTCTTGATTACTGTATGAAGCACTCTTACTTAGCTTATATATCTAATAACGATAAAATTACATTCGGTGACTGTCGTAACCAAGCTGTAATAAATTGGTTAGAGAACTATTTTGGTTTTGATAAAAAACAAAATGATCATAAACAAAACTTTGTGCCTCTATTAGAGTCTGTTATGAGAAAATACTGGCAAGTTGATATAAATTGACTTTCTTGAATTTTGATAAATAGTATCTTGAACCTAGAATCTTCTCTCAAAGCGCCCTTCTACAAAGGTTCCTTGCTTATTGAAATTTGTATTATTTGTAAATAATGGAGTTTCGCCCGCACTTATTTCAAGAGTTCCAAGCTCACCAACTGGAAATTTAAGCCCTAATTTTCCAGTTGAATCACAATGGTCAGCCGTATGACCATTTGCTTTGATAACGCTAGTTGTATCACCCACAGAACACTCTGATTTAAGTTCTCCAAATACTCTGGGGGCTGGATTTTCTTCAGATTTAAAGCTTAAATTACTAATTCCGAGTGGTGTTTGCACCATATTGTTGGAATCTTCACCACCAAAGTTATATTCTGCTCTGATAGTTTTAGAAGCTTGCAAATGTGGGGATAAGCCCTGGCTAGTATTTATATGAGAGAGCCCTGCACTAAGTTCAGCACAGGCATTAATGCTCACAGGATTATGAGGAACTAGATCTTTAGTACAAGCTGAGCGTGTGTGACCAATATAAAACCCATCCGGACCATCATTATTAAATACAACTGGATCATTATCAGTCTTGAAGCCTACATTATTTAAAAATCGATGAAAGAAATTTTGAGTATTGTTTGCATTATCTTCTAGTCCATGACCTATTGGAGCAAATTTCCATCCTTGGTAAGTGTTAAAACTTTTATCACTATCTCCTAGTTCAATATTTCCTTTGAAGACTTCTAGTGAAGCGCTATCTTGATTGATTCCAAGAGAGAAGCCCTTTGGAAGAATCTCAGATCTAGGCAGATAGGCATCAGAATTAGCTTTGAAATTATATCCAGTTACAGATGATTTGTTTGCTTGATTCTGGTCCTGTTCAATACATTGTTGACCTATACTAAATGTCTCTCCGAAATCATTTACAGCAGGACTGCCATTAACATATACAATTGGATCATCGAAAGGTGGAGCATCATTTTCGGTTACAGTAGCACAAATTACATCATTGCTATCACGTTTCATATGTAAATCTTCAATTAGGGATGCCCTGCAAAACTCAAATTTCAGTGTAGAAGTTGTGGAAGTGAGCTTTGAGAGTAGTTTAGAGTCAGCTAAAG
>JAKVAO010000148.1 GCA_022447685.1 Candidatus Caenarcanales bacterium | reverse complement strand
TAAAAGATTAGGACAATCTGCTATTCTAGCTTGCCAAAACATATTTGCTGCTAATTTTCAATTTACCTGAGTAGTTATTGAGCTTATGTCTTGGATTTAATTTGGTCAAGAAATATAAGGAACTTAATAATGGAATTACCACCAGCAGTAGATAGGATCTTAAAAGAAACAAAGAAAACTATCCATGATATAAGTCAAAAATCTGAAGTTTCAATGCTTGGTGCTCTAGAAAAAGGTGTAAAAGCAGTTTGTGAATTTTATGAAAATAAAGATTTTAGAGGTTTAAGTTCAAGCCCAAATGGATTGGAGCTTGATCTTAATACTAATGATGAGAATGCAAATTTTATTCAAGCATTAAAATCTTTAGGACTTGATAATGATATTACAGCGAAATCATCAATTGAACGAACTTCACGTAACGATTTAATAAAAAATACTTTAGACATAAGCTCTAGACGTTATGAACCTGAATATAAGACTACTAGAGAGTTACTTGGGGACTATAAACAATATGATTCATTAGACAAAGTCAAGGTTTCAACCATTGTAAGTGATTCAAATAAAATTTTGGATGATTTGAAATTGTCTCCAAGTATGGAAAGTCGTGACTTGAGAGAAAACTTTGTTTATCCTAATCGATTTAGATTAATGGCTTTGCTTAGTGTGAAAAAAATAATTGCAAGCAAATTAGAATCTATTGATGACTCAATAGATGAATCAAGTCGCACTAATTTTTTTAGAGATAAATTGGGTGGAGATGGACGAAGTGAAGGATTTGAAGAAGCTAAAGTTGAATTAAATAATCTCAAGGATAAACTCGAAGAACTATTTCCAAGTGATTTACTTGAGCTAAAAGCAAATATTGCAAATAATCCTGAAGCCTATAAAGACTTTGATGGCAAGTTATATGTAGATAAACTTGAGGGTTTAATGCTGCCACTTGCTTTATCACTAGATTCATCATCAGAATCTGGAGACCAAGTAGATTATAAAAAACATCTTTTATCTCTAGTTTTGAATAGTGAGATGAATCTATTAGGAAAACAGGTTTCTAAGCTTGCTAAGTTCATGAAAATAAATAAGGATAAATTATTTGATGATCAGTGGCTAGGAAGTGTTGAGACTTTTAAAACAGTTACGAATAAACTTGCAGATAAAATTAAATCCAACTATGAAGAATACGTGAAAAGTACAGGTGTCTCAAATAGTAATAAAGCTATAGATGAAATTGAGCTAAGACTTGAAAAGTCTTTTGGTTTTTTTGATGAAAATCTTAAGAATCTTGATTTGGAAATTATTGAAAATAAATTAGAGTATTTCAATTCAGAATATCAATCTAAATTAGAAGAAGTTATAGATGCAGCCAAGTCATTTACTAAACCAAGTACTGAAAAGAGCTCTAGTGAAAATGAACTTAATGAAATAGTATCAAAAGTAAACTCACTTAAAGAGCATTATGATCAATATCTTAAAGCTAACAAAAACTTATCTGACTCATCTGGATTGCCTAAAGTTTTAGAAAAGATCAATGAAGACTTTATCAAATTTGAACAGGAAGTGAAAATGGCTCCATTCAAACTATTACAAAATAAACTGAAAGCTATTAACTCATTAGATGAAAAGTTAAATAGAAAGAATAATGGTTTGGATAACTTAGATTCAAATGAAACTTCACTCGGTATAGCTTTAAAAGTCAGTGAATTAGGAAACGACCGTGATTCATTAAGTGACAAATATAAGCAATTACTTAATCAACTAGATCCAAATGAGTCTTTCGAAGAATTGGAGACTATAAAAACAGATATTAAATCTGCTTTAGAGTATGATTTTGAAAACTTGTACCCTGAATTTAGAAAAGATGTATCTCCTAAAGTAAGAATAATGGAATCCACAAGACCTATTTCTCTATTAAAACCTGATAAACAAGGTAATAGTAAACTTTTATTAAATTACTCTGCAACTAATAATACTCCAAAATATCTTACTCTAAATTTAGATAAGGATCGCAATACAAGTTTATCTTCAGTAAGTACAACTGCTAAGAACCTGCGTAAAATAACGAGAAATCATGGAAAAGAAAATGTCTACTATCTTGAAGAAGAGTTTAAGCTAAACTCTGGTGACAAATCAACAAGTGGGCTACTTATTAAAGAAGAAGATGTTTTAAATCAAATAACTAATTCTAAAACTCGTGAATATGAGTGTATTAATGAATCTTTTTTCCCTTTAATAACAGGTCACGCTTGTTACACAAAATTTAAAGACCCTTGGAATACTGACTCTTATCATGTACTTTATAAAGATCCAATTGGAATAAAGAGACAAAGCTCTGATAATGAAATTGTTTCAGTTCTGCTTAGAACAAATACTAACGATGACTTGAATAAGTCTAATCCTAGGTTAATTAAATTGGCTCTTCTCCAAAATAAGTGGAATGAGTTAATCTAGATTTACTTGTTGGTGCAATTTCTTTCAAAAAATATAAC
>JAKVAO010000147.1 GCA_022447685.1 Candidatus Caenarcanales bacterium | reverse complement strand
AACATTTAGATTATCTGAACTTGATACGACAGAGGTACAAACAAAAGTAGAGTTAACAGATAAAGAAAGAGAAGAAGCTATTAATTACTTAAAGAAACCTAAACTAATGGATAGACTTTATGAGGATATTTCGAAAGCCTCAGAAATAGTAGCTGAAAAGAATAACGCGATACTACTTTATACTACTTTAGTTTCAAAAAAGCTTAAATCACCATTAAGTGCCATCATCTTTGGAGAAAGTGGTTCTGGTAAAACAACACTTTTACAAGGTATAGGAAACTTACTACCAAAAGAAGATGTTATAACCTTAACTAGTCTTTCTAAAACATCACTTTATTACATGGATGATTTAATAGATAAGAGCTTGCTTATAGAGGATTTATCTGGTGCAAGTAGTGATGATGTTTTATTTGCTTTAAGAGAGCTTGTAAGTAACCAAAAACTATCTAGAAACATAACCGAAAGAAATCATAAAGGCGACATAGTAAGCAAGATTATTACCCTTAAAACTCAGCTTTCAATGGCAAGTTGTACAACCAATACAGGAGTTTACTTTGATAATCAAAATAGAAGTATTCCAATACTAATTGAATCATGGAATAAAGAAAGGGAAGAAGAGATATTTAAGTACAAACAGCTAAAAGCATCAGGTAAGATAAATACAGAAGAAATAGAGACCTTAAAACAAACCATAGTAAACGCTCACAGGGTCTTACAAGACGTAGAAGTAATAAATCCTTATGCAGATAAATTAAATCTTCCAGAGAGCGTTAAATCACCTAAAAGAAGCTTTCAATTGTATCTTGATTTCATAAAGACAATAGCATGGTTAAATCAATACTCTAGAAAGGTTAAAACAGATAAGAAAACAAAGAAAAGATACATTGAGGTAAACAAAGAAGATATTAAGTGGGCTAACAGATTACTAAAGGATGCTTTATTAATAAAGAGTGATGATTTATCTTCTTCAACAAGGAAGTTCTATAATGAACTTAAAGACTTGTTAAAAGAAAGCAGAATCTTTACAATTAAAGACATAAAACACCTATCTCACATGTCTAACATCAAAAGGTATTTAAAAGAGCTTAGAACCTATGAATTTGTGCGAATTACAAATGGTAATCAGCATACAGGTTTTGAATATAAGTTAATAGAAGATACCTCATGGAATAATATAGAGAAAGAGCTTGAAAACTCTCTAAACAGTCAAGTGGTCTAAACTGGTCTATTTTAGACTGAGCCACTTTAATGTTAGTAAAATCAAGACATCCAATTAAGGTAGTCTATGAATTATTAAGAGATACACCGACTATCCATTAAACAAATATGAAATAATATGAATTTTCATAAAAAGCAACGGGAAACCAGCATGAAACTATACTGCATTTATACTGGATTTATTCAAAAAGCAATGTAAAAGCAATGCAATTGAATAAAAGTCGCAAAGCGAAAAGTATACGGTCGCATTCTGAGAAATGTAATCGGTGTTTATCGGTAAGCGATAAGAAGCAATATTGAGTGATAAAATTAAATCTACAGCACGTTTACAGCACAAAATTTGAATAAATGGGACAAATGAGACATTTCAGATTCAAATAATCTTGAAACAAAAACTAAGTGAAAAAATGGATTTACAGTGTAGATGCAGAGTAGAAATATTAAAATATGGAAAATTCAAAAATAAGTTCAAGCAAGTTTATTCTTTTAATTAAAGGGTTTAAAAATTGGCTTGAAGTTCAAAACTATAGTGAGAAAACGGTAAAGAACTATTTAGCTTCAATAACAGAACTGTTATCATATTTAGAGCTGAAGGGTGACGACACTATAGATAAAATAACATCAAATAACATTGAACAATTTATCAATTATTTAAAATTAAGACCTAATAGAACAAGAGATGGTGCTTTATCATCAAACTCTATCAATAGCATTATAAGAGGTGTAACTAAGTTTTTAAAGTATTTATCTGAAACTAAAGGATTGAGCTTATCTCCAGAGATTACAAGTTTAAAGAGTGATACAAAAGAAAAAGACATCTTAACCAAATCAGAGATAGAAGGACTCTTTAATTCACTTGATAATTCACTAAATCCAATATTGAAACGAGATATGGCAATTCTTGCTATTCTTTATGGAGCGGGTTTAAGGAAATCTGAGATTCAAAATTTAAACCTAGAAGATGTTTCATTAACCAAGAGAACGATTCATGTAAGAAATGGCAAGGGAAATAAAGAAAGACTTGTTCCTGTTGCTAAGAAGTTTAACAAAATGCTGAAGGAATATATTACTGATTGTAGAGATATTCATGCTGGAATAGCAAAGAAGGTTGATAATGCTTTTTTCATAGATATTAATGGAGATAGAATTAAATCAGATACTTATTACGACATTATCAAAAGAACAGTTAAGGACTCTGGAATTGAAAGTTTGGAAGGTAAAACAATTACTCCACATACTTTTAGACATAGTGTTGCTTCTCACTTGCTTCAAAATGGATTAGATTTAGAATCTATAGCAATGTTCTTA
>JAKVAO010000146.1 GCA_022447685.1 Candidatus Caenarcanales bacterium | reverse complement strand
AAGTCTAATTCTGAGGCTGGACTTGATAATATTATTCCTCTACATAAACTGGCTTCCTAATTCGAGGGGTTGACATACCTCTAACACGGTTAACATTTAAAGACCTTCTTCTATCGTTATAACCATCACCTAATTTAGAAGGAGCCATAATTATATTTTATCTTAGTACGGATAACAGGATTAAGATAAAAGAGATGCTGTGGTTGTTGAAATGATTGGTGAGTTCATTGGTAACCTAAGCTTTTGGCTATATTAACTTAGTCGTAATCATGCCTTTTCTTTGCTAATCACCAACCATATACAATTAATAAAATGTATTGACTTTGAGGCTAGGTTTAAGATAAGATATAATTTGCATTCAGGATTATAAGAATGCTCAGGAAAATCATATGAGTTTGAATCAAATATTACAATCTTTTACAAAAGCACTGAATATAAAAACTGATGATATATTCAATAAAGCAGCAGAAGAAACGACAAGTATTCTTGAACAAGCTAAAACAGAAGCTAAAGATGCTAATGAGAAAGGAATTAGTGATTTAGCAGATGCTCTCAAAATTTATTTTGAAAATAGAGAGAAAGGTGGGGAGATTTCAACTGTTGATAATAGTGTCAAACAAGGTTTGCCTATAAATGAGACAGCTCAAAATTTAGCTCAGATCATAGCAGAATTAGATCCTAGCGAGGTTAAGAAGATTAAAACATCTGTGGTGGGGCAAAGTTTCGAAGACTCTTCTAAGGCGTTGATCAAAACTTTAACTGGCACTAAAACTAATTCTAAAAATAAAGATTATATCAAAGATATACTAATCCAAGATGTGCAAAAACTTGCAAATCAACTTAAGGGATCAAGTTTCTCGAAGGTTGATGGTTGGGCTAAGTCAATCTTAAAAAATATTTTTAATGTTGATAATCTGAAATCTGTTGAAACTGCTTCAATTCCAAAAATAAAATCTGAACATAAGACTGCATTGCTATTCGTGAAAAAAGCCATCCAGGAGAAATTGGATACTGGAAATGGACAGAATTTATGGGGTAATGATAATAAAGGTAAAACTAATTTAGAAGAATTAGCAAGAGACTTAGACAAAACTATTCCAACTGAACTACTAGAAATTTTTGTTGATATTGACCAAAATAACAAAACTGATATAAGTAAAGGGATTGACATAAGTAATGGTATTTTCTCAGATGACCGAGGTCCTTTTATTTCTCAATTAGCTAAACTATCTCTTACTCTTGGTCAAGATACTAATGGATTTGAAGATACTATGGGAGGTAGTGGTAAAAATAATTTTTATAGTCAAATAATTGCGGATGCTCAGATTAGGCTTTTAGATATTCAAGTGAATAAATTTTTTCATCAGATTAATTTCGATAATGGAAATAAGATGGGAATTAATAAACTTAGGCTCTTAAATCGTTTTGTTAAAGAAACAAAAAAATTAAAAAAGCAAATACTTGGAGATTTAGATGAAAATATTGATGCTTCAAAAAAAACTGTTGATGTTTCTGCTGCTAGTTCTTCTCAGGAGAGTTTAGAAACTGTTTCAAAAAATTTTAATGAAAATTTCAACGAGCTACAATTTAAAATATATAATAAGCTAATTCTTAGTTTAACTAAAGAATTCAAGAGTGAGTTTAATGATTTAAAGACAAAAATTATAAACTCACCTGAGGACGAAATTAAGGATAAAGATTTAGAAGCTTTAGACCATATTTGTAGTGAAACTGAACAATTGATCACAGAATATCGAGATCTTCTTATTAACGAAAATACTGAGAGGCAGATCAATAAGAACTCTTTTGAAGACGCCAAAAATTTGATGGATTTAGTCAAATATAAAGACTTAGATTTACTTGCGACTCAAGTTGAAGCAATTAATTATAGAGATGAGGCTATCGGAAGAAAACTTCATAAAGTTGACGAATTCAATACTTATGAAACAAAAGAAAAGTTAAAAAATGAACAAACTAAACTACAAGAGCGCAAGAATGCTCTTAAGAGTAGATACTCTGATCTAGCTAATAATAACTTAGATAAGAATGAGCCTTCTTATAAAACTAGGATAGAAACTTTAAATAAGCTTTTTAAATATGATTTTGAGTCTTTGTACCCAGAATTGACCCCTGATGACCCTGTTAAAGTATTGGATTTCGATACCTGGGTTGATGTCTCAGCACAAAGAGGATTTTCTGGACGAAATCAAATAAGTTTTGATATTGATAGAGCTGTAAAACTAACACTAGATTACTCTTCTATGCCGTTAAGCTTTATTTACGGTGAAGGTAGAATTATTACTGATGTTAGTCCTATTAAGAGGAATCAAGGTCAAGAAAAGCTATATAAGATAACTTATAAATCACAGAATGATATTGACAAAGGCAGTGAAAAGAATATATTAATAAAAGAAAATGAGCTAAAGGGTTTTCTAGCTAAAAAGTTTAATGTACATATCTAAGAGCCTGTCTTGAAAGTTGGTAATATTTAAGCTATGGAACCTAATGGGGTTAGAAGGCGTCTATAGACTTGGA
>JAKVAO010000145.1 GCA_022447685.1 Candidatus Caenarcanales bacterium | reverse complement strand
TGGTCAAAATAGCCATGATCCGTATTATGACTAAAAGACTCGCTTGATTTAATTAACTTTCAAGACAGGCTCTAAGAACTTAAACTAGAAGATCACCAAAAAAATCTGTCAAAGTATACAAATCTGTATTAATTTATTGATTAGAGATATTGAATTTCCTCGCCGACTCACCGCCTAAAATAGCCGTATAATTTGTCCCTCTATAGGTTGATTCAGCGTTCCACCTAAAATCAAAATTATCATCCTTAGCATCTACAGTAAGACCAAATGTACTTCTAGGAACGTAAAGCTCAGCACTCTTCAACATGCCAACTGAACCATCACTATTCTTCACAATCAAAACATGCTCTTTACCGCCATACTTGTCAAGCTTCTTAGGATTCCTTGCAATAGAAATAGCATTTCCATCTTTATTTACGTAATTTGCACCTGATTCTTCGAGTTCAGGGTGCTGATGATAAAAACTATGAAACTTCTGCCTAGCTGTTTTTACCTGATCTGACTCTAAGCTAGGTGCTGGCTCAGTAGGAACATTAGTGTTTATAGGCTGACTTGAACCACCATATATTGGACTAGTTGGCAAGCTCCATAGTAAAAACTTATTTTCAAATAATCTTTTCATAATACATCTCCCGTATTTTCTCTCTCAAAGATACTAGTTCAAAATAACAATAGAATTGACAAGAACCTAAACTCAAATTCTGGGCAAAATACATATATATAGATGCATAAATCCATCAAAATTCTGGTCTTATTAGTAGCTATGTGTAATTTTACATATAGCCTAAATGCCTATGCAGCGAATGATACCAGCCCATTCTGGATTAACCTCAGACCGAAACTCGAAGATTACCTCAAAAAATCGGTTAACACTCAAATCTATAGATACCAGATACTAGGACCTAGCGTACCTATGAAGAAATTCCTCGGCAATGTACCTAACGCCCCAGTAATATTCAGAGGTTATAACTCCCACTCGAAACGTCATATTCAAAGCATTATCGCTAGATCCAAGAACGGTAAGGATATGATCACCATCAATGTCAAGTTCTGGAAATACCGCGGTGTACTAGTGGTCACCAAAAATCATCAAGCTGGTGAAATCATTCATGAAGCTGATATCAAACGGGAAAGAAGAGCAATTCTAGAGTCAGAATGGTTCAATTACCTAGATCCACCTCTTGGAAGAGTAACTGCTAACCAGAATATCCAAGCAGGAACCGCTCTAAGAATCAATTCAGTGAGCCAGAAAAAAATTATTCAATCAGGAGACTTTGTCAGATTAATCAAAGAGTCCTCAGTCTTGAAGCTAGAATTTAGATGCCAAGCAATAACCAGCGGCGTCATCGGTGACACTATCACCCTCAAATGTCCAGATATTAAAAAACCTTCAATAAAAGCTGTTGTTGAAGATTTTGGGCTCGCGAGATTGCTATAATTTTTCAGCGATGTTAAAAGCAGGAATAGTTGGTTTACCGAATGTGGGGAAGTCTACCCTCTTCAATGCCTTGAGCAATAACGAGAATGCAGAAGCAGCAAATTATCCCTTCTGTACCATAGAACCGAACACAGCGACAGTTATAGTTCCAGATAGCAGATTACAAATACTTCAGGGCATAGTTAACACTCAGAAAGTAGTACCTGCGATTATTGAGTTTGTGGATATCGCTGGCTTAGTTAAAGGCGCGAGTCAGGGAGAAGGTCTTGGTAATAAATTCCTTTCCAATATCAAAGAAACAGATCTCATAGTTCATGTAGTTAGATGCTTCGAGGACCCGAATGTAGTTCACGTAGCAGGAAAAGTGAGCCCAATCGACGATATTATGCTCATCAATACCGAGCTTGCGATCTCTGACTTAGATCTAGTAGAAAGATCGAAAGAGAAATACAGCAAAAAACTGCGCAGCGGTGACAAAGAAATTCAATTAATAGACAAAGCTTTCGATAAGATACTTCCTTTCCTAAAAGAAGGAAAACCTGCCAAACTTGCTGATCTGACAGATGATGAGAGATTTGCAATCAAGTCATATGGTTTGCTTACACTCAAAAAAGTCATCTATGCAGCGAACGTAGCTGAAGCAGATATTGCCAAAGAAAGTAATGAATACGTTGACCAAGTAAAAAAAGTTGCACAAGATGAAAATTCTGGTTTGGTAGTTATATCAGCAAACGCAGAAGCACAATTGATCGGATTATCTGAAGAAGAGAAAGAAGAATTTCTAACTGAACTTGGCGTTAAAGAAATGGGACTCAAAAAACTTATTAAAGAAGTTTACCAGTTGCTAGGTTTGCAGACATATTTCACCGCAGGCGAAAAAGAAGCTAGAGCCTGGACTATCAATATCGGAGACAAAGCTCCAAGAGCAGCGAGTAAAATTCACACGGACTTTGAAAGAGGTTTTATCAAAGCTGAAGTTATTTCTTACGATGACTTTGTTGCAGTAGAAGGTAGAGTGAATGCTAGAACCCAAGGCAAAGCCAGAGATGAAGGAAAAGAATATGTAGTCTCAGACGGTGATGTAATTGAGTTCAAGTTTAATGTTTAATTAAGATACTATATTGACACAGAAATGAGCACACTGCTATTATCTTGAAGATGGTGGTCAATTTTCAGGGCAACCGCAAAGTCGTCTTAGCTATTTTGGAAAAGAATATCTTGTAAGTACTGATTGCTAGAAGCCGCTTT
>JAKVAO010000144.1 GCA_022447685.1 Candidatus Caenarcanales bacterium | reverse complement strand
TGGTCAAAATAGCCATGATCCGTATTATGACTAAAAGACTCGCTTGATTTAATTAACTTTCAAGACAGGCTCTAAGAGTGGAGGGAAGACCATCTAGGCGCCCCATAATTCCTGCGTAACCAGTTATTACTTCATGGTTCTTGCTAAGAAAGTTCTCTTTACCACTTCTTGCAGCAAGTATTTTAGCTCCATAGGTGACAACAGCAACACTATGAGCTAATAGGTTGTGTGCAACCATACTTCCTTGACCAGCATTAATAGCTGGTTTTAGATCTTTGAAGGTTTTAAGTATTCCTGTTGGTTCTTCTTCTGGCTCTGGGGTAGGTTCTTTTTCAGCTTCAACGGATGCTGATATTTTTTCTAGAAAATCTATGTCCTCCTGGGTTAAGGACTTAGTTATTTCTTCTTCAATTTCATTTATATCAATGTGATTCTCCACAATTGGACTTTCTTGAAAAGTCTTTACTGGGATTGGAGTTGTTACATTCATTAAGAGCTTCCTAAATCTCTAATATGGAAATTGTATTTCCTTTTATTATAATAACAAAATAAAGTATATACAGGCAAGTATCAAATAGATGAAAAAAAACAATCAAGATCTAAAATCTTGATCAGTTGATTTCTTGTAATTCACCATTAACAAATTTCATAAATTTTAAAGGGTCATCCAGTCTATCACCAAGCTCATCGAAATAGATTTTTTCACCCCAGATAAAAAAGGTTTTACGGTGAATAGCTTTTGCTAGTGAACTGAAATTACCTCTATAGTAATCCTCCAGCGCTTCGAAAATCACTCTAGCTGCGATATAGCTATTGATACTTGCATATGGTATGAATTCTCTAGTTTTAGTAATTTGGGCTTTGAATTTTTGGAAATCAGAATTTTCGCTTACTAGGAACTTTTCACCAATATTGTATAGGTGTTTAGTTCTTAAACCTGCGGTTTTTTTGAATTCATCAGTATTTCTACCCCTAGCTATCAAATCAACATTAGTTTTTCCTAGCACTGCCAAATCAATCATCATTTGCCCAACATCAAATTCAGGGCCGATGGGTAATATAATGTCAAAATTTTCTTTTTCTAGTAAGTGGTAGTAGGTTTTGGTTTTTGATTCAACAGCGTGACTACTTATACTTCCTATTCTATTTTGGATTTTGGAGTTTCTAGCAGAGCTGATGATTTGTTCTTTGAGATTTTCTGCAAAAACACTACCATTGTGGATTATGAGAATATTGTATTCTTGATTATCATTGCTAAGCTTTTGGATTAATTCAATAGTTTTCTCAGCATGAATAGAATCCAAAGAAGAAATTCTAAATAGAAGTCCCTGGTTATTTGCTTGCTTGGTGAAGCCTGAATGCATTGCAGATGGGCTAATTTGTACGATACCATTGGCTTGGTAAATTGATGAGCTTGCAATACTAGCTTCTGAACCTAGATGACCAATGACGGCTTCAACATTATTTGCTGAAAGTTGTTTTGCGCAATCTATAGATGAACCAAGGTCTTGGATGCTACTTTCGTCATTGCAAATCACCAGTTCAATATCTCTACCAAGTACTCCACCACTAGCTTTGAATTCATCTCTTGCAAACTCCACAGCCCTAATAACTGCTTTACCAAAGCGAGCATATTTACCTGATTTTGGGACACTGACACCTATTTTGATCGCTTCATCAGCAAGTCCCTGAGCAAGTAGCTCACTTACAGAAGGTAATTGGTAATTATTTTTCTTAATGTAAGAATGAACTTCACTGGAGTTGAAAATTTCAATAAAGTCTTTAAAAGATTGAATGTTAAGTTTGGAGTTGATAAGCTCAGGCTGATAATACAAATGAATCTCTCGCTGAAACATGCTGTCTGAATTACTATTGTTATCATTTTTGCTGATAAAGATTTTTTTCACTGATTTACTAGCATTCTGCAAAGCTTCACTACTCAGGTCTATATAAGATATAGAGTTTTTAAATTTACAGATATTTGCAATTAGATCTTCTTCATTTTTGGCTTGAACTCGAGATTCTATCCGTGATAGATCTGGATAATTTACTAAGTTTTGATTTGTAAAATTTTCATCATATCTACCTATAAATAAGATAGGTTCATTAATATTATTAATCTCTTTCCAGTTCTTGATTTTACCCTTTATGATTTCTTGTAATTCTGTCACTCCAAGTGAGCTGATAGGGTTCTGAGAATTTACTATCCAGGCAAGCGAATCTTTGGCGATAATTTTCTTCTTGAGAAAATCTTTTTCACTGATAAGAGCTTCTATGTTTCCTATATAGAAGTCTATGTCTTGATTAGAGATAGAATTATAGGCTTCATCTTCACTGAGGATTTTGGAGTTGATTTGGTAAGAATCGAAATTAGATGATTTGAAAATTTCTTGAAATAAAGCGAAGTCTTTCTTGGCTATCCCTATATTTAATTTAGTGTTTTGTGTGAAAACGGATTTAAGGGAACATGAACTCAAACAAATGATGATAATAAAAACTGTAGATCTTATAAAAAAGTTTTTGCTAATTTTGATCATGCCTATTTGATATTAACTTAATAGATCAGGGATTATTTGCTTGATTTGTAATTATCTCTATTCTTTAATCCTTGTTTAAGAGTAACTACTCAGGTAAATTGAAAATTAGCAGCAAATATGTTTTGGCAAGCTAGAATTGCAGATTGTCCTAATCTT
>JAKVAO010000143.1 GCA_022447685.1 Candidatus Caenarcanales bacterium | reverse complement strand
TAGTAAAACCAATAGACGGAAATGGCGACTTAACAGAAGAAACTGAGTGGAGTTATACTTACTATGCAAGAGATGCCCAAGGAAATGTAATGGGAGTTTACGAGTTAGGAACAGCTTTAGACAGAGACGGAAACTATGAAAAAGACTTTAACGTAAAAGAAAGACCAATTTATGGAGCCTCAAGAGTTGGTCAAAACAACCAAGAAGTAAACCTTTACAAAAGAGTGTTTGAGGGTTATATAGACCAAACCACTATAAGCCAAGAAATAATAGAAACCAATCTACTAAGCGAAAGCCTAACAGCCTACAATGAAGAGCTAAAAGAAAGAGCAGTAGACCGTAAAGTGTACGAATTATCAAACCATTTAGGCAATGTACTAACAGTAATATCAGATAGAAAAGTTGCTGTAAACGAATATGAGTATGACGGTTCTGCTAGTACAGGAGAATACATTGAAGTAGTAACAGCTTATGGAGATACAGAATTTATTTATGTTGGTTCAGATGTAAATGGTAATCCATTAGGAACTCATATTAAACAATTACTATCGGCAAACTCTACTGATAATACTGTAGATAGATATAAAGCAAAAATACACTCGGTATCAGACTACTACCCCTACGGTATGCTAATGCCGGGTAGAAATAAACAAAGTGAGGAGTATAGGTATGGGTTTAATGGTGCTGAGAGAGATGATGAAGTACATGGAGAAGGAAATAGCTATGATTTAGGTCTTAGACAGTATGACCCAAGACTTGGTAGAATGAAATCTCTTGACCCTAGAACTCCAGAGTATCCTTGGCAGAGTCCTTTTGTTTATCATGCTAATTCACCTATTAGTGTTATTGATTACCTTGGTGGAGGTGCAGGACCTGGGGATGATGAGAAAACTTATGATAGGAAGTTAAGATGTACCAGAATAGAAGATGGGGATGAAGCATCTAGATGGATGAAGAGGTTTATAAGAAGGTATGGGAAAATAGACGCCCAAAGAGGATTTGTAGCAACTTGGCATGACTCTTATGGAAGAAAAACTAGAGCTAATCAAAGAGCTCATAAAAAAGCAACTAAAGCAGCTATTGTAGATTGGTTATCTAGTAATAAGAGTTCATCCAAAGGAAGTTTATTCACTAGGTTTGGTAGATGGTTAGATAGAGGGATTCAAAGAGCTAGAGGTATAAATAGAACTACTAGAGGTGGTTTTGAATTTAGAACTGATGGAGATGAGTGGACAGATGAGAAAGATAAGTTGTATTCAACTGGAGATGTAAAACAGAATGATTATGAAGGATGGGGGATGTTATTTGATTTTGCTAATCCAGGTGTTTCTTCATCTAGACCTTCTTCATGGAAAGATAGTCCATTAAATCCAGAAAACTATAAAAAACATTTGTCAAGAACACAAAAAGATTTAGATTTAGCGGGTAAAATAATAGCTTCCGAGTTAAAAGCTGGAAAAAAAATTCATGATGGAGTTAAATTAGGTACGAAAAGCTATGGTACTTGTAAAATTATAAATGCTGCGGTAAAAGAACCTTTGATACATAAGACTGAAGGAGGGATTGGAGATGTTTTTGGTGATTCGATAAGGTATAGAACTGCCTCTGGAGTAATTTACATGGTTCATTCTAAAGATTATAACGGAAAGACTGCTATTGAGTCAAGTAAAGCAAGATTAATAGAGTAAATTTGAAATATGAATAAAATAATAAAATCTTCTTTTTTAGTATACGGTTTATTTGTGTTATCAGGATGTATTGATAAAGAAGAATCACAAGGTAGAATTGCTGAAAAGAAAGAAGATGAAGCTATAAGATTAGTGAAATCAATAGATACTGTGAATAATATTTATGAATATAATTATTTAGATATCAATGGACATAAACAAGGAAGATGCTTCTCTTTACTAGGTAATACGTTGGATACATTTCAAACCTATACATTTTACAACGATACTCTTTTGAATTATGTTTGTAGATATAAAAATAACCATATTTCAGAGATTCGTTCTTATAGGTTTAACAAGGGGGAATACTTATTGCAAGATTGGACAGATTTTGATTCTTTAGGAAATATATCAAAAGAGAATAGTTGTTATGTTAATTGGAATTATAATTTGTCCAAAATTATAAATATAGGTAGTTCTAGTATAAATTTAAAAGGTGAATTAATTTGTGAAGGTAGAGGAGTTGATGAAATAAAAGTTGCTTATTCTATGGATGGGATTCAATCTGATACAATATACTATGAAGTAAATGAACCATCTAAATTAAATATTGAACTTGAAAAGGGAATGAACAGAATAAAACTTTTTTATTCAAGTAAATCCTTTGTTGAGCAGATAGGCGAAGAAGCTTGGTTGGATAGAGAATATTTAGTTTTTGTTAATCGTAAATAATGCCCCGCGGGGCAACCCCATTAGCAGCTCTGAGACCTTTTGAATCACCTTATGCTGGGTTTGGGAATAATCCTATTTATTTTGTTGACCCAAGTGGATTGACACCTACTAATGGTGATGAAGGGGGAGATGGTGGTAAAAAACTTACTAAGGCGGAAAGAAGGAAAGAAATATTAAAGCATAACGCATTAGTTGAAGAGCAAATAGATAAAGACCAAGCAGAGTATAAGAAAAAAATGGCTGCAGAGTCGGAAAGAATGAAGCAAGCTAAAAATCAGATTATTGAATTAGAGTTAACATTGCTTAAATTGTCACCCTATGTTTTAAAAGAAAGTTTTACTAAATATTGGAATAAAAACACACCAAATACTGATAAGGCTGAAGAAGTAGAAAAAGTTTTAGCTTGCGAGAGAGGGGAATATCAAGATGCAAAAGACGAATATTATAGATTGCAAGATGAGTTGGCAGAAAAAATAAAGTCTTATATTAAGTGGGTTGAT
>JAKVAO010000142.1 GCA_022447685.1 Candidatus Caenarcanales bacterium | reverse complement strand
TGTTTTCCCCTTATTATTTTAAGTCAACACACCTCTCAAGTTAGGTATTGCTTGTTTGATTTTTTCAGTCCACTATATTGAACATATAACTTGCAAGTAGCTCTTCTTCTCTACCATTAATTAATTTGCTCACGTCTTGATTTAAAAAACTTTCTCTTTTATCGAGGTAATTTATTAAATCGCTATGAGTATCTAGTTCTTGAAATAATATTAAAGAAAAAGCTCTATCAAAGCAATGAACAAAAAGACCTCTTGGGCTTCTTTTGAACATATTCATTCCATCATACTCTTCTTTGCTAGTAAAAGCAGAAATTAACCTATAAGAAGTGAAATCTTTAATTTGCAAGCTGCGTATCTGCCCATGAAGATTCACACATTCAAGAGACTTATCATCATTGTCTTTAAAATATCTGTAGGCTCCATCTAATTGTTTTAGATTTTTATTAATATCCTGTGTTTTAAATGTGACTAAATCATTTTTATATTTTGGTTTTGTATTCTTAACTTGAATAATTGTTATAGAGTTATCAAAAGCAATTAATATGTCACATATCTCTTTGTTTGTTTTAGGATTGATGGGATTTGGAAATGTCCAATCCTTCAAGAAAGTAATCCTTGATAGATCAGATATGAAATCTTCTCCATCTTTACCAATATTTGTGTACCTTTGTGCTTCTTTGTTCGTCTCCATGATTTGCAGAAATGACTCTGTAAATGAAAATCATTTACTGGTTACCAACATTTTACCTAATTCTTGGGTATAAAAACATAAAATGTCCAGTTTTTAATGTGATAAACTGGACATTAATTAATGTTAGGTTACCCCACGAAAATAAATGAAAGCTACTGAAGAAATAAGATTGAAGATTGGCAGATTAGCCAAAGGCTATGTATTCACGTACTGTGATTTTAATACAGAGGTGCATGGCAAAGAGTCTGTCATCAAAGCTCTAAATCGTATGGCTCATAATGGTGAAATTAATAAGCTGTCTAAGGGTAAATTTTATAAGTCAGAATCAAGTAGATTTGGACTGCTGGAGCCACCACACCAACAGGTAGTAAAAGATTTACTAGAGAAAGACTCTAAGCTGATTGGCTATTTAACAGGACTCAGTATATATAATCAGCTTAGTCTCACTAGTCAGAATAGCCATATTATTGAGATTGGTAGAAATAGTCCTAAGTCCTCGTTATCAAGAGGTGTTTTCAAGGTTAAGTTTGTGCTTCAGAAAAATAAAATAACTAAAACTAATATCTATCACTTGCAGCTTCTAGACTCTTTAAAAAACTTAAAGCTTATACCAGATACCACTAATCAAGATGCTATCAAGAGAATGAAATCCTTGATAAAGGATCTTGATAAGCAAGCACAGAGTCTTTTGGTAAGTTTAAGCTTGAAATATTCTCCAGCAACTCGAGCACTTTTAGGATCTATACTTGAGGACTTAAAGTTTGATGGTTCAGAATTAGCTAAACTAAAAGCTTCACTTAATGAAGTTACAACTTACAAGAACTACAATATTGAAAGCGTTATCAAATCATCACCAAACTGGGGTATCTTATGAATTTGCATGATGATCAAAAGCTTTTCTCTCAAACTATTCGTGCTGCGTCTCAATACTTGAATATTCGTGAAGAGTTTATTGAAAAGGATTATTGGATTACTGACACCCTAGCTAAACTTAGCTGTTCTAAATACCTAGATCAAGTAGTTTTTAAAGGTGGTACTTCTTTAACTAAAGCCCACAAATTAATTAAGCGTTTTTCTGAAGATATTGATTTAGCAATGATTCATGATGATTCCAAAGCTGGCAACCAGGTTAAGAATTTAATTCGCTCTGTTGAAAAGACTATTACAGCAGATCTGAAAATAACAAATGATGATCTTACTAGTAAAGGGTCTAGATTTAGAAAGACTTACTATCAGTATCCAAGTCTTTATCCTAGTTACGGTAATAACCTAATTATTGAGATTAATTCTTTTGCAAACCCTTTTCCTTACTCCAAAGTTAATATTGCAAGTTTTATTTATGATTTTCTTATGGAAAAGCAAGAGTATGAAATGATCAAAGACTATAAGCTAGAACCAATATCTATCAATGTACTTGACGCAAACCAGACTATGCTTGAAAAGCTAGTATCTTTGTTTAGGACTTCATTTGAAAAAGATTTACTGAAGAACATATCTAGAAAAATTAGACATTTCTATGACTTATACTATTTGCTTAACTCTAACAAGGGAAAAGCTTTTATCAAATCTGACAAGTTTAGATCTTTACTTGATGAACTTTGGGAACATGATAAAAAACTTTTTGATGAGCCTATTGGTTGGCAAAAATTCTCTTACCAAGACTCACCAATTATTCAAGATTTTGATTCTATTTGGTTAAAAATAGCTAGAGTTTATAAGACTGAGATGTCAGCATTAGCTTTTGCTGAGATCCCAAAAGAAGATGAAGTCTTCAAACTATTTCAGCAACTTTTTAATCGCTTAAATAGAGATTAATTAAATCACTCGTTACCAAGATTATCCCCTAGCCTTAGTGATCACAAAACTTAGTAGTGATTAAAACCGCTGTATCAAGCCCTTTTCAAAGCAATTTCATCATAATTCTTACTAACAATTTCTTCAATATGATCAAAGACAAATTTAGGAGTAGCTTCTATATCAGTTCGAATTGAGTCGATTACGGGGAGCCATTCTTGACGACGAGTACAATTAAAGATAGCATCGAAAGGTTCAACCCAGTCGTATGCTATCTTTTCGTCATCTATGCGCAAGTTCTGAAGTGTCAATTGTATAAGCTCTCTTTTTTCCTCTAGTTCAGAACTTTCAAACAAATCGGCAGCATTTGAGGCTAAATTAAGTAAATATTCAGCAGTAATATAGTATTCTTCATCAACTTGTCAACCCCTCGAATTAGGAAGCCAGTTTATGTAGAGGAATAATATTATCAAGTCCAGCCTCAGAATTAGACTTA
>JAKVAO010000141.1 GCA_022447685.1 Candidatus Caenarcanales bacterium | reverse complement strand
ATTTTCTCTCTACTGCCGCAACGCTTACATGAAATCATACTTATATTATTAAATAACTGCTAGTATTTAGCAATGCCCTTTTTTCTATTCAAGAAATCAAAAAACATATTAATCCAAAAACTAAGATCATAGTAGCTAGCTATGTTCAGTACTGTACAGGGTATAAACAAGACATAATTGAACTAGGAAAATTCTGTAAAGAAAAAGGTTTGATCTTCATTGTAAACGCTGCTCAAGCAATAGGAGTCCAAAAAGTAGATGTACGAAAAGCAAATATTGACTTTCTACTATCTACAGGTCATAAGTGGATCTTCTTACGGAATTGGAGGCTTATTTATAAACGAAGAACTTTTAGATGGTTCTAACCAGAAAATAAATAAGAAGGTGAAATTGCTAAATGCAGGCTGGCAAAGCACTATAGATCCAGATCTCATGGATAATCAAACCTTTGATATCAAAAATAATGCATCATCACTAGAACTTGGTTGTCAGCATTTCCCTAATATCTTCTCTCTTGGAGCAGCATTAGACTTTTTCAATTCAATTGGTATCGAGAATATCGAAAGAAGAATATCTGAATTAAGAACTTATCTATGGCAGGAATTAAGGAAAATAAATCTTGCAATAATTTCTCCTGAAGGAAATCAATCAGGAATTACTATAGTTAAGTTTACTAATACTCCAGAAATATGTCAGAAATTATTTGAGCATAAAGTTGTCTGTTCAGCTAGAGGGGAAGGCTTAAGAATATCTCTTCATGTTTATAATAATTTTGAAGATATTGATTTGCTTATTAAAAATTTAGTTACTTTAATTTAAAACTCATACAAATAAAAATCAAAAAAAGATTTAGACCATCTGAGTTTATTCATCATCTTTCAAATCATAAAACTCATACATTTCATCCATAATTTTTTCGTATTCATCATCTTTAATAAAACCGATTTGATTCAATGCTCCTATATCATTAAATTTCTTTATTGGTATGTGATGAAAGCGCATAGTAAGTCCCTCCATTTTTTGATGGTCTGTCGCTCTAGACTTGATTAAATCCATGATTTCAGAGGGAAGACCATGATCATCATTAAAATCTACAATCTCAACTTCACTAATATTTGATTCTGGCAGTTCTAAAAGCTTTTGCTTAATCAAGCCAAGCTTGAATAAGTCATTTTCATCAAAATAAGGAGTTAAATCAACTTCATGATTAGGGAAGTTATTGGCACAATAAGCCATTTGTGTTAGCCCAGTCTCTCCCATTTTCACGCCTCTAGCCGCCATCTGTTTAGCTTCTTCTAAAAATCCATATTTAACTAAAGCTTTATTTATATCAGTGACATAAGATTTTCTAGTCATTTCTCCCATTGGCGCTTCTACTGCTAAAGCTCCTTCCTTCACAGCATTTTTAAATTTAGCCATAGCATCTTCAGGGAATACATCATATTTAATCAAAAGCTCAAAATAGTAAGTTATTTTATGTAAAAATTCACTTGGATCTTTATCATTCACGGCTTGTTCTCGAAATTTTTCGACTTGAGCTGGAACTAAGCCTCGAATTTTCTCTTTCACGTTCTCAAAGCTTTGATTGTCAACAAAACCGAGGTTATGGAATCTCTTATAAGTGTCATAAATTCCTCTAAGATTAGGTGAATCTTTCTCAAATTCAGAAGCTATTTCATGTTTAATGGTAGATAGTTTCCCTATAGCTTCATCACTTAATGAATTACGAAGAAATTCTTTTTGTTCTGATGGAAAGTATTCAGCTATAAAAGCTCCATTTCGAAAGTGGCATGCCCCCAGTAAAATAGACCATATATTCCACTTTTAAAGAAAAAGGAGTTTAAGAATATGTCAAAGATATCGGAATCAGACTGGGAGATTCTATTGCATAAGGTGAAGAATGAGGGTATGAGTGTGCTTGATGCAGCAAAGGAATATCTGATACCCCTCTAAACAGCCTTAAATTACCGAATCTTACTTTTGTAAGGTAGAATAGGGTTATGGCAAATAATATTCAAAAGCAAAAAGGTATAAGCTTAATAGATTTTCTAGAACGCTTTGACAGTGAAGAAAAGTGTGAGAGCTACTTAGAAAAACTCAAGTGGGGTAAAGGTTTTATCTGCAGTAAATGTGGCGGCACAAAATACTATAAATCTAAAACAAAAAATGGTCGTCTATTTTATCGCTGTAAATCAAATGGCTGTAAGCATCGCAATCATTTACTGGTGGGTACTATGTTTCAATCGACTAAACTTCCTTTAAAGAAATGGTTTCTAGCTATTTATTTTATGACTCAAGGTAAAAAAGGTATCTCAACCTTAGATCTAATGAGAAAGCTAAATGTAAAAGAAGATACAGCTCATTTAATGAAGTTGAAAATTATGGCATTAATGGAGTCACGAGGGGATGGAACTCAATTAGAAAGCTTGATTAAAATCGATGATGCTTACTATGGTGGGAAACATGAAGGGAAATCTGGAAGAGGTTCTGAGAATAAGCAAGCTTTTTTAGCTGCAGTAAGCACTGATGAGGAAGGACACCCTTTAAAAGTAAAGTTGAAACCTCTAAAATCATTTACCAAAGCAGGAGTAGCAAATTTTGCAAAAAAGTTTCTAGCTAAAGGAGCTAAAGTTTTTTCAGATGCTTTAAATGCTTTTAACTTCTTTTCTGAGTCAGAAGATTACGAGCATTATCGAACAAATATGAGCAAGGGGAATAAAAAAGAAAATTATAAAAAATTCAATTCTATTAATACCTTGATTGCTAACCTGAAAAGCTTTATTGGAGGAATTCATCACTGTGTTTCTGAGAAGTATCTAGTTAAGTATTTTGCTGAATTTCAATATAGATTTAATCGAAGATTTGATTTGAAAGCACTACCTGACAGATTCTTCTATACTTCTGTCCATTATTCCACTTGTAACTACTCAGGTAAAAAATAAAGATTATGTAAACAAATAGGTCTAGCTCTGGCCAAATCTAGTTATTCATGA
>JAKVAO010000140.1 GCA_022447685.1 Candidatus Caenarcanales bacterium | reverse complement strand
GAAGGAGTAATAGATGATTATTTGGCTCTTTGTGATGAAAAAGGAATTGAACCAGAGAAGCCATTTAAGGGAAGTTTTAATGTGCGTGTAGGAAGCAAAATGCACCGTCAGGCGGCATTATTTGCCCAACAACGAGGACTCAATCTGAATAAGTTGGTAACGGATGCACTGGAACGTTATCTGACAGAAGACTCATTAGAAAAAGGGTAGTATTAGGGTTAAATTATTAAACATAAAATCCATGAAAACGATTCAAATTCAACTACCGACAACGGTTTTTTCATCCCTACGGAAAGCTCCAGAGGAATTCGTTCAAGAAATGCGAATAGCTAATGGTACGAACTGGGTGAAATTTCCCAGGGAAAAGCAGCAGAAATCGCTGGATTAACTCGTGCTGAGTTTATCAACGCTCTTAGTCGATATAAAGTCTCGTCTCTGCAATACACCGAAGCTGAACTTCAAGAGGAACTAGACCTATGATTTTTTTTGCGTTGATTGACTGGCTTCTTTCTTCTCTGGTAATTCTGGAATAGGCGACGAATTATTGTCATCTAAAAGCTTCTTCGCTTGGAGATGATATTTCTTCAGGGTAGACCCCTTGCACTTAAACCCCTGTTCCGAAAAAATCTCCGCAACCTCATCATAACTGTAGCCCATCCCCAACGCTGATTCAATCCGTAGTGATTGACGTTCAACCACTGAGCGCAAGAACCCAGGAGTCTGAGTCTTTGGCTTAAGCTTTGACAATCGTTTCTGTAACGCCAGTTCCAACGGAGAAATTTCTGTATCCATCTTCACTCCTTATAATACAATAGTCTGGATATACCGCCTTCGGCAGTTTCCTATCTACCGATCTAATTATCCCATAAAATCCTCGCTTTAAATATCACACCTTATGTACTTTAGCAAAGTATTGGGTTTTGTGATTCATTTATTGTCGGTTTAGCTCTCTTGCAAATTAAATGGTCTATCTAAGTCTATAATACAGATGTTGTAAGTAAAGCTTTTAGGTCTAAGCAATCTTTGATTAACGGAATCTTCAGTTCGGTGGCAAGCCTCAGAGCTTGTTCACAATAATCAAGCCCTTGTTTTGTTTGCCCCAACTTGTAATTTAGTGAGGCAAGACTTCTTAGCACTATTGCCTCACTAGAACGTAAGCCATTTGTGAACATCAAGTTAGGGATAATAATTGAACTTAGTTTTTAAATTAATTATCAATAGAATTTTGGAAGACATTACCAGAAAACTTATTGATTAGCGATCACTCCATTAGACGATGCGATCGCCATTAAAAAAACTTGCTGGGATTTAGCCATTTTCCAATACCATCCTGCTATGGAGTTAAGCAAGTTTGTCAATAATTTTAAAAGTGTCTCTAGTCGTAAATTAAGGCAGGAATTCCCAGAGCAAATCAATAAATTTTATTGGAAAGAGGTTTTCTGGAATAGTTCTTACTTCATAGCTTCTTGTGGTGGTGTAACTATTTCTACTCTCAGAAAATACATTGAAAATCAAACTCGTCCTCACGAGTAATTTCGGACGGCAAGAAGCTAAACAGTTAGTTCAATATATTAAACAGCTTGGGGAAGTTCGTTAGTGTATAGTGGAATGCCGCTAAGTTATCCTTTTTGACGAGGCTCAAACCAGCATCATTCCTTCGCCTTCACGGTAATTTTGACCCATAACTTAGCGGCATTCGTGTATAATGTTAATTATCGAGATACTTCACTACACTTCGATTTCAATTACTCAAGTTTAGTATTATGGAACCACTTACCATTGCTGGAATAGTCACCATTGTTTTGACAGGAGCCTTAACTAAGGTCGGCAAAAATGCACTGGACGGAAGTTTAAAACGTCTTAGTGAACTATTGCAACAGAACGTTCCTGAAACTTATCTTAAGCTTATATCTTCTCAAGATAATACTGAAGCTTTACCAGAAGTGATTGAAGTAATGGCTAAAACCATAAAAGATGATGATGAAATTAAAAATTTAGCTACAGAGATAGCTGAAGACAATAAGTCTAAGTCTGAAGTTATTAATATTATGAATAATGTTGGTATTGTTAATTATGGAACTGTAAAAAATCCAACTTTTTACTTTACATGAAAGCAGTCGCCTGATAAGGATATGGTAAAAAAAAATCCTTATAATTTACCTAGAAGTGGAATCCCTCAATTTGTGGGACGAGAGACAGCATTAGAAAAACTACATATACAGCTACAAGAATCAGAAAGAATTGCTATTTCTACTCTAACTGGAATGGGAGGAATAGGAAAAACTGAGTTAGCTTTACAGTATGCCTTGACTGATAGAGATAAGACTTTAGAAGACTGTAGTTATAAGTCAGGAATTTGTTGGGTAAATGTAGCAGATCAAGGTAATGTAGGGACACAGATATTAAACTTTGCTCAGAACTATTTAAAAATTTCTATATTAGAAGAAGGCGAATTAGAAGATAGGGTAAAACACTGTTGGCAGAATTGGGGAGAAGAAGATACCTTAATTATTTTTGATGATGTCAGGCAATATAAACAGATCAAAGATTTTCTTCCTCTACAGCAAAAACGATTTAAAGTAATTAGGGTTTGCTGAATAAAAGCTTAACTCTGATGATAAAAAGGTTACAGCCATATTCGCGCTCGGAAAAAAGATCAGCTTCATGGGCTAAAAACCGCTAAAATTGGTAGACACACCTCACAGTTGCCGAGCAAGAACAAATGTATCGTAAAGAGGAGCAGCCTTCGCCACCCCCAGAAAATTTTCAATTACCCTTTGAAGGAAAATTATCTCCAAATAATCGTTGGGTGATCATGGCTGAATTAATACCTTGGGATGATTTTGAGGAAGAATATGCTAAACTTTTTTCACCAGAAAAAGGTGCGCCAGCCAAACCATTTAGAATGGCATTAGGAACATTAATTATTAAGGAAAAGTTAGGAACAAGTGATAGAGAAACTATACAACAGATTAGCGAAAATCCTTATTTACAATACTTTATAGGTTTAACTTGTTATCAACAAGAGCCACCAGTAGAAGCGTCAATGCTAGTCCACTTCAGGAAAAGAATTAGTATAGAATTAGTCAATCAAATTAATCA
>JAKVAO010000014.1 GCA_022447685.1 Candidatus Caenarcanales bacterium | reverse complement strand
CAAAAATTAGCACTCTTTAATATTCAAAACCTTGAACATTTCCTTGGTATTTCTTAATCTTTAGTGCTTTTGCCCTGAAAGATCAAGAACTTGATCAAAATAAGAAAATCTACAAGAGAAAATACAAACGGCTCGAAGAAAAATATGAAAACAATCTATCTAAAGCTTTATAAGAGCAGAAAACTGAATATGAACAGCAAAAAACAATGTTGCAAATTCAATCAAACTTAAATAGAAATTCAGCTGAGATTACTGAACTTTTCAATAAGTATTTTGAAAATGGTCTGGATCAAGAAGCTCTAAAAAAATCTCTTCGCATAGGCTTTCAAGCTTTATATCCAAAGGAAGGAGAAACTGTTGAAATGAAAGCAGGGAAAATTAGTTCTCCAAGATCTTTTATTAAGCAAGTAACAGGTACAAGTCTTGCTAATGCTGAGATAACTAATTTACTTACTGAGTATATTTTCCTTGCTAATAACGGCTCCACTCGATAAAAAAGATGGAGTCTATGTTGTAGGAGAAGATATAAATTTAGTTATTCCTCCGGTACCAATGTCTGAAAGGGAAATAATAATACCTGATGCTTTAGGGTTAAGAATTAGAAAAGGTACCGAAGAAATCAATACTTTTGCTGTTACAAATTCAAACAAAAAACTAGAGAGTAATGTAAAACGAGCTAACCAAATTATTGAAGAAATTTTATTAGCATATAATATTCAACCAAAAAAAGTAACTGAATTAAATGGTTTGAAATATTATCAACTCTCAGAACCACTCCCAGAAGAGATCAGAACCTATATAGAGATTAAATCACCAGAAGGATTATCACTCAATGATACTGATATTTCTATACCTAGTAATGGTGAGTTATATCAGCTGAAGGAACAGCAAATGAAAGATAAATTATCAGAGGTGGCACAAAAGTTAAAGCCAGAGGTATTTGAAGGATTGGAAACGATTCGAGAATATAATACTGAACAGAAGACTAAACAGGAAAGATCTGATATTCAATCTAAGTATTTTAGATTACAACACGCGGCTTCCAAAGGAGCTCAATTTCAACAAGAGATTCTAAAAGCAGGAGGCATTGGACTTGGCATAATAACTTTAGTTGGTGGAGGTTTATTCTTAGGTCCTAGAATCCTCGACTCTGATGTGGCTTCGAGACCTGGTGGTAAAGAAAGTAAACCTTTGGTTGTCGAGAGTAATAAGAAACCAAGTCCACCACCTGGCAATAGCAAGGTTATTAAAGAAGAAAATTTAGCTGAAATTGCAAGATTAGTCGAAAAATACCCAGAAGCAAGTCAAATTCTTGAACCTACAGTATTCAAGATTGATATTAATGACGAAGCGATATCTGAAAGAAATATTTCTTCTTATGTACAAACCTGATATGAGATACGAAAGTTTAAATCAATTTCTTCGTCAAGCTATAGATGAAGTATTGCTTGCAAAATATGAAGTACCAAGTGATATACCGGATTACCCTCATGGTCCTGAAACAATCGCAGTTTTGAATAAAAATATAAATGAAAAGCATGGTGGTGAGATTACAATTCCAACTATTCCTGAGATTCATGAATTTCTTATAAGCACTCAGTCAGAAAACTATCAAATGAATTTAGAAGAACTAACTAATTTGATGTTAGGTAAAACTGTGTTTACGATTCCTCCAGCGATTCCGTAAACGGCAAAGGGACAGCAATAGCTGTCCACTTTTACACGCACTAATTTTCTACCCTAGTTCGATACGGATGCTAAGCCAAGAGTTGCTTCACGAGCTTTCTGAGATTCTTTCTGATCATCATAATCAGCTAATTGCCCGGTTCTTATTTCATTTGCAAGTAGCTTAGCTGTCATAAGACTATGTCTAACTTCACCAGGACTAGCTTCGGTATCAGCACCTACTAGTTGTTTTTAAACAGTAGTTTGATCCTCAACTATCATACCCTGAGTCAGGTCAAGCATAGCGTACTTATTATCCATATTGTTCACGTTGTCTAGCAATTTTCCTCCTTAAGAGTCCTATTAAAACTCTTAACAGTCATCGACTAACTTTGAAATCATCATCACCTGCCACACACCCACTTAAAGCAGGTAACAATATTTGATATCAAATTCATTCTCTTCAATGACCGCTGCTAAATATGTTAATTTTAAGCAAACTTACTGAATACACACATTACACAAAGCCGATTAAGACTAAATCTGTAAGTAAACCCAAATTAAATTTGTATTCCCAAGTCTAATTTCTTAAACTTGATCCAACGCACACAATTATTTATTAACAGTTTTTAATTATATTTAAGTTAAGAAAACAGCTAAAAAACCAAGACTAAAGTTTAAATATCTATGAGCAATTTACCCTTAGCAATATTAAGACCTTTTTTGAATCCAGGGTCTTCGTCTAGAGCATCTATACCTCTATTTGCAAGTTTCATTAGGTAAGGCATCGTCGAATTACAAAGCGCGTGAGTACTAGTATTAGGAACAGCACCTGGCATATTAGCAACACCGTAATGAAGTACATCGTGCTTTACAATAACTGGATTCTCATGACTAGTAACTTCACTGGTTTCCATACATCCACCTTGGTCAACAGCAACATCTATAACTACAGAACCGTATTTCATTGCTTTGATCATAGATTCTTTCACAAGCTTAGGCGCTTTCTTACCAGTAATCAGCACACCACCAATAAGCAAATCAGAATTCAAAACTCGCTGCTCAATAGAAGTTGAAGTGCTAAATACAGTAGTAACACGACTACCATAAAGATCATCTATCTGTGATAAAGCATTGAGGTTATTATCGACTACATTAACGTAAGCACCCATACCAACTGCGATTTTCAAAGCAGCTTTACCAACTATTCCAGCACCAAGAATAGTTACAGTAGCCTGAGGTACACCAGAAGCACCACCAAGCAAAATCCCTCTACCTGGATGATTGTCACGGATTCCTCTCTCTAAGAATCTCGCACCAATCTGAACCGACATACGCCCTGCAATCTCAGACATAGGCTTAAGTAATGGAAGACGACCATCTCTGTCTTCTATAGTTTCATAAGCTATACAGTGAGCACCAGTGTCTTGAAGTGCTTTAGTTAAAGTCTCACTAGAAGCAAGGTGTAAATAAGTGAAAAGTATATGTCTCTCTTCAATAAGCTTATACTCTTGCTCCAAAGGCTGTTTAACCTTAAGGATAATATCTGATTTTTTGAAAACCTCTTCAGCTGAATCAACGACAACTGCTCCAGATTTCTGGTAAGCATCATCGTGAAAACTACTTCCAACACCAGCATTAGTTTCAACAAAAACTTCATGTCCAGCTTCGTGTAAGGACCTTGCCCAAGTAGGGGTTATGGCAACACGATTTTCACTATTTAATATTTCCTTAGGTACTCCAATCTTCATGAGAATTTATTATAACAAGCACTAAGCCTTAACAGGAACTTCAGTAACCAAAATTTTATTAGCGTGAGTTTCACCACTCGCAAGCTCAACATCAGAGATTACAATACACTCTTCAAGCTTAACGTTTTCGCCAATTTTAACGTTATCCCACACAACACAATTCTTGACTTCAGCTCCAGCAGCGATACTAGTGTTATCACCAATTTCGTTATCGCCAAGAAGCCTTGCAGAAGAGTCGATGTCACTAGTTCTAATTAAATCTTTAAAACTATCAAACTTAACATTACCTGCAGCGATATCTTGCATAGTCTCTATATACTGCTTAGGAGTACCAATATCAGCCCAGTAAATATCTTCATCGACAGCAACAGCCTGCACATAAACGTCATTTGCTAAAAGCTTAGGAAATAAATCACCAGCAACATCATACTCAGGCGCCTCTTCTTCAGAAGGAATCATATCTAAAACTTCTGGCTCAAAGAAATAAATACCAGTATTAGCCCAGTTAGAGAGAGCATCTTCAGCTTTCGGCTTCTCTTGGAAATTAGTAACTCTACCTTCTTCATTAGTAACTATCACACCAAACTGAGTCGTATCTTCAATCTGCATCTGTGCGATTGTAACTTTAGCCCCCTTCTCAACAACTGCTTTTTTATGAGCTTCATAGAGTTTACCTAAATCAACATTAGTTAAAGCATCACCCATAATAATAAGTGCAGTAGAACCTTCTAAGTAAGATCTACATTTTCTGATACCACCAGCTACTCCAGAGAGTCTCGGTTCATTTACAAAATTTAAAGTTATTCCTTCTCTTTCTTTAATGTCTGAAAAATAAGCCTGAAGCTTATCACCTAAATGATAAGTATTAGAAACAACTTCAGTTACTCCATATTTCTTGAGTAGAAGCAAAATATGCTCCATTACTGGTCTTCCTGCGATCTGCACAAGAGGTTTCGGTACACACGAGGTTAGTGGCTCGAGTCTGGATCCGATTCCAGCTGCAAGCACCATAGCTTTTAATTTTTTCTTCATCATTGCAAACTATTGTAACAAAAAAGGCTACAGAAAGCCATTTAAAGTTACAATATCTATTATGAATATGATTAAGCAGGAAAAAAGAGAAATACTAGTCGTGATCATCTTAATAGGTCTATGCCTCTTCTCATCTGTCCTTGGCTTAATTGCACTTAACCAAGGTAACGAGAAACTCAGCTCTGAAGATTCCAAAAAACAAGAGATATTATCTAACCTTACAGGTCTTCAAGATCACATCGCAGTGATTGCATTAGAAGGACCTATATTTGATGGTGTTCCTAGGAAGAACCCTTTCCAAGCAAACACTGACGCTGTTTCCTGTAAAGTTGAATTAAAGAAAGCACTGGAAAACAAAAAAACTAAAGCCGTATTGATTAGAGCTAATAGTCCAGGAGGTACAGTTGCAGCGAGTCAGGAGATTTACCAAAGCGTAAAAAAACTTAGAGAAGCGAAGAAAGCAGTTATAGTCTCTATGGGAGATGTCTGTGCTAGTGGCTGTTACTATATCGCAAGTGCAGCTGATGCTATTGTTGCTAACAAAGGTACACTTACAGGAAGTATCGGAGTTATTAGTCAGGGACTAAATTACCAAGGTTTAATGGAGAAGCTTGGGCTCAAAGATCAAACCTTCAAAGCAGGTAAATTCAAGGATCTAGGTTCTGGTCAAAGAGAGCTGACAGCTGAAGAAAAAATTATATTCCAAAAATTACTAGATAATAGTTACAATCAATTCCTCGATGATATCGAATCTGGAAGAGGGATAGAGAGAGCAAAATTAGAGAAAATTGCTCAAGGATTAGTTTACACAGGAGAGCAAGCTCAGGAAGTTGGTTTAGTCGATCATATCGGCACTCTTGAAGATGCTAAAAACATCAGTAAAGAAATTTTAGCCAAGAACTACGAATACGAGAAAGCGACAGAACTTAAGTTCAAAAAGACTTGGGAGAAAGGTGAACTATCAAGCTTAGATAGTTTATTTGGGATTAAATTTACTTTACCTGATTTGAAATCATTATTCGGAGTAGAATCACTAAAGCTTCAAAGTCATAGGTTTCAACCGCTTTGGTTGTTGGACTAAAAATATCGTTCCAAATATAAATCCAAAAATTATAAAACTAGAAAATTAAAATTAAATAACAAACTCATGAAAACAAAAGAAATATCAGTCGCAATAGTCCCCTTAACTGAGCTTGGAGAAACTAAACAGTTTAGAATTGTTGACCACTTCAACCTTACAGGCTCAAGCCCTAAAGGAATAGACTTTATTCCAATCACTGAGCTGTATTTAAGAGCTGAAGAAACTGAAAATGATCTAGAAGAAATTATGGTAGTAGCTCTTCAAGAGGCTGAAGTACCTAATGAAGAAGAGAAAGCTGTACTGCTTAAACAAGGTTTCAAAGCTTATAGCTATGAATTAATCCCACAGGCACTGGAACTTGCAGCGGAGGGCTATAGGTTAGATGCTAAAGCTTATATTTCTGAGATCCCTTCAGGCTTTAGCTTAGAGAGCGATGCCTCTGGAGTAAAAAATTATTCAAACCTTCCTGAAACAGAAGAAACTAAAAAAAAAATTCTTGACTTAGGAATTATCAAATCTGAAAGTCCTTGTATTTGGGCTGGAGTTTTTACCAAAAACGCCCTGAAAGCTTACTGTGTAAGTAATAACCAAGACCTAGTAGGGAAGAAGATTTCTGGATTAATAGTTAACTCTGGTAATGCTAACTGTTCAACCGGTAAAGCTGGTAATAAACACGATTTACTGATGCGCTCAGAACTTAAATCTAGATTTAATTTAGAAGCAGAAGTACTCTCCGCAAGTACGGGAGTTATAGGTAGAAAACTTCCAGTAGATAAAATTGTTAATTCTATCTCTGAGATTGCCTCACGTAGCAAAAAGAATACTGAATCTATTTTTGATAATAAAAATCATTTTGAAGAAATTAATAATTTTGCTAAAGCTATATTAACCACAGACTTGGTTACCAAATTCAGCCAAGATTCTCAGAAGAACATGCTTGGCATCGCCAAAGGCTCAGGCATGATAGCCCCCAATATGGCAACAATGCTTACATTTATAATCACTGATAAAAAAATTGAATCTCTCAACGAAGCTGAAGCTCAAAGTTTCATGCAAAACGAACTTAATAGAATAACTAATAAAAGCTTCAATAATATTAGTGTTGATGGTGATACTAGTACTAACGATATGCTAATTCTTTTAAACAATCAGCTAGGAGAAAGTATTTCGAAAGAAGAATTCTCTAAAAGTTTAGAAGAACTTTGTGAAAAGCTTTGCTATAAGATCATTAGTGATGGTGAAGGTGTAAATAAAATTATCGATCTTCGCCTCCATGACTTGCCTATCTCTGAAAACAATCTTCAAAGAATAGGAAAAAATATCATCAACTCCATGTTAGTGAAAACAGCTATCTTCGGCTCAGATCCTAATTGGGGAAGAATACTTGCAGCTTTTGCTAGGGAAGGAGAATTGCTTGAAGGCTTCAAGCCAGAATTGGTGGAATTAAAGATTTTAGATATCACGATATTTAGTAATGGTGAGGATTTGTTAGATGAAAGCGAACTAAGTGAGCTTTCAAAGAAAATGAAAAAATCTAAGCATATTGATATTGAGATTTCTCTTGCTGATAACGGTGACCTAGAGTCAGATTCTTTATCAAAAGCTAAAGCCAAAACTTCAGAGAAATCACTTCGGTCTGCGCGCTTTCTTGGAAACGACCTAAGTTATGACTATGTCAAAATTAATGCTGAGTATACTACTTAGTAGCTTTGCTCATTTCCTGCAACATATGCCTAGAAATTTCCACTTGATTTAAAAAAGAGTCGTTGCAATAGATTGTAATTTAAGCAGTCTTTCTTTATTATCAGCAGCATTAAGATATGCTTTAGCAAAGATTTTCTCTAGATCATCATCTGAAATTTTATTTTTTATCAGATAGGCATCAAATGCTTGCACCTCTCCATTTCTCAAAATTTCTTCAAATTTATCTTGAAACTTAAGATTATCAACTTCAGATGTTTCTATAGATATGAAATCCCCACTCTCATCCGTAGCAACCAATACAAATACTTTGTCTGTATTTTTTAATAAAGGAAGATATATATCTCCTCTTTTTTAGAATTTTTTTGGTTTTACTTAGATTGTTCCAATTTTGTATTACTAGGTTCTGTATTGCTAAGCTCAGATGCTCTCCTAACTTCAACCTGATTAATTTTTTTTAAACGCCCACTTATATCAAGAGAATTTGAGATTTTTTTTAACCAACCGCTCACGCTCAAGATAGTAACACCATGGGAGCACGAGCAACAAACCCAGGCGCCACTACTCAAAATAATAATAAAATATTAATAATCACTAGTTAACCAAGCGACAAAGGTTCCACAAAGTTTTTGTTTCTCACCCAGATCTTGCTCTGTCTGATACTCGTCACTAGACTCGATCATAGCCACATATGGTCTAACATCATAAACGTAGCGAATATTTTCTGAATTGGAATTATATTGATGTTGGCGAAGATAATAGTTACAAGCTTGAACGTTTCTACTGTCAGAACTTGAAAGACCATAAGCTCTACACATCATAGGTCTAATCTGATGAACACCACAACCACCATTATCAGCGAGTAGCGGACATGAGAATTTAAAATCATGTGGATTCGCGTCTTCTTTACTAGGTCTATGTTTATTTACTACCTGCAACTCAAAGCCATGCTTAGCTTTATGTTCTTCTTGGATTTTGCGAGCTTTAGCTTTAGCTCCAGCAATGTCCATACCTTCTTCTTCCATTTTCTGAATCAAGTATTTATACTCAGAGTAATAAAGTATCGGATAGTCTTTATGACAACAGTCTGAGCATTCAAAATACATGCAACTATCGTTATTCACTCCAGATAATTCACAGACTTCTGATTGAATATCTTTGATTTCTTGATAAAGATCTCCTAAATTATTCAAAACCTCTTTAGGGGGGTAGAATTCAGTATTAGGCATTTTCTTAAGTTTGACTGGCTTTGTCAAATCAGGTAAATAAAGCTCACGATACTGAAGTAAAACTTCATCAGCTTTAGCTGCATCACCCATTCTTCTATAGTAAAGTGCAAGTAATCTTACCCTTTCTATTGCAAGTGGCTCATCTAGCTTAGTAAATAAATCTTCTTGCTCTAATACGGCCTTCGCTTTATCGTAGAAGCTTTCAATCTTCTCTACCAAAATCAAATCAGTAAAATAAGCAGCTAGAGCAGGAAAAAGCTCAAGAAAATCATATAGATTTAGTTTAGAGAAGTTACTCTTAATGGTTGCTGGTAAATCTATGTGTAAATAAATTTTCTTATATAGCTCAACTAAACTTTTAGCTATACTTACGGCAACAAACTCATTACGCATAAATGGGAAAATTTGTTTTTCTTTGATTTCATTTCCATTTACAGCTGCATTAAGTATGAAAAGAGACTTCATATCAAGTGAATCTAATAAATCTGGTCTTATCTCAAGCTCTTCGTGAATAGCTTTATTATCAGCTGTGAGGAAACGCTTCAGATACTTTTTGTATCTCAAACCCTGTTCTTTTTTATAGTGAAGATCCCTGTAACCTGAATCTATATGCGGCAATGCATCAAGTGATTTCAAACGGTTTTTATTATCTGTAGACATAATGTGTTAAGGCCTTATAGGCAAAGAGTCTAGTATACTTATACACAAAAATTAAACTATCTTAACCAAACTGTCTAGAAGCTAAGTATCAAGCTAAGCTCTAAAAAGAAAAAGTCCTTGTTAATATAACAAGGACTTCTCTAGTATAGATTTGGTACCGCAAGTCGGACTCGAACCGACACTCCCGAGGGAAATTGATTTTGAGTCAATCGCGTCTACCAATTCCGCCACTGCGGCAGCACCAAAATCAATTAGCTTTTCATCATAGAAGCAACTTCGTCAGCAAAGTTATCTTCTTTCTTCTCAACACCCTCACCAACTTTCAAGTAAATGAATGATTGGATAGTAGCAGGAGCTAAGTAATCTTTCACTTTCTGATCAGGGTTTTTGATGAATGCTTGCTCATCTAAAGTCTTAGAAGCTAATAGTTTGTTGATTCTTCCTTCAACTATTTTCTCCTTGATTTCTTCAGGCTTACCAGCTAAATCTTCTTTACCAAGCTCAATCTGTTTCTCAGACTCGATAACCTCAGCAGGAATATCATCTCTAGATCTGAACTCAGGAGTAGGGCTACTTGCAGTAATATGCATTGCAACATCAGCAGCTTTCTCTTCACTTGCAGAATCACCAGTAAGAGCAACGATAGCTCCAACTTTAGAACCTACAGGGTGAACATAAGCACCAACAACAGTATCTGAAGCTATGAAAGCAGCTCTTCTTAATTCAAGTTTCTCACCAATTTTAGAAATTTGTTCAAGAATTGAATCATTTAGTGACTTACCTTCAAAGTCAGCAGCAAGTAAAGTTTCAAGATTATCAGTCTTTTGTTCAAGAACAAAGTTAGCAACTTTCTTAGAAAGAGCGATGAAATCATCATTCTTAGCAACGAAGTCAGTCTGACAGTTAATCTCAACTAAAGCAACTGATTTCTTATCAGCAGCAACAGCTGAAGCGATAATACCTTCTGCAGCAACATTAGCGATTTTCTTAGCTGCACCAGCAATACCCTTCTGACGTAAATAGTTAACAGCCTCGTCAATATTACCATTGCACTCAGATAAAGCTTCTTTACACTTCATCATTCCAACATTAGTAATTCTTCTTAACTCAGCTACATCTTTTGCAGTAAAACTCATATTATAAAATTCCTTTTAGCACTTAAATATAATAGCCTATCTCTTCATTGTTTTTTGCTTTGCATTTGAAATGATATCTGCAAAGTATTTCAAAACAAAAGATACAGAACCAATCGAATCATCATTCGCAGGTATTGGGAAATTAATACCACTTGGATCACAATCTGTATCAACAATAGAAATCAATGAAATGTTTCCTTGTTTCTTACACTCAGTGATAGCTAAAGCATCTTTGTTCTGATCAACAACTAAAACCACATCTGGTCTACCTTTCATTTTCTTAAGACCACCAAGTGATTTATTAAGTTTAGAGATCTGTCTATTTAAAGCTGCGATTTCCTTCTTACCTAAACCTTTAAAACCACCAGTATCTCTCATATGCTCAAGTTCTCTAAGCTTATTAAGTCTAGATCTGATAATTTCAAAGTTAGTGATTAATCCACCAAGCCATCTCTGGTTAATGAAATAAACTCCTGCTCTTTCAGCTTCTTGCTTGATTAAAGCTGAACTATGCTTAGAAGTACCAACAAGTAGAATATTTCTACCTAAACGTACTTGTTTTTTAAGAAACTCACCTGCTCTCATCATGTTAGAAACAGTTTGAGTTAAATCAATGATATGCATTCCATTCTTAACTGAATGAATATAGCTATCCATTTTCGGGTTTCTCTTGTGTGTAGGGTGTCCTAGGTGTGAACCAGCTACAACAAGAGATCTTAATAATTCTTTCGCCTCTTGCTTTTTAGCAGCAAGCTTTTCTTGCTCAGCGGCCACGATCGCCGGATCTTTACTAGTGTTTTCTTTCGTTTCAGTTGACATCTATCGTATTACCTTTATAGTGTTAGACTCTGCCTTTATGTACTCACCATTCGAGAGTCCATTGTCTGTAAATCCATATTTACAAACAGCAGACTGAACATTTTAGCAAGTAGAAATCCAAAACTCCAATTCAATTAGATTTTCTTAAACTTGTATAAAGATTCAAGCCAAGAAAATAGTGGTAATATATTTTTTATGGCTACAATTGGCGAAGTTTTCGAAGAAATGAACAAACATTTTAACCCTGCAGGAGCAGCTGGGATTGATGCATCATTCCAATTCAACATCTCTGGACCTGAAGGTGGTACTTGGTCATTCGTTATTAAAGATCAGAAATGTGAATTTAAATGTGAAGCTTTAGGCAGCCCAAGTGTACAAATTTCTATGAGTGATCAGGATTGGATGGCAATCCGTGAAGGTAGACTTAATAGCCAGATGGCTTTCATGCAAGGAAAACTAAAAGTCCAAGGAGACATGGGACTTGCAATGAAACTTCAAAGTATTTTCCCTATTAAATAAATGAAATTACTTCTCTTAGCTGCTACCCACGGTGTCGAAGAGCAAAGTTCATATTTTGTAAATCAATTTGTAAAAAATTATAGGCAAGATTTGCTTCACTTAGTTAAGGTAGATTCTTTATTTAAATTCTCACTTTCAGAAATGCTTGGAGTAAAAGCTTCAAGCTATGAAGAGAATTGCACTCAGCTTAAGCTTGATGGTAAATTTACAAGCAAAGCTAAAAGCAACTTAATTGTGAGCCTGCCTGTTCTAAATCCACATGGCTTGGCTCATCAAACAAGAAGCAATGCAAATGACGTTGACTTAAACCGCAATTTACCTAGTAAGAATTGGGCTAGTGCTAAGTTCAGAATTGATGGTCAAAAAAACCCTTACTATCCAGGTGAATTTCCTTCAAGCGAGATAGAAACACAAATACTATGCAAGATTATTGAAGCTTTCAAAATCGAGCTAATCATGTCTTTCCATACGAATCACTTTATTCAAAATGAAAACCCGCCTCAAATCAATTATGACGGCACAATTAAGCATAAAAAATGGGCTGAACAATTAGCAGCAAAGACTAAGCTGCCATTTACAGAAGATATTGGTTACCCCACTCCTGGTTCACTTGGTTCATACTCAAAAGAGAAAAACATTGATTGCATAACTGTTGAATTTGACGACAAGCTTGATGGAGAAACTATATCTAAGAACTACCAAGAGAGCTTCCTCACTAGTATCCAAGAACTATTCCCGGGCAAAGCATGAATGACTTTGAAGCTTACTTCAAAGAAACTATAGAGGAGTTAAAAACTAAAGAACTCTTTAGAGACCAAGATTTAATCTTCAAAAGGCAAAGCAACAATGAATTAATTAACTTTTCAAGCAATGATTATCTTGGGCTTGCTTTCAATAATCCAAGCATAGATATAATAATTTCCAACAATAAACAAAGTGCAGGAACCGGCTCAAGGTTAATATCAGGAACTAGTGAAGCGCATAGAGAACTGGAAGAAACTCTAGCTAAGTGGAAAGGTACTGAAGCTGCAATTGTCTTTAACAATGGCTATGCTGCAAATATTGGAGCTTTATCCTCTATAGTCTCAAGCAAGGACGCGGTCTTCGTCGATGAATATGCTCATTCATGCATTTGGGATGGACTTAAACTCAGTTCCTGCCGTAAATATATCTTCAAACATAACGATACACAAAATCTAAATGACTTACTTGAAAAACATAGATCTAAACACCAGAAATCTCTAATAATCGCAGAATCAGTTTTCAGTATGGATGGCGACTCTCCAGAGCTCAGCAAGCTCGTTCAACTCGCTGAAGAATATAATTCAAATATCTATATAGATGAAGCGCACAGCACCGGCATAGAAGCTTCAACTGGAGCAGGCTTTGTAAAAAGACTATACGAAGAAAAGAAAATCCAAGATTTTTCACGAATAATCCAGATGGGGACTTTGTCCAAAGCTGTAGCAGCGGAGGGAGGCTATATCTGTGGCTCGAAAAATTTAATAGAATTCTTGCAGAATAAAGCTAGAACATATATCTATTCAACTGCTATGAGTCCAATCATAGCCAAGCTTGCAAATGAAAATATCAAAATGATTCAAAATTCTGATCATCTAAAAAAAGAACTTAATTTCAATATAGGGTTATTCCGAAATTTCTTAGTTGAAAACTTAAATAATAAAAATAATTTCAAAAATTTCAATGGACCAATATTTACTTTTTTCTTTGGCGATAGCGAAAAAACCCTTAAAGTAAGCAATTTTCTTATAGATCAAGGTTTTATCTGCACTGCAATTAGGCCTCCTACAGTGAAAGAGCCTAGGCTGCGTATATGTATTAATAGTAAACACCAAAAAAAAGACATAGAAAATTTAGCCAAACAACTCTGTTACCTTTTGAATAAAGAGATACAAGACCCAAGCTAATTATTTTTGAAAAAGAAAGAAAATTGGTATACAAAAAAATTTTATTTTTCAAATGAAATTTATCTAAGCTACAAAGCCGAATATTTGCTATAAAATATACTAAGAATGAAAGTTAATGCAAGTGCAGAGCTAGACAGAGATTGTGTCAGCAATTTTACATTAGATCAATTAGAAAAATTTCTAGCGAACTACAGTGTAACTCTGATCAGCTTGAAATTCTTAGGTAAAAAAGTATCTGTACTTCTAAAAGGCACCAAAGAAAACCTCAGATTAGCTGTAAAAAGTCTTTATTTGAAATCAGGCAATACCTTCAAAAAAACTGTCCCAGAGCATGTTAAGAAGTACCTCAACAAAATGTCAGACTCAGCTTCTTATAGGAAAAGTTACGATAAAATCGCAGAAGACTATATCCGCTACTGCGTACTCAACGACCTAGCACCACACCCTGAAGTGGATGAAGGTTTCGTTTATTAGTGCTAGACTCTACTCAAGAAATCTCTAGTAGCTCAAATCAGCTAATCAAATTAGCAAGTTCTCTCAACGAAAAAAAACACCGTGACTCATTAGGACTCTTTCTGGTTGAAGGTCCTAAGTTAATTTTAGAAGCACTCAAAGCTAAGTTTAAATTAAAAAATCTTTTTGTATTGGATAATGCCTTAGGTGAAGATATTGTTCCAGAGCTAATCATCAACAGTATCTCAGAAGATAAAATCTATAGAATTAACTCCAAACTTCTCAAAAAAATATCTAATACTGAAAATCCTAATAACTTGATTGCCATATTTGAAAAAAGAGAAGCTAATACCCAGATAGAATTCTCAGCCTTGAATCTATTTTGTGAGCGGATACAAGATCCAGGAAATTTAGGAGCTATAGTCAGATCAGCACTTGCAGCGAATTGCACTAATATTTTCTGTGACGAATGCGCTGATATTTATAACCCCAAAGTCATCAGAGCCTCTGCTGGTAGTATTTTTCACGCGAATATCTTCACAAATTCGATACAAGACTTACTTAAATATAAGCAAGAAGAAAATTTGATTTTCATAGCAACAAGTCCTAGAGCTGAATTAAACTATCTAGAGCTAGACTTAAACATGAGTAACAAACATATACTAATGCTTGGCAATGAGGGGCAGGGATTGAAACAAGAAAGCTTTGAGAAATCAAATATAAATATCAGAATTGATATCAATCCTCAAGTTGAAAGTTTAAATGCACTTGCTGCGACAACTCTTCTAGTTTTTGAAATGCAGAGAAAATTGAGTATTTAAAAATGAACTATATTATCGGCTTAGATATTGGAGATAAAAGGATAGGGATTGCAATTAGCGACTCTATGGGCTTAGGGGTCAGAGCCCACGATACTGTAAACATAGAAAATTTCATGGAATTCTTCACAAAACTTATAGAAGAATACTGTTCCCAAGAAATCATAGTAGGTCTTCCCAAACATAAAGACGGAACAGATAGTGAACAAACCACTAAAGTTCGTGATTATGTCGCAAAATTAGCAAAGTCCTACCCTAAGCTCGACTTTAAGTTTGAAAATGAGATTCTAACTAGTAGCGAAGCTAAATCGAGGTTAAAAGAGCGTGGAATTAAACTTACGGAAGCTAATAAAGGTCTAATTGATAGTGAAGCTGCAGCTATAATACTTGAACAGTATTTTAGTGATCTTTAAGACCAGTAAGTATCTCATCCAATGGTGGATAATTCACCGGTCTACCTCTTTTGAGGTCGATACAAGCACAAGTAGTTTTGGCTTTTAGAATCAACTCTGGATTATCAATCTTAGATGAAGCTGAATCTCCCAAGGAATCTCTAAGTGAATTCCCCAGCCTCCAAATTTCCTGCTCGCAAATATAACGAATTCGCCCTTCTTTAAGAAAGCTTGACCTTACCTCAAATTTATCGCGAGGCTTAAGAGATTTAATAAATTTAGCTTCAATATTCGATACTACCAAGTCAAAACCACTTTCATGTGCCTGCTGAAAGTCGATATTGTGCTTATTGAAAAACTCGTGCCGCGAATGTTCCAAATAGTGAAAATAGTTAGCATTATTGACTATTCCTTGCATGTCACATTCGTAGTCTCTGACCTCAAAAATACTTCTCAATTTAACCGTACCTTAATCTTACTTTGTTATTACTTTAACAGTTATGGGAATTTAAGTGTGTTTCCCCATAACTGCGTTAACAGGAGGTCGTATTATGAATGGTGAAGTCCATAAGGATGGATCTATTGGCTTTGGTTTTAATACCGAAGATAACACTGAAACTGCAAGCGATAAAGTTGCAGCGGAAATGTTATTGAATATTAAAACTGGTGTTGATATCTATGAATTTGGGAAGCAGGAAACTGATAAATCCCAAGCATTCAAGAAACCAATACCACAAAATCAAGAAGTTAATTTTATTGATTTTGCAAGTGTTAGTAGTGACAGTGAAGATGAAACTCAACCTTTAGACCCTAAGTCAGCATTAATAAAAAGTGCTGTTGCCGAACAAATAGATGACTTATATGAGCTTGCCTCTGAAGATCTTGATGATTTTGATTTTCATAGTGGCGAAGACTCAATGGGTGAAGCCTTTGATGGTCTAGTCGAACAGTTCGTCGGTAGTACTTTCTTAGATGAGTTAGACGAGGATCTTGATGAAGAATATGAACATTCTGCTCCTAAAGGAGAGCAGTTCAGAGCATTCTTTGGAGAGGTTCAAGAACAAGTTGAGGTTAATAATACTAAGGCACATGATGCTGGACATGATAGGCAACAAATGCTCTTCATGAATGGCTTGAATGCTATCACAGGATCTAGAGGGTTAATTGGTGCAGCTAATTAAGCTATGCCCTGGCTAATAATTGACTAGCACCTTGTTTTTTGAGGTCTTGAGCAATTAGTCTGCCTAACTGAGGGGTTAAAATATGATAAGGGAATTCTTGTCTGTTTTCTATAGACTCTGAACCGTCTGTAGATGATACAGAACTGTGGAAGCAGACAGTATCTTCCTTGATTTCGCTGTATATCCCAATTGGGATTTGACAGCCACCCTCAAGTTCATTGAGAAAGTTCCTTTCAATCTCAAGTATAATATTTTGTTTTTTTTGCTCTTCACTTGAATCAAGTGAGGTTATTAGTGTTTCTATAGCTGTTCTTTCAGTAACATATTCTACTGCTAGAGCACCTTGAGCGACTGCAGGTTTAATCACAAGTGGATCTAGATACTCACCAATTCTATCTTTAAAGAAATCGTCTTCAGTAGCGAGTCTCTGTATGCCAGCAGCTGCAAGAATAATCGCATCGAAGCCATTAGCAGAATCATCAAGTTTCCTAAATCTAGTATTGAGATTACCTCTAATATCCTGCACCTCTATATCTGGATATTCAGACTTAATCTGAGCAATTCTCCTCAGACTAGAAGTACCGATGGTCTTAATATGTGATAAATAAGAATCGCATTCTGGAATTGGGTTTGCCTTGAAATAATCTATTTTCTCCTGAGATAAGCAGAGTACATCTCTCACATCCTCTCTTTTTAGACAAGGTATTAAAGACAAGCCTTTAGGGTTAAGAGTCGGCATATCCTTCATACTATGAACTGCGATATCAACATTCCCCATAACCAATTCTACTTCTAATTCCTTAACAAACAAACCCTTATCTCCTATCTTAGAAAGAGCTGTATCAAGAATTTTATCTCCCTGTGTTTTAATTTTGACAATTTCACAAGTGATGTTAGGAAACTTGCTTTCAATAGCATTCTTCACTAGGTTACTTTGTAATAACGCGAGTTTACTATCGCGAGAACCTATCTTCAATAGTTCACCAGAAAATATATTTGACTCATTTTCATTTTTGAGCATGCTAGAATTTTAGCCTATAATGGCAGCAAAAGTATTAGTTACAGATAAATTAGACAGCTCAGGTTTGAATATACTTGAGAGTTCTTGTGAGTTAGATTATAAGCCTGGCACAAGCCCAGAAGAACTCAAATCCTGTATCAATAACTATGATGCTTTACTAATTAGATCACAGACACAAGTGACTAAGGAAGTTCTAGAGCAAGCTTCAAATTTAAAGATTATTGGAAGAGCTGGTGTTGGTGTCGACAATATCGATATCGGTTCAGCTACTGAAAAGGGAGTTATAGTAGTAAACTCTCCTGAAGGAAACACTATCTCAGCTGCAGAACATACTGTGGCATTAATGATGGCAATGATGCGTAAAATCCCTGAAGCTGATGCTTCTACTAAAGTTAAGAAATGGGAAAGATCTAAATTTGTTGGCGCTGAGCTTAATTCACGCACACTTGGAATTGTTGGATTAGGGAAAATCGGTCAGAGAGTAGGGAAAGTTGCTTTAGCTCTTGGTATGAAGGTTATTGGTTTTGATCCATATGTATCTAAAGAAAAAGCTGATGATCTAGGTTTCACTAAAGTTGAACTCGCTGAAATCTTCACCCAAGCTGATCTAGTAACCCTACACGTTCCTAAAACACCAGAAACTGAAAATATGGTTAACGCCGAAACCATCAAAACTATGAAAGATGGAGCTTACATAATTAACTGTGCTAGAGGTGGTTTAGTAAATGAACAAGATTTAGCAGACGCACTAAATTCTGGGAAATTAGCTGGAGCAGCTATAGATGTATTTGTAGAAGAACCTCTGAAAGAATCTCCACTACAAGCCTGCGGAGACAAAGTTGTATTAACTCCGCACCTAGGAGCAAGTACTAAAGAAGCACAAGTAAATGTTGCGCTAGACGTAGCTGAACAGATTAGAGATGTACTTTCTGGTGGTGTTGCTAGATCAGCAGTAAATTTACCAGGCTTAAAACCAGAATTACTAAAAGCTATCAAGCACTATCTTCCTTTAGCAGAGCATATGGGAGCGGTACTTGCTCAGTTATCCACAGGTTGTATCAAATACATCGAAATCGAAGCTCTTGGTAAGCTTGCTGACAAGAATATCGAAGGACTTAAGCTTGCAATACTGAAAGGTATATTATCTCAGAATATAGACGGAGTAAGTTTCGTAAACGCACCAATGATAGCTAAAGAAAGAGGTATCAAACTTGCAGAGATGAAATCAGATGACTCCGGAGCTTATGTAGATAAACTAAAGATCGTTATGAAAACTGAATCTGGTGAAAAAACTATTTCTGGTACTGTACTTCAAGAAAATATTCCAACGATAATTGAAATAGATTCATTCCCAGTAAATATTCAACCTGACTCTCACTCAGTGGTTACCTTCCATAGAGACGAGCCAGGTAAAGTAGCTCAAATTTCTAAAATCCTTTGGGATGCTGGAATCAATATCAGCTCACTTAATTTGGGACGTAAAGATGATACAGCCTCAGCAGTAATGGTAATTAATGTTGACTCTGAGATAGATTCATCTATACTTAAATCAGTATCTGCTATTGAAGGAATTGATACTGCACGTTACGTTAGACTTAAAGGTATATAAACCCCTCAGTGGTTCCTGAAGAAATAATCCAAAAAATCCATAACGCTCAAACTTCAAGAGAACTTGAGGAGATGGTTTTCTCTCTATTAGTTGAAGATATATCTAAGCCAGGTTTGGTGATTTTACCAGTCGGTGGTACCTATGAAGCTGGAATCTACCCAAGGTTAAACCAAGAATTACTGGAACGAGAAGATATTATTCACCCGGAACTATATCTTAGCCATCTAGATGAATTGATTATTGAGGAATCATCTAATGGTGAGAAAACAAGCATTAAAAGCTTCTCAGAGACTTTAGAAGCTAGCCTCTCAAATCTCTGTCCTAAACTTGGGGATAGGTTTTATAAGATTGATACTGAGGACCTGAATTCCTTTCAACATTTTATAAACATTAGAGCTGGAGCAAGGGCTATATATCTAGGACTCGGAGAAAATCCAGAATCTGCTCATGTAGCTTTCATTGGAGAAGAATACGTTAACCGTGAAATCGTAGAAGTAGAGTTAACAGAGTCCTGTGCAGAAAAACTTGGAGTGACTAAAGCAGTTACAGTCGGTACTGATATATTCAGCTCTGCTGGTTTAGAGAGAATAGTACTTACCATCAGTGGCGCTCACAAAGTAGCCTCATTCATGGCTGCTATAGAGAACATAGACACTGGACTTGGCTATCTTCTAGAACATCACTTAGATAAACTTGGGATATATTGTGATCACGAGTTTGCTGCTGAATTTAAAAAGAAATTATAAAGAAGTTAGGTATTATCTTGATTTATTCATCTCGGCACAAGTTAGCATAATCCTCGGTGGATTATGGCTAATAACAATATACCTTCTGGTGGAGATGGAAAATTTCAAAATTGGTTACCTTTAAGCAATTTTAAGAAAAAGCCTGAGGTATACAGGAATGAAAAAAATTTAACTAGTACTCAAAGACTAAAGAATCTTGGATTAACTTCAGCTCTCATCCTTTCAACAACATTCGCAAGCCAAGCAGTAGAGGAAAGCTTCTGCTCAGACAATAGAGAAAATGGAAACAAACTATGCCAGGTACTAGACTTGTCACCACTTACCCCGAAGGAAAACCCCTTTCACAATGCAGCTAGTATCATGTCACTGATTGCAGGTGGCTTATTCTCTAATAAAAGCTCTGGTAAAAAAAATGAAGAAGTGATTGAGGAACTTATGAATCCTTTAAGACTTGTTTCGATTGCAAGTTCAACCCCGAGTGTTGATCTCAATACTGAAACCAACCCATCAAAAACAGAAGCCATACTGAGAGATTTCGACAAAAAAATATACAAGCAAGAGGGAAATAGTCACTTAAACAAATTACTTAATTTCAAAAACATTTATAAATTTCTGCATAAATATGAAGATAAGATTCTTATTCCTAGAATCAAAAAACTATCAGAAAAAGCTAAGCATTCAAGATTCGATTTTAATACCCAAGTCGAAATAAAAGATCTTACTAAAAAAAGCTTCCAAATTAAAGTCCTTGAGAAATTCATTGAAGCCTTGGTTGAAGGGACTGACAGAGATAGTATCGAATTAGAGAGGATGACATTTTATCATAGCTTAGACTTAAAGAAGAATACGGGGAAAGGAGTCGACTACAGCATCATAGATGAACCATTTGACTTATTTTGTAAAATTTTTGATGAACTTCGTGAAACTAGAAAACTTCTAATATCTGGTCCCCCAAATACCACTGATTCTTCATCAGCAGATAAGCAAGCAATTCCAGAAGAAAATCAAACAAATGAAGAAGGGTTAGATCTTGCAAAAGAATTTAATAATATTCAAGGAACAGAAAATTCCTTTATTGAATTAGTTCGACAGAGCTTCAAAACAGAAATTAAGGCTAAGTTTGAAGAATTTGTAGATTCAAAAATTAATACATACTCCGATGAAGATAATCTTGGAGTAATTATTGACAAATATATTGCAAAATTTGATGATCCAAACTTTGAGCTTGAGAATTATGAAGCTAGTAGTGATCAAACAGATCCTACTAGTCTCTATGATTTAGCAGAAAGCATTTATAGAAAATATTTTGGGGCAATACCAAGTAGCTTCTAAACTTACAAGCAAATCATAAAACACTTTAAAAATAATTACTGAGAAACCACACTAACCAAAACCTTCTCAGAGCCATTAATATCAGAAGCTACTTCAAGTTCTAGAATATTAGTTTTACTAGGATCATAAGCTCCTTCAACAAAAACAAAGCTACTAGGGAAACTCGGCGTGAAATTACCATCCATCAGAAGAATAATCTTGTGTCCTTGATTGAAGTTTACTGCAGAGAAAGTATCATTAGCAGAAAGAGTCTTAGTATAAACAGTATGAAACGCAGAGAAGTCCAATTCAGTTCCAGTAAGAGCAGAAGAAGCAGTACTAAAATCACTAGAAAAATTATCAATCATTTCTTTGAGTACCCTTCCCTGATTAGCGCTCAAGACTTTATCAGTATTAGTACTATTCAAATCATCAACAATATCATTAGTTATAGAAATTCTATTATCAAGTTCAGTACTAAGATTAGTAATATTAGCTATAGCTCTATCAGGCAGTACAGCAGGGCTAAAGATACCAGTAACAAACTTAGTAGCATCTAAACCATTCAAATCCACTTCTGTAACTGTGTTATCAGCAATATCAAGAGTCTGAATATCACCATTAATTACATCAGCGGTTCCAACAGTAATATTAGTAAAATTTAAATCATCTAAAGTTGCTAAAGTACCGTCATGGTCAGGTAAAGTTAAATTAGTATCTGCTTGAGAGCGAAGAATAATATTGTCAGCTCCCTCTAAAGTCATAAATTTATTATTAGTCACGTTTCTTAATTTAAATGCACCTAAATTAGGAGGTAAACGTGATGAGTTCAAGACTCCAGCATTGATATTACTTGCATTTTGGTAGAAAGACGGTAGTTGTCCACCTAGTCTATCAGTGTTACCAACACTAGCAACAAAATTTGGAGGAGTTACTGTAGAGCCAGAACCTAGACTAGAATTATTTGGGTCTCTAACAACAAAGTATCTAACACCATCAAGAGTGAAATATAATTCATTACCATCAAACTCAAAAGCACCATTAACAATATTACTAGTAAGATTATTAGCTGAAATCTTTAATGGTGGCTCAGAACCATCACCTGCTGCAATCTCCAGGCTAGCCTCTGGGCTATTAGTGCCAATACCGATGTTGCCTTCATCATCTACATTAAAAACATTTGAGGTATTATCAAAGCCAAGTGAGAAAACATCACTAGTCTGATTAAAACTTAAAGTTGCTTGCTCAGTAGCATCTGGCATATTCACAACAGTTGCAAACAGGGTATTGATAACGCTTTGAGGGTTACTGCCTGGAACCGGGAAACCAGAAATTGCAGAGTTTCTAACTACACTTCTGATTGGTAATCTTCCAAGAGAGCTAATCAATGGAACCTCAACTGTATAAGAGCCGTCGAGATTTTTGATGACGTAGGTTTCTCTTGCATTTTGGTCTCTATTAGCCTCGAAAAATACTGTATCAAAGAAAAGTTTATCGACATTACATTCATCGATACTCTGATCTGGACAAGTAAAATCTATATTAGGGTTCTTATTTCTATTATTAGCTGTAGCTACAGCACCTGAACCTGTCACATTAGTTCTATAACTTGCAACTAAAAGTCCTGAAGAATTATGAACACCAAAAAATATCTGTTTAGTACCTTGAAAAGGTCTGACTTTAACCCTAGTCACAAGATTTTTATTCTTAAATCTTTTACGTGGAAATAAAACATTGCTCAGTGAAATCACAGAGTTATTATTACCTGCCTGCTCATATGCAAGTATTTTGAAGGTATTGGAAAAATTAGCATCAACATCAAGCCTTCTAGCATCAATTCTAAGCCTAATTAGAGGTCTTTCATTACTGAAATTGATATTGATATCATCTGAATTAATAGCAAGCTCTAAAGAGCAATTCCCAGAGATACAAGTAGTATTAACGAACCTCGCTTCTGCTGCAAGTGAACTAAAAACTAGTAAGATTCCCCCTAGAATTAAATGTAAAAAGTTAAATTTAGCGTTTTTAATCAACATAATCCCCTGTAATATGTATAACATTTATACAAGCTAAAAATAAAGCTTTTTTGACAAAAATTTTAATTTTTTCTCTTAATTACGAATTCAGCAAGTTTAACTAAGGCTTCTTTGTAGCTAGACTCAGGTAAAAAGCTAATTCCAGTCACTGCATCTTTGACGTAATCTATAGCTTTGGAGTAACTTTTATCGATAGCGCCAGTCTCATTACAAATTTTTAGAGCTTCTTTGATAGTAGTACTAATAGTAATAGGGCTATCTTCTGTAGGAATATTTCTAATACGAGATTTGATATAAGCTAGCTTCTCTGGATCTTTTAGCTTCAAATCCTCAAATGCGAGCAGAAGTGGGATATTGATCTGACCTTCTTTAATATCTGCTCCAGCAGGTTTACCCAATGTCTCCTCATCAGAAGTAAAATCGAGAATATCATCAATAATCTGGAAAGCCATACCTAAGTTACAGCCATAAGTAACTATTGCCTTTTTCTCTTTATCACTCAAGTCAAATAATTCTGTAACTGATTCAGCACAAGCTTCAAATAAAGATGCGGTTTTATTATAGGTTTTGAGGTAATAATAATCCCAAGTAGTATCGACATTGTACTTCTGTTCTACCTGCCTAATCTCTCCAGAGCATAGGTTCTCAAGCACAACAGCAAAAATTTCTACTACTTTGTTGATATTTACCTTAGCTAGATTCACGGCTGCTCTAGCAAACATAAAATCACCACTGATAACGGTTATTGCATTATCCCACTTACTATTAGTAGTTGGTGCTCCTCGTCTGATAAGAGAGTTATCGATAATATCGTCGTGAACCAAACTTGCAGTGTGAATAAGCTCTGCAATTTCAGTAACGAGAAATAATTTATCTTCTGAATCAGAATATAACTCCTCTCTACCAGCGAAACGCAAAGCTCTGAACAATAAAAAACTAATAGCCGGTCTCAATCTTTTGCCACCAGCTTCAAAAATTCCTTGAAGAATACTGCATAGAGAATGAGAATCAGGGCTAATACGGTTAATTAACCTATCATTCAGTTCATCTATATCGTTTTGGATTGGGTCAAAAATACCCTCTATAGTTTTCACTAAGGGAAATGATATCATTTAAATTCAGGTTTTTGGCATCAAGGCTATGGATGACAGTTACTACATGCAGAAAACTATAAACCTTGCGAGGAAAATCAGTGAAAGTACTGAGAATCGCGACATTCCTATAGCAGCTATGCTAGTGAATGAAAATGGAAAAATTATTGCAGAATCAGTTAATTCTCGAGAGAAAGATTGCTCCCCCCTAGCTCATGCAGAGATTAATGTCATTCAAGCTGCCGCAAAAATTAAAAAAAGCTGGAATTTATCCTCATACACACTCTACGTGAGCCTAGAGCCCTGTGCTATGTGTGCTGGCGCAATACTGCAATGCCATATCAAAAAAGTTGTTTTTGGTGCATATGAACCCAAATCAGGAGCACTGGGTTCACGTTATAACCTAATAACTCAAAATCTTGAAGTGAAAGGTGGTTTTATGGAAGAAGAAGCTGGTAAAGTATTAAAAGATTTTTTTAAGAAAATTAGAACTTAAATATATCGCTAAAGCTTTTAAACATAGTTGCCATTTGTTCTTGAATAGAGCCCATCTGCTCTTGCATGGTTTTTAACTCTTTTGACATAGTATTGGGATCTAATTTTACTGTTTCACCATCTTGATTTTTAATATAAGAATTACCACTTTCTTCAGTTTTGGTTTTACCATTTTCCGTTACCGAACTTGAACTGTAGCTATAGCCAAACTCTGAAGCCTGGGACAAATCCTGCACTCTAGCTCTGCTTTCAACATTAAGAGTTTGTGCGATAGCATTTAAATAGTTACTAGTTGCATCAAAAATCAATTTACCTATAGAATCTGTCCCTAAATCATGCTGAATGATTTTCATAATGTCCAAAGTGGGCTGCATAATTTCAGCTTTGAATTTGTCAGCTGAAACAAAATTGTCTCTATCTATGAATTCTTCCAAAGTAGCTTTTATAGTGTTAGGAATATCTTCTTTCTTAAGACTATCTCCTGAATCCTTTACTCTTTCTTTAATTCCAAATAGTTTATCTACCAAAGTAAGAACCAATTCCTTTTCAGCTGAGATTGGAGGCATTTGGGTTGAGGATTCAAGCTTTTCTGCACTAGGAGCTTTATAACTACTCTCTAGATTTGCTCTTTCAAGATTATTTCTGAATTGATTGACAGAATTATCAGCCATTGTGCAATACCTATTTATTAAAATAACAAAAAATGCTATTTAATTTCAAGTTAGAATTAAACTTGGATGTTAAAAAAAGTCCATATTTTTTATAACCCACTTAAACCTGAAGCTGAAAAAACAGCTAAGGAACTAGATTCTATATTTAAATACGCTCACGTTCACTGCCAATTCTCAGAGACTGATACCAGCTCAGATAAATGGCTTGAAGTACAAGATGATACTGAAATGTTAGTAGTTTTAGGGGGCGATGGAACTTTTCTTAGAGCAGCAAGACAAGTACTCTCGAAAGGAACACCTATAATCGGGGTAAACTTTGGGCACTTAGGTTTCCTCTCTGAATTTGGGGATATCTCCATGCAAGAACTTGCAGATAAACTACTAGCCTCAGAGTATGTAATCGAAGAAAGGTCTGTACTAGAAGCTTTTGTTGAAGATACTGGTGAGTATTACTATGCAATTAATGACATAACTTTAAACCGTTCTTTCAGAGCAAACCTGCTCTACACTGATATCTACATTGGTGATAATTTACTACACTCTATGAGAGCAGATGGGGTCATCATTTCCACTCCTACAGGTTCTACTGCTTACGCCATTAGCGCTGGTGGAGCTGTTATGGACCCTAACATCGACGCTTTTCAAATCGTACCAATTGCCCCACATTCTCTAAACAGTCGCCCTCATGTAGTCTCAGGGAAAGCTGAAATCATCCTAGAGAGCTTAGATCATGAAAGTTTCTATATGCACGCGGATGGACGAGACTTAGTAGAATTAAATGCAAAGTCTAAAATCATCATCAGTCGCTCACCTTATAATCTGAAATTAGTGAAACTTAATTTGGAAGGGCGTAATTTCTATAGTATTCTGCGTGAAAAGTTACACTGGGGTTCTTTAGACAAGAAATAGGAGATTTATTATGATTAAAGCATTTATAAAAGGGTTTATTTTTGGTTTTGGCTTATTATTCGTGATGGTGCGAATGTCTGAAGTGCAGGATTAAGCTGATAAAAACAATCCTCTAAAGCTTTCGTCAACAGTGGGTGCGCCTTTGGCGCACGAGTCATAATAAAATTCTCTATTCCCTTCTCTTCAGCTATCTCACGGTACTCAATATTAATCTCGTGCATGGTTTCCACGTGGTCACCAACAAAGCTAATAGGGATAATGATTATATTCTTCTCACCCTTTTCAGCAAGCTCAATCAAAACATCTTCAGTATTAGGCTCCAGCCATTTCACAGGACCAACCCTACTCTGAAAACTAAGCATATGACGGTATTCAGCAATCTCATCATCTTCCATAATAAGTGAAACTGATTTTTCAATTTGATCTTGATATGGATCACCATTGATAACATATTTCTCGGGTAAACCATGTGCTGAAAAGAGAATTAGAATTTCTTTTTTGCGGAGTTTTTTTATAGAAGCATCAAGCTCCTGCTTTTCATAATGCTTTCTATAAAGTTGATTTAACGAGACTTTTATTCGATCTTGAATCAGCTGTATAAAATTAGTATTCGCTTCCCAGGACTCAATATATTTGATAGACCTTCCCTCACTAAATTTAGTCTTAGAGAAAAGATCTTTGCACTCAAAGATACTAGAACCAGTAGTAGCATCAGAATACTGGGGGTACAGAGGAATAACTGTCAGATCCTCTATTCCATCCCTTTCCATAACTGGAATTATATCTTTGAGAAAAGGTCCTGAGTAGCGCATCGCGAAATAGCAATTAATAAATTCTTTGTTCGCTTCTAAGTGTTTTTTGGCTTTCAGTAAATAATTAGAATCATTCTTTAACTCAGATTTCTCTTGAAGCAAATCTTCTATCAAATCTTTATTCAGACTAAACTCCAAGGCTCTTGCCTGACACATAGTCTCAAAGCAAATAGGTGAATATCCGCCAATATCATTATAATTAACAGCAACTTTAGGGGCACGACGTGAAGAAATAAGTGATGCCAAATTCTTCTGAAAAGGCTTCATAAACCATGGAAGCTGGATTATAAAAGGGTCATTAAAAAGATTGAAAAGAAAATTCTCAATTCCTTCTATACTTTTAGGTCCTCCCATTTGGAGTAATAGCACAGCTTTTTTGACCATAACTTTTAACAATTTTAGCAGGCTAAGAAGAGATCACTATAGATAGATGTCCAAAGTGTTGAAAAATGGTGTTTCAGCTATTTTTCGCTGAATCTTTAAATATAAGCTTATCTAAGCTAAAAGCTCCAGCCCCGTGACTTAAAAGCACAAATAACATCACGAAATAATATAGTGGTATCTCAAAACCATTATCGCTAGCAGAAAAACCATGAGATCCGTGTACAACTGTTATCGCGACTATCATAATCACCATCAAAGGAATGGATATAAGACGAGTCATCAAACCTAAAACTAATAAAATTATCCCAGCAATTTCGGTACTAGTTGCAAGCAGTGCATTAAGCCAAGGAAAAGGCAAATGCAAACTCTTATCGAACCAAACAACTATACTTTCAAAATTAGAAATTTTCTTAAGTGCAGGCTCATAAAGACCATAAGCAAGTAAAAGCCTAATAACTAACAAGGATAAATCCTGTAATTGATTTGCTTGCTTAAATATTTTAGAGATCATTTCTTCCATGATTCTCTAATTCTACAATTAAACTTACTTTTTGCCTTTAAGTAAAAACTTCAAGAAATCTTTTAGCTCATTCAACTTCTCGTCATCCACTGTCCCACTCTCTTTCCAGAGAATTTCTCCACTCTGCCTAACAAGTAAAGTATGAACTGTTTCCTCAGAAGCAATCTCTAAAGCTTGATTAAAACTTTCTTTATCCACATAGACACTAAGCACATGCTCTCTTTTGGACTTATCATCAATACCATAGCGCATGCCATTATCAATATTGAAACGAATAAAAGTATTAAATTGCTTAAGGACAGGAACTTCATAGCTTCTTATCACAGGACAAATATCAATTTCTTTTTCTTTAATCCCGGAAAGCCATGCATCTACATCTTTCTGTTGATCACGCTTATAAGCAAGAACCAGAATACTAAGTTCAGTTTCCAAATCTTGAGGCAAAAGGTATTCCTTACCTTCTAAGTTTTTGGATTTAAGCTCTGGAAAATGGTTGTGATCTGCCATAGTAATTTCACCTTGATTAACGGGTCCAGGAAGTATTGGTAAGATTGCAGCTTTAGATGCTTGAATATTTAATACAAACACTAATAGCAATAAAAGTTTAGTACAAGTTTTCATATATTTAATCATAACTAAAATTTACTTAAATGAGTAAGTATCATCAATTGATTCTACACACTCACTTGAACCTGCTCCTCTAGGCTGGAAACAGTTTTTATTATAATTAGTCATATAGCCATAGGCAAATGGTAAATCCATCTCCCATAATAGATTTACTTCTTTTATTAACTCGCCTTCATTTCCATTGGCATCGATCGCTCTTATTTCACCATTCGTAGTCTCAGCTCTAACTAAGAGATAATTGATACCTGTTTTTTCATCAGTCTGGACTGTAACAGTTCCCTCAGATGCGGTAGCTTGAAAGATTCTTCTTTTTCTTTTCTTGCCATACTGAAAAGACACTGAACTTTTTGCAGTTGTTCCTTTTTCATTACCTATTCCAAAATTACCAGCAAGTGGAAAAGAACTTCCAGGTGAGAGATTAGCTTCATCTTCAAAGAAAATTACTGCACCTGTTCTATTGCCACTTTTATCGGTGCGGCTGACTCTAAAGTCAGCACTCGGGTTTTCGAGGCTTGGAGCTATAACAAAAGACAACCTAGTTGTTCTTCTTCCTTCGAAGTCTAGAAAGGCTCTAGGGAAAACACTTTTTTTCTTTTTTCTCTTTTTAGCATCAACCCCGATAAAAGAACATGCAAGGAGCGCAATAAAAAATATTAAGCTGATTTTGTTCATCTTGTTAACATAATATCATTTCCGCCACCAGTTAATTAAGACAGAACCACAGAGGCATTGCAGTGCTCCTGAAACGACAGTTGGTATAACCGAAATAGGTGAAAAGTGAAGCTGTGCTAAGACTGAGGCTAAACCTGAGTTTTGCATACCGACTTCAAGTCCTACTGTTCTTGCGGATTTCTCGCCAAATCTTAGACTGAGTTGGTAAGCAATGAATAAACCTAAACCATGTAATAAGCTAACAGCGATTATAATTTTACTGATGTTTATAACTAAGTTATCAACAACTATTAACTTAGGGAAACCAGCGGTCAGTATCACAAGAATAATTAAAGATACTATTAGAACTGCAAGTACAGATATTGCATCTTCATAGTTTTTAAGATTGATATTTAGCTTATTATTGATGATTTTTATAATCATTCCTAAAATAAGTGGAATTAATACTATTTCAATACTTGATTTAAAAAGTGAAAACATATCGACATCGATCCACTGCCTCGCATATAAGTACATATTCATAGGGAGCATAAATGGTGCTAGCAGAGTGGAGCTGAAGGTCATTACCACAGAGAGAGGTAAATCAGCTTTGCTGATATAGGTAAAAACATTTGAGACTGTACCTCCAGGAGAACAAGCTACTAAAATAATGCCAATGGCAAAATTAGAATCTAATGAAAAGAGCTTTGCTAAAAGAAAAGCTAAAAGAGGCATTAATAAATATTGAAGACTAATACCAATAGCAGGAACTATAGGTTTTTTAAGACATTCTTTAAAGTCATTAAACTCTAGTGTAATCCCCATAAGGAATATTACAAAAGCAAGCATAAGCTTCACGTATCCAGTTAAACTTATAACCCAGTCTAACTGAAGGTAAGCTAGGAAAATACAGAACAGTATTATTAGGTAAAAATGCTCTTGAATTTTTTGTAACATTTAAGTTTTATAAGCTAAAGAAGTTCTTTTCAAAGGTAGCAATAAATCTTCCTTTAACAGGTAAAGATTTTACAATTTCACTACTAGAGCCTGTTTCTGTTTGGGTTGTAACTCTTGCATTTCTAACTTTTACATTAATAGTAAATTCATAAGCATCATCATTAGATTGAGATAGATTTATCATATTGCGAACTCTTTTAAATCTGATTCTTCCTCTTACTTTAGGAGCGCTAGTTCCATGATCTATAGAAGTTACAGTTCCTGTAGGCTGCACTCCAAAAGTTTGATAATCTAAAACTAAAGACACTGATCTGCCTTTCCCACCGATGCGAAGAGTTCCTTTCTTCTTAGATCTTAAAAATTTGGAATTGCTAAATATCCATAGTCGTATGATAATATAAGCATGGTTTCATGCAAGCGCTGTGGTAGTAGCGAAAGAATCAAGTCGGGAAAAATGAATGGCAAGCAAAGGTACAAATGCAAATCTTGTGGCTATCATTATGTAGAAAATGATGATAGAGAAAAATATAGCTTCAAAGATAAGCTAACAGCCTTAAAATTATACAAGAGAGGATTAAGTCTAAGGTCTATTGCAGAAATACTTCATACCAACAATGTAACTATTCTTTACTGGATTAGGAATTTTGGTAAAGATTTAAAAGAGCATATTTTAAGCTTGGATTTTAATGTTTTAAACAATGAAGTAATAGAAATAGATGAGATGTGGCACTATTGTCAAAAAAACAAAGAAAACTTTGGATTTGGCTTGCTTATTCAAGAACAAGAAGAAAAATTATTGCAATTGAGCTTGGTTCTAGAGGAAGAAAAACCTTAGTTAGGCTTTGGGCTAAGATTGCAAAACTAAACCCCAAAGTGGTTTATACAGACAAATGGAAAATTTATAGAAAAATTATTCCAAATGAAATTTTGACTCAAAGCAAAAGGTTTACTCATAACATTGAATCTCAAAATAGTAGCCTCAGAGACAGGCTTAGAAGATTTACTAGAAAAAGCAAAGCTTATTCAAAATGTAAGCTCATGGCTGAGCTATCTGTCTACATACACTTCTTTGGATTCTTAATTAAAACTATGAATATTTAGCAGTCTCAAAAAAAGACTTACAAGGCACATTAATAAGAAAAAAGTTAATAACAGTGTAAAAAGTAAAAATTCTCCAGATAAGAATGGCACTAAAGGTGTTCTTATATCTTCTTTATCTGCTATGGCTCTAACAGCGGTCGCTCAACACAGTGGATTAATTAATTTACCTAACCCTATTAATTTAATTAATAACTTTAATGTTGAAGAAAAGTCTGATTCTTTAAAAGTAGATGTAGTTGTATTAGGAAATGATTTAGAAACATTAATAGCAGCTATAGCTGCAAAAGATAATGGAGCTAACAGTGTTGTTATTGTTACTCGAGATCCGACTAAGAGTTTATCTAATTTGATCACTAATGCTAATCAAACATATTTAGACTATGATCGGCATTCATTTCCTCGTGATAATACAATATTTCGGGAGATTATCACAAAAGCAGGTCTTGGTGAAGACCAAGTATCAATCAGCCAGACAGGACTTAAAGATTTAATATCAGGTTTACTTGAAGAAAAAAAAATTCAAGTTTTATATTCACCATCGATCGGACTCTCATTAGAATCTGAGTTATTTGGCAATCGTAAGTCTATTCAAAGCTTAAACTTAGAAAAAAATGATAAAAATCCTTATCGTAGTTTAAAAGCTAGTGTTTTTCTTGATACCAGTACCGATGGTTTATTATTTGAATTAACAGGAGCGAAGCAAATACCTGGAACATTAAATTCTGAAAATAAAATACTCTCAGTAAGTTTAATTCCAAGTATTAAAGTGTCTTATGAGGAGTTAGATGAACTTGATTTTCAACTTAGGAATCAAAAATACCCTAGAGGTAATTCCAGAATGTTAACTTTTATCGGAGATACAATAGCTAAAGACTTTATTAACCACCTTCGTAAAAGTGATCCTGATTTTGCAAGAAAAATGAGACTCTCGAATGATGAAATGAGTGATGGTACTTATATAGGAGCATTTAATTTATCATCTCCAGATTCAAGTAATTATATAAACTTTAATGGTTTTTTATTTGATCATAATGCTGAAGAAGCATTAGCTTTTGCAAGAGGAGAAGGACCCACTGAAGATCAAAAATTAATGATAAAAAAATTTGTTGAGTATCTAAGTGAAAAACCTGGAAGAGATGTTGAATATAAATTACCAAAGTCACTATATGTAAGAGATATAGGAAAACAATACTTAACAACTAATACACTTGAGCTAAATGAATTAATAAATTCTGAAATAAGAGACAATTCAGTCGCTTCATTTATTTATCCAAATGATATGAGAGGAACTAAAAACCCTGAATTAGAATTATTATTTACGCGTCCTGGACTAAATAAGCCAGGAAAAGCTGAGATTCACCTCGATGCAGATATTGGTGAAAGCTCTAATACTCTTCGCTTATATGGCATTTCCTTATCAAAAGGGTCCAGTCAAGAAACTAAAGGTGCATGGCGCATACAACAAAACCTCGGTACCGCAGCTGAAATTATAGGTATGAGAGCTGGTATTGCAAGCAAGCAAAATATCTATCCACATAAAGTAAATAACAAATTAATAGTAAGAAGATTTCAGAGTAAAGGAATTGAAGCTAGAGAAATAGTTCCACCATATCAGCAAACAAATAATTTTGACAAAGATGGATTTGATATTGTTGGACCAAAATTTGGAGTGATAACCAATACTAGCGAGTTAGATCACTTAGATCATAGAAGACAAACAGAACAACAGTACTTAGAATTAAAGTATTTATTAAAAGCTAATCCCAATCTAAAAGCTCCAGTTATTAGCACAAAGCAATCTAAACATATCATAAATAACAATCACCTAGAAAATTCTGAACAAATCATTTTAGTAAGTCACTTTCAAGGATTTAAAGTTAGAAATTTAGAGAATGGTGATGAGTTTCCATATGAGGATAGCTATACAGATAGAATGCACCAAGCTGAATTAAAAAGACTGCAGTTTTCTTTAGAACAGATTTTTACTAAAAACTCTAATGCTAAAGTCAAAATTTTAGCTGGACAAGGTGACTCTATATCGACAACCGGATCTATGAAACTTCAAAAAGAATACATCAAGACTTAAATGAAGAAATCAATAAATTAGTTCAAAGGTTTCAGGGCAAGGGGCGGCAAATAGAATTTGATAATTTAGTTTGGGGAGTAGATGAATTAATGCAAGAGGCTTTAGCAGGTCAACTACCAGATTTTGACCTTGTCGTCAAATACTCTTCAGGAGGGCATTCCAACCAAACTTGGTATGACGGTGGAGCTACTAGTAAAGAAATTTTAGAGATGAAGTCTAAGACTATTGGATTAAAAATCAAGAATGATTCAACTAATAAAAAAGCTGTGCGAACTTTTATTCTTACGAGAAACCCATCTATACCAAAATTAGAAAGTGATTATTTTGCAAAGTTTAAATATCAAAGTGAGCAAGAAGAGTATAACAAAGAATTCTTAGAGGACTTTTTCCGTGAGATTGAATCATATGATAATGAACAACTTAAGGGAGTAGTTTTAATAGATATGGTTAAAGCTAACGGAAGTAGTATCAAGCCAGGAAATTTAATAGAAATAGCTTTAGAAGCATATAACGGTGATATAGAAAAAGTTAATAAAATACTACAGAATATTAACTTTTCAAGTTGGGGTACAGGTGGTAATAATCTAGGATCTGCTTTAGCATCAACTAAGGTCTTACTAGCAACAGAAGATGAAGAAGCTGCTCAAGCTTATAGAATTCAAAATTTCATTCATGATAATTTATTTTTAGGTGATGACTTAAAAATATACTTAAGATTTAACGTAAGACATTTAGATCCAAATTCACCAGCAACAAGCTTTGATGAGGCTAATAATAGCCAATATAATTTTTATCGAGATAGCTCTGGAGATATCAGATCCTATGAAGAAGGTATAGGAAGACTCAAAACAATAAATCAAGCTTCAGAAGATTTCATAAATAACGAAATCAAAAAAATCTATGGTGAAGAATTTACTAATGAATATACAGTTAAGATTTCCCGTCAATATGCAAGAAACTTTGAGGCTATAGTTCAGCTTATTAATAAAGAAACGGGTGAACCTGTTATTGATATTAAACCTAGATTTATTAGATCTTTAGATTAATCTAACAATCCAGCTCTTTCCAGCAATGGCTTAGGGTCAAGCTTATCTCTTCCCGTAAAATTCTCAAATGCTTTCATAGGATCAATCGAATCACCAACTGCAAGTATTGTATCTCGATATCTTCTACCAATCTCAGGCTTCAAAGTAGAACCTCCACTTTTAGTAAATTCACTAAAAGCATCTGCTTCAAGTATTTCAGACCAGAGATAACTATAATATCCAGCAGAGTAACCACCCGGGAAAATATGCTGAAAACTGTTTGGCATACTACTATGCGGAAAGACTTTTGGTCCATTTCTTAATTCATCAGCAATCTCAGTAAAAACTTCTATAGGTGTCTTTTTCTCATCCCCTTCTTTCTGATTATAAATGAGCATATCTGGCTTACCGAAACTAATCTGGCGCACAATTTGACTTGCCGCCCTAAAACTTCTAACTTTATTCAATTTTGCTACTAGCTCATCTGGAATAACAGTGCCTTCAGCGTTTTTAGCAAAGCTCTGTAATATATCTTTATCATAGGCAAAGTTTTCTAATAATTGGCTTGGAAGTTCTACGAAATCCTTAGCTACATTTCTACCAAACTGACTCTTCAGTTCTGTTTCAGACAGTAATGAGTGAAGCGCGTGACCAAATTCATGAAATAGAGTAGTCACTTCTCTATGGCTTAGCTGAGAAGGATTGCCCTCACTTGGTGTATTGAAATTACAAGTTATATTAACGAGTGGTCTTTCTTCACTGCCATCTGATTTCTTAGATCCAGGTCTTAATAATATCGCCCAAGCTCCAGCTCTTTTGGTTCCTGATCTTTCAAATGGATCAGTAAAAAAAGTACCTAAAAATCTTTGAGTTTGTTTATCAAAAACTCTATAAGCCTCACCACCTGAATTCAAATCTAGAACGTCTAAATTATCAGCTTTTTCAAAATAAATATCAAAAAGCTTAGAAGTGCAGTCAAGCATCCCTTGGAAAGTTTGATGATATTCAAAGTATGGTCTAGTATCTTTGTCATCAATATCATAATCGCGTTTCTGAAGTTTTTCTTGAAGATACTGAAGATCCCATGGGTAAATATTTTCTGGATCATTTTCAGTATTCACGTATGCAATTTCTTTTTGAAATTTAACTAAGTCCTCATACTCTCTTTCTGATTGAGGCTTTGCTTTCACAAGAATATCTTCATAGAGATCTAAAACCCTTTCTGGATTACCCGCCATTCTAGCTTTAGTTACTAGCTGAGCATGATTTTCAAAACCTACCAGCCTTGCTTTCTCTTGTCTAATTTCAAGAATTCTTTTACTGATCTCAGTATTATCAAGTTCAGTATTTCTCTCACCATTATAAACATCTAGTAGTCCTCTAGAAGCATTTGGACCACAAGTATTGAAACCGAGCTGAACTAATTCTTTCCTCAAAGCTCCATCTTCTAATCTTGTCATAATGCTGGGGTAAACTGAATAGTCTCCTGAAAGAACAAAAGCAGCTTCTGGAATTCTTTTTAAGGCCTCTGCCTTACTTTCAAGTTTTTCTGCTAACTGCTTACGTAAAGAATCAGCACTTGCTCTAAGCATTTGTTTATCTTCATCTGTTAAACCTGCAAGCTTGTATTCTTCATCAGGATTGATTAAAATATCTATTCTTGAATCAGTGCAATTATTGTTATACTCAGTGTTTAACGAGGCAATCTCTTTATTTAATTCATTAAATCTAGCTTTATCTTCTGCATTAAGCAAAGCACCTGAAACCCTTAAACCATATTCAACATCTTCTATATGCCTTGCTCTATGTCCTTTTTGGGCTTTTGCATCTGAGGTTTTGAGGTACCTTTGAATCAAGCTCGCAATTTGCTCATCATTTGCTAAATAACTATGATACTCAGAAACAAAGTCATTGACTTCTTTCTCGATTGCTCTAAATTCTTTAGTATTATGTACAGACTTCAATCGATAAAAAACGCCAATAGCATTATCAAAGATTATCTCAGCGTCTTCAAGAGCAACAAGAGTGTTTTCAAAATTCATAAACTTATCGTCATCCTCTGGAGCGTTCTCTAAGAGTTTGAGTATTTTATCAATCTCCACTTGAGTTCTTCTTTTAGCTTCGATAATAGCTGGCATTACATGCTCTGCTTTTACTTTGCTGTATTTAGGCATTTCACCATAATCTAAGAGGGGATTGTCTAAGACAGGGTTTTGATTAGTAGACATATAAGTAATGATATCTTAATTAAAGACTAAAAAGAAGGGCAGAGTAAATCTGCCCTTACTAATATTTATTAAAAAGTTGATTAAAAATATTAGATTATTACTATCTAACCCTAGTAATCTCAACTTTAGCAACTGGACCTCTCCAATCTCTAGTCGCCTCTGTTAAATCACCCACTCCATGAATTCCATTGTGGATATGAATGAAACCTATATCTGTTCCACTTGGCTCAGGAATAGTGTTATTCTCAGTACACTCAGTGAAACCTGGTCCTGGTATTGAAGAACATAGTTCATCATTCACTTCAGTACCAGCATCATAGGCATTCAGATACACAGTTGCTGTCCCACCAACTCTTCTTGGGGCTGGGTAATTATTAAGACCAATAAAAGCATCATTAGTAGGGATAAGCATTGCCGCTAAATTAATATATCTAGCTCTTCTTGGAGCATTTACTGTAATAGTACTGTTAGCACCAGCTGCTAGAAGACCTTCACTGCTTTGAACATCTATTACAGCAGAGTCTGCCTCTAAAAGTGTTTGAAGAGAACTAATATCTCCGCCTTCAGCTACAGCTTCAATTTCAGAGCTAGCAGCTTCGCCAGCATTGAAAATATCTACAGCTCTTGCTTGACTACTTACTATTATTGGAGTGAAACTTTGGCTTTGGGTAAGATTAGTAACTTTAACTTCAAATGAAGCTGCAGATACAGCACTTATATTGAGCGCTAAAAGCGCAATAAGACAAAATAAATTTAAGTTTGGGTTTGTTTTTTTCATGGTTTAATTCTCTCCTTTTTAACTATTATTAATAGTGGACATAATCTTTGGTATAAGCCTCACATATATTTATATAGGATAAATTACTTAACTTAATTGCATTGTAAGTATTTATCTGACATGATGTTCGGTAAAGAGAACATTTTCCATGAGTTTTGATGTAAAAGATTTAGAAGCAATTAAAAGTATCAATGAATTTGGCAGTATCAACTCTGCTGCTGAGAAAATTTATCTTTCCAAATCAGCTCTAAGTGAGCGTATAAAGAAATTAGAAGCCAGACTTGGATTTGAAATCTTAGTTAGAGAAGGTTATAAAGTAAAACTCACTAGGCAAGCTAAATTTTTGCTTGCTCACTCAGAACAAGTGCTCAATGCTCATAATGAACTAATCAATAAAGCTAAATTAATCAAAGATAATGTAGAAGCATTTTTCAAAATAGGAGTTTCAATAATATTCCCAACAGCATTGTCTATGAGATTGTTTAAAGCCCTAAGCCAAGAGTTCCCTGATACCGAGTTTAATTTTTTCCGTGAAGTTTTAAGTGGTGAAGAGATGCTCAAAAAGAAGATCATAGACATATCTATATCTGAAACCATCAAAGATAATGCTAATTTAGATTTCAAAAAAATCTCTTCTAGTGATATGGTTCTTCTTCTCTCTTCTGAACACAGTTTTTTAAAGTTACCCAAGAAAGATCAAAACCTTGAAAATCTAAAACACTTTCCCCAAGTAGTTATCAAGAGTACTCTAAAAGAGAATTCAAATATAGGCTGTGTCTATGATGATGCACCTAGAATTACAGTTTGTGATGATTTAACTAAAAGAGGTTTAATACTAAATGGTACAGCTTGGGCTAGGTTACCGAAGTCAGAAGTTAATGAATATCTATCATCTGGAAAATTAACTTCTCTTGAAAATATTGAAGAAACAAAAACTGTTGATATCTACTTAGCTAAAAGAAAATCTCATAGTGAAAGTAAAATTGTTGAGTTTATTTGGAAATTTTTTGAGACTTTAGAAACTCATATTAATTAACGGCTTCATTATTCACTGGTGTTTCACTATTTTTATCCAAACCTAAAGTCATGAAGGGTATATCTTTGAAACTCTCTGGGCTTGTTGCTGCGGTCAGATATCTATCATCTTTTATATCAACTAAACGAGCCTTATTTCCATTTTCTTCAAGAGCAAATAAGTTTCCATCGTCAGCTCTGAGTATTGATTTTGAGCCACCCTATCCTTGAAAATTTTGGACAACAGTTAAATTATTTATATCAGATCTCTTCTCTACAATAGTATTTATTAAATTCTGGTTAATACTCATGGCTTATGCTCAATATGTCTTGATGAATACATTTCACCCTTGCTATACTTAAGAAAATCATGACTCAAGATAACTTCACTGTTCAATTTTTACTTATGCAAAATAAGGCTTATGAGCAAAGAGCTTTATTTAATGAGCAAGTTGGAAAAACAGAATCTAGAGAATATATATTGAGAGAAGGTCCACCACTGATTCAAGAGTGGCTTGAACACAATCATTTGCAATCGTTGTCCCAGGAACATGTTCCAGCATTACTTGAATTCATCACAAGCCCAAAAGCTTTAGGTAAAAGAGCTAGCGAAGAAGGTCCAGTAGATTCATTAGGGAGAACAATAGCTGCTGTTCCATATAACCCAGATAGATCTGCATTAAATCTGTTGATAAGCAGTTTTCTAGAATCAAAGAATAATAATATCAGTGACTTAAATGCTGATATTAAAAAGATTTCGAAACCAGTCCCAGTGATATCAAATAAAGTTGAGAAAAAGGAACTTGAAATCTCTTTAGCTAAAGAGCCTCTTCAAAAATCTGCTCTAAAATTTGCAGGTAAACTTATTGAAAAGATTCCTCAAGAAAATGAAACGAATAATGGATCTTTTCCAGATTATATTATTGCTGGTTCTTTAGCTTCTTTATTACTTTCTCAAGCTCATGAGATTGAATATCCAGATGGAAAAAAAGTTACTCTCGATAATGAAACTCGAGATATTTTAAAACCTGTAATAAGAAAAATTAAAGATTTTGATTGTGTAATTTTAAATTCAGATTGTAATTTTGATCCAATTTATCAAGCTAAGAGAGGTGGGCTTCAAGACCCTGAGTTATTTAAAGATGAAAGTGGATATTTTCCTTTTGATGATGTAAAAAACTTAAGTTTTACTGATACTCCTCCACCGCCTCAAAAAAAAGACCCTATGTCAGAACTTTGGGATCAACTAGGCTGGACTCCAACACCAGCACCACCATCTGAACCTATCGAAAAAAACTATAAGCGCTTCTATATGATGAATGAAAAAAAGCATGGATATGTCAAAGCCACTCTTGATAATAATAAAGAGGCTTATATTAGGTCACCAGAATCTATGTTGATTTATAAAGCAGTAGTAATAATGGAAAGAGCAAATGATTATAAAGATCTCTTTAGTCCAAAACCTCATATTATAAAAGACATGGAGAAGAATGTTAAAGATTTCAGGGCTTTGAAAAACTTTTTAGAGGAAGGTTTAGGGATGACTGAAGAGCAGATCTTTGAAGCTTTTGCAAGAGAGTTAAACCATTTCCATAGATTAGATGATGAGAAGCATCCATTCAATATCCAGAAAGGTTTTACAACCATTTGGGGGCATTTTAGATCAATAAATTATGAAGGAAGCCTTATTCCAGGTGACGTTAAAGATTTCTTTGAGAAATTTAGAAGATCTGACCAACTTAAATTACTTGCAAAAGATGCAACTGCAAGAATGAATAAAGGATACGAGGACGGTTATCAAAAAGAAGAAAGACGTGAACGCGAGAGTTGGAGGTACAGAGCGACTTATCTTACCCACAATGGTGAACAAGTCAACCGTGTAACACATCCTGAACTTTTCAATAAATATAATCGTCTACCATATCAGGATTACAATACACTGTGGGATAAGTTTTTTAAAGGTCATGGTCGGTAAATAAGCATATTAATGGTGGAGGCAAAAATTGTTGTTTCTCATTGTTGTTTATTAACGATCTATGACTTTTATTGTAATTGGTATAGTATTGCTCCAAATAACATCAGAGGCACTACTGTTTAATTTTCCTGAGCTTTTTATAGCTTCACCAAAATTTATCTCAGCTTTTTTAGTTGGAGGATTAGAGCTTGCCCCTCTTACTCCGAATCTGTTGGGTTTGTTAACATTCTCAATGAGTAAAGTCTCAGTCTTATTCTCATTGGCAGGGATATGATAAATTGCTTCACCTATATGAATAGTTAACTTATCTCCTGCAGATTTTTTGGGTTCTTTCGATTCTGAGTCTTGGGCTTCTTTCGCAATAAAGGAGTGAGTTTCGATGCTTAATGCATTATTTATTTCATTTTTATTGAGCTCAATACCTTTTGTTAAGTGAGCTTTATTACCAACTGATTTGAAGCATTCGTAGTACGAATTGTTCGATTTGAGTATATTAGTTGGGATTTCTGAGTTTTCTCCCAGACCTGATTTTTGAGCAATTTTTCTTTTTACCAGGTAAACATCACCGTCAGTAGCTTGACTTAGGCTAAGACCATTATTAGCTTTATCATCTAAAATTTTAACTGAATAGGCAAATCTTTCACCATCAGGTACCTTGGCAATTAAATTGTCATTTATATCTTTTTCTATTTGAATTTTTTCTTTTCGCTCACCTAATCTGTCTACAGTGTAAAGAGATAACTCAAGTTCAACTTCCATTGAATTATCTGTAAATAAATTTGATTCTAATTTTTGCATTTCACTCTGAGATTCATCAAGACTATATACTTGGATTGGAGTGAAATTAATATCTGGGTTTTTCAAAACAAGGTTCTTGACTTGAACATTGATTTTCACAGTATTGTTCTCTACTCTGAGATTACTAGGTATTCTTGGATCTGATGTAATTTCCTCAAGCCTGAGGATTTTATTTGCAGATAACTTATCCTTGATGAAGCCAATAATTCCTTGAGTAGTATCATTATTAGTAGTTTTGCTATCTAATGCTACTTTATTTTTTTCCAGTCCATTTCGATTTCCTGCAAGCTCACCGACTAAATCTATTAGATCACCTAATGGGATCTTTAAGGACTCACCATGGTTTGTTGGTATATCGAGAGTATAGTCTCTATCGGTGTTTTCAAGAAGAAATGATTTCTTATTTTTCTCTTCCCAACCAATTGCAACTTTACCAGAAACATCTTTTATTGATCCAGAAAATTGCTTACCATTAAGTGGAAAGATTTTTACTCTTCTTTGCATTTTATCTTTTAGAATATTCTCATTTAGATCAACTCTAAATACAAATTTCTGCTCATTGTTTCCTAAAACCAAATCTAAAGTCTCAACTCCTTCTCTTTCAGGATCTATTTGAAAATCAGCTTTTGTTGGATATTCGGCAAGGTATTGTTCTGGTAAAGATTTATCATTTTCTTTGTAATCCATCCATGCTTTTAGAAATTCAATAAGTTGTTTTTCTTCTGGATTTGAATTTGAGAGTTTGCCTATATAAGTTTTAATTTGTGTTTTTTCATCATTACTGACAGTAGATTTATTTGATTCTAAATCACCCTTGATAATTGATTTGACTTTTTCACCTTCTTTATTACTCGCCAGTAAAGGTTTAATTTCCTCAAACCTAGGTAACTACTCAGGTAAAAAATAAAGATTATGTAAACAAATAGGTCTAGCTCTGGCCAAATCTAGTTATTCATGAGTTACTAATAAGAGTGAGGGCATTTTTTAGACGAAGATTTTTAAAGAAAAGAAAAAGCTTAGAGCTTCGTATTGCAGAATTAGAATCAGAAAACGCAGAATTAAAGAAAGAAAACGCAGAATTAAAATCAAGATTAGCAAAATACGAGAAAAAAGACAGTTCAAATAGTTCAAAGCCACCATCAAAAGATAACGATGGTAAAAAGAAAAATAAAAGTGGCAGAGCTAAATCAGGAAAGAAAACCGGTGCTCAAAAAGGACATAAAGGTCATGCAAGAGAGCAAGTTTCAAACCCAGATAAAATTGAAAAATGTGAAGTAGAAAAGTGCTTAATCTGTGGTGAAGATCTAACAAACATCGAAGGTGAAGTAATTTCCAAGAGGCAAGAAATTGATATTACAGCTCCAGAACCTAAAACCACTGAATATCAACAAGTCGAAAAAATATGTCCAAGATGCAAAGCAAGGAATAAAGGAGAATTTCCTGAAAATATTAGAGCTCCTGTTCAAATAGGAAACAACACTAGAGCTTTAAGCATTTATCTGCATGTTAATCACAAAGTACCTTTCAAGAGAACAACTGAAATCATTGCAGATTTACTAAATTTAAATATTAGCGAGGGGAGCATTGAGAATTTTTTAGAAAAAGC
>JAKVAO010000139.1 GCA_022447685.1 Candidatus Caenarcanales bacterium | reverse complement strand
GCAACCGGTGAATAAACAGATGCCAAAGAGAGCGCGATCGCGGGGGTTAGGAAACCCTTCAGTAAATAGCCGTTGTAATTCGGCGGTGTTTAATACTTTAGCTTGGCCATGGCCCTTAACTTTCATGGGGGTGAGACTTTTAAATTTCTTATATCTACGATATGTCAGTATTGTGGACTTTACCCCAGGATGTTTATTTTTCGTTACTCTAAAATTGGGTACTTTAACCGAGTTAAGGAAATGTTATCTTTGACCTTCGCTACAATCCGCATTCTCTCGTTAATTCATAAGTTTTTCTTATTATAGTTTAGAAGCACTAAAAAAAAAATGAATACGGAACAGGTTTTACTAAACAAATGGCGTAATCTAACTTCTCATAAACAGCAAGAAGTCCTAGATTTTATTGACTCTCTTGGATCTCAATCGTCTCAAACTGAATGGCAATATCTAGAACAACGCCCCTCATCTTGGCGCAAACAGCTTTATCTCAAAGGAAGACGATTGAAAGCCTTTGATCTTTGGGCAAATATGATGGCTAATGAGATGACATCAGAAGAAGTGGCTGATAATTGGGATGTCCCCCTTGAAGCTGTTAGAGAATCCATCCGATACTGCGAAACCCATCAGGATTTATTAAAGCAAGAAGCATTAATCGAACGTCGTCATTTAGAAGAGCGAGGAATTCCCCTTGAGCCTAAGATTACTTCTTGATGAGGACATTCAAGCTAAACTTTTAGTAACTCTACTGAAAAAAGCTGGCCATGATGCTTTAAGCATCAACGATGTTAACTTAACGGGTCAGTTAGATCCGGTCGTTCTTGATTATGCTAGACAAACCAATCGAATCTTATTAACCCAAAATTGCCAGGATTTTGAAGATTTGCATTATATCAACTCTAATCATCCTGGAATCTTAGCCGTTTACCACGAAGCTAACCCTTTGAAAGATATGAGCCTTAAAGCGATAGTTAAAGCTATCTCTAACCTAGAAGCAGCCAACATTCCGTTAGTTAATCAATTTATCGCTCTTAACCACTGGAATTATTAATCCTGATATTAAGATAAATATTATATAATATACAATACTGATGTATTAAGTAATGGCAATTCAAATGGAAAGAGAAATGATTGATAACATGGCTTCACATTCTGCTAATGATGAGATTAATAAAAAGATAGATCAAGCTTTTACCCCAAGAACTCCAATAGAAACTAGACAATTTTTTGCTGGACGAATGGAACAAATTAAAAAAATACAATCATCTTTTGATGAAAAAGGGTGTCAGATTATGATTTATGGAGATAGAGGAGTTGGGAAAACCTCATTAGCTAATATTGTCAAGGAGATATATACTAACAATAATTATAATGTTGTTTGTACAAAAGTTAACTGCGATCCTACGGAAACCTTTGATAGTATTTGGAGAAAAACTTTTAAGCAAGTAAATTTTTATTATCAAGTAAAAAACAAACAAAACATAGGTTTTATATCTAATTCATCTGAAGTTGATACAGAAGAAAAAATTTCAAATATATCCATAGATAAACTTTTAAAGTTAGACAAAGAATTAACAACAACAGATGTTCTTGATACTCTTTCTGAATATTTTACCAAACAGAAATTTTTGTTTATATTTGATGAATTCGATCAGATTCAAAACAGTGAAATAAAAGAAAAATTTACTTATTTGATGAAAAATATTAGTGATTATGGAACTGATATAACATTAATGATAGTAGGTATTGCAGAGAATATTGAAGAATTAATAGAGTCTCATCAATCAGTTGAAAGATGTTTAAAACAAATAAATTTACCTCGTATGTCAGAAAAAGAAATAGAACAGATTATTAGTACAGGATTAAGCTATATAGGGATGACAATGGATCAAAATCTAAAATCTAAAATCTAAAATTTTTCTGAAGGTTTGCCTCAATACACACATTTATTTTGTAAATACAGTATAAAACATAAAATAGAAGCTCAAAATTCAGATAGTCTGGTAAGATTAGCAGACTTTCAGTATTCAATTAAGATAATTAATGAAGAGTTCCAAGAAACTGTTAAAAGAACGTATCAAAAAGCAACAATAGATGATCGGCAAAACATTTACGAGGAGCTATTAATGATTTGTGCTTTAACCCCTACTGATGACTATAATTCTTTTACTCATACAGATGTAATAAAAACTTTTGAACAACTCAAACAAAAACTAAAACAGAGAAAGATTAAAAAAACTTATTTAGATTTTTTACACCAATTATCAGATTCAAAAAGAGGATCAATATTAAAGAAAAGAGGTAATCAACGTCAATATAGGTTTGAATTTAGAAACCCAATCTTAAAAATGTTTATTAAATTAAAGGCTGAAGAAAAAAATATAAGTTTAGAAACTACCTGATTCTTGTACAAGGGTTCTAAGACTCATGAAGTACACTGGCCAATGAGTTCTTATATCCACGATCCAACTCCCCATCTCCATTAGCACCCCTAGCACGTCCTCATCACTTGCACCTTCGATCTCAAAAAACCCCCCAATCCAAATCGTCAAACCACTCTCATCGACTTGGTTCAGGACGGCAGCTAACGCCGGAACATTAACAGGAACCCCCGTAAGCCTCCCAATCACAGCTTGAGAGACATTGGTGATCCCTTGAGATCGCAGTAGCATTTCAGCACAAGCCGGGCCACAAGATAAACGATCTTGCTGTTGAATGACCATCGTTGAGGCCACTTCATCAATAACTTGCCAATAACCTCCTGCACCTGATAACAATGGACGGGCTTCAACTTCAGTCACCATTAATAATCAATCATCTTGAATATACCCCAACTAAATTAAAAATTATAGTTGGGGTATATTCAAGTGAGCAAAAAACTTAAAGAAAACATTAAATGGTAAAATAGGGGGGCTTGGGGGGAAATTCCCCCTAACCAGCAGCAAGTCCAGTTATTGGGAAAATAGCAATTGTATGACATAAAGCCTGCTGGCTCTCCCCTTTGTTTTGGCTAATTTTTAACTAAAATAACCTCTATTTGTACGGACATTTTAGGTATTTTTGGAGAGATTTTTCTTGGTCTAATTGCTTATTAGAGCATAAATAAGCAAATTCAGATTTGATCATGCTAGAACACTAAAATACCCG
>JAKVAO010000138.1 GCA_022447685.1 Candidatus Caenarcanales bacterium | reverse complement strand
AGATGTATTCCGTTATAAAAAAATTCTAAAAGAGATTGTTTCACAATGAAGTTTTTAGACTCTGAAATTGTTAGAGAGGAAATGAAAGTCATTGAGGCTTTGCAAAAGCAAGTCTATGGAAATGTTTTTAATTTTCCTAATATGAACAGAGAGGATAAACTTCATCATATTGAAATTCTTGAAGAATTATTAGAAAAACAACAGATCTTCTATAAGAGATTGAGTCTCTCTGATGACCCTAAGGCAAAGGAGATACGAAAAACTGTTATGGATAGTGCTGAAATGTTTGGATTTAAATCTGATGGTGATTTGTCCTTGATGTTTGCACAAATGTCAGCGGCAATTGGTGAAATGAAAAAACAACTTGACAAGTCGTAAATTTACATTATAATAACTGAGTACAAACAAGCCAAATACAACAAATACGAGGTAAACAAAATGGGTTTTAAAGACCTTAAAAAGCAGAGTTCTTTGGGTTCTCTAACTAATAGATTAGTTAAAGAAGTAGAGAAAATGAACAATGCAGGTGGTGGAAATGTAGATGATCGTCTCTGGAAACCAGAGGTTGATAAGAGTGGCAATGGATATGCTGTTGTCAGATTCCTACCAGCACCAGATGGAGAAGAACTTCCATGGGTGAAACTATTTTCTCATGCATTCCAAGGACCAGGTGGATGGTATATTGAGAACTCACTTACCACAATAGGACAAAAAGATCCTGTTGGTGATCTTAACAGGACACTATGGAATAGTGGTAATGACACAGACAAAGATACTGTAAGAAAGCAGAAACGTAAGTTATCTTACTATAGCAACATCTATGTTGTTAAAGATCCTTCTAATCCTCAGAATGAGGGTAGAGTATTTCTTTACAAGTATGGTAAGAAGATCTTTGATAAGATCATGGATGTAATGCAACCTGAGTTTGAAGATGAGACACCAATCAACCCATTTGATCTATGGGCAGGTGCAAACTTCAAATTGAAGATTGTTAAAAAGGATGGTTTCTGGAATTATGATAAGTCAGAATTTGACTCTCCTAATCCATTATTGGAAGATGATGATGCACTAGAAGCAGTATGGAAGAAAGAATTTTCTTTAACTGCATTTACTGCAAATGATCAGTTTAAAACATATGATGAGTTAAAGACTCGTTTAGATTATGTTTTAGGAGCAAAGGCAAAGTTACAAGTAGCTCAAGAAACTGAGTATGATAACTATGCTGCTCAAGAGACACAGAAAGTAACTGAGGAAGAAGTTCTTAAGAAATTAGAAACTTCTTATCAAGAAAGCAAAGCAGTTGAACCTGTGAATGCTCCTTCTTCTGAAGAGGAAGAAGATCCACTAAGTTACTTTGCTAAGTTAGCAGAAAGTTAATTAGGTCAAAACAAAATTGACTTTTTAATTCCAAAATACTGGGAAAAAAATTCCCAGTATTTTTTTGTGCCTATTACTTTTTTTTATTCGTATATTCTTATGTTTTCGCCTTTGACAACTCTCTTAGAAACATACTGAGTGCTTCCTTTTGGATATTTCATTGCCTTCTCTATTTCTTCTATAATCAATCCAACAAATCTAGGTTTGATTATGTTTATATTTCTCTTATCATCATTTATTCTATTTTCATAAACTTCATTAGTAATTTCAGTGACTATCTCTGTACTAACAGTTTGTTGAACTCCTAAACCAGTATCAAAGAAAGTAATAGAAAAGTCAGATGCAACTTCTAGACCTTCTGGAACAATTACCTTTCCAACAGAATTTTTTATTTCTCTTGTTTCATAATGATGAATATTTTGAAGTGCTGCATCTGAACCATACTTATTAATTAAGTAATTATAATATGATTGATGTTCTAGTGGCCACTCTTGTTGCACATTGATAATATTATTTGCAAGTAACACCATCCAATCTAAATTAGAATCACCATAAACTTTGAATGCTACATTGTCAGGTCTCTCATCAGTTATAACTTGATACTTTGTAAAAAAGGTCAAATCACTGAATATTTCCTCTGCTATTTTAGTTCTTTTAAATAAATTTTTTACCCTAATATAATCTGATATGTTTTGTGCTTTAGGAAGGCGACTAACATAGTCAAAATCTGGTAAGTATCTAAAGTATTTTTTTGCCATTGTTAGAATCCCATAGTTTCATCTTCATCAAATCTACCTTTACCACCATATTCATCTGAGTAGATTGGTTCAATCTCACCAAATGACATTGATAATTGATATGAGGTCATAGATGGTTCACCTCTATATGTCATATAAGAACCATCTGGTGTATAATTTACTGCAAAACTAGTACAAGCACATGGTTTAAATTTATTCATAAATGGGTGCTCTCTATTAGTATCACCAAATATATATTCCAATTCAAAAATTCTAGGACTCTTCAAGAATAATGCTTCTGAAGATCTTTGAGGTGTCATATTTCTTTTCATTGCTCTAACCATTCTACGAACTATTCCTGCTTCTTCAGCATCTCTAGGAGTAAGTGTAAAATTAAAATTAAAACTTCTTAAATTAGGACCAGTGAATAATAATTCTAAGTTAGGATTAATGACTTGACCTGTAGAACGACCTAATACATTTGCACCAACTGCTTGACCTGCAAAGTATGCTGAGATTGCCTGTTTAGTTCTATCATCTTTAGCTAGTCCTACTAGATCATTAAGACCATCACCTAAAGCATTAATTGCACCTCTAAAACCTCCTTCACCTCTAAAACTTTCAATAGATTCAAATGCTGCTCTAGCACCAGCTGCCTGTGCAGCATTTAATGTATCACCACCCCAACTAACTGCTGTTGATTCTGATAGTTGTGGTTGCATAGGTAACTGAATAGTTTCATATCTTCTTGTAAATCTTCTATTACTTCCTTTAAATCCTTGTTTTAATGATTTACCAGTTTCAAGACCACTAGGAACATAATCATATGCAGTGATCTCAATATAATCATAACCATATGAATCTAAACTTTGTCTAGGATATCTAAGTATTTCTCTAGTTCCACCTGTAGCAAAAGAAGTTAAAAGAGCATTAGGTCTATTTGTTTTTTCAGATAGTGTAGATTGTAAACTTGCATTTGATTCATTAGCATCTAATTCCTCTTCATTTGCACCCAATGATTTAAAACCTGTTGTGTTTATTAATCTAGTAAGATTTGCTCTTGA
>JAKVAO010000137.1 GCA_022447685.1 Candidatus Caenarcanales bacterium | reverse complement strand
AAGTCTAATTCTGAGGCTGGACTTGATAATATTATTCCTCTACATAAACTGGCTTCCTAATTCGAGGGGTTGACACATGCTTTCTTAAGTTCAGGAACTATCTATAGAGCAAAAGAAAAATATGACAATATCGCTAAGCCTGGGGAGAAAACACTTACGCCTTGGCAAAAAATATTTGCAAGTACTACGCTTGCTTCTATTTTCGTTGTGATAACAGCATCACTTGCAGGTATACCAATCTTCGAGAATATCGCTAACTTTAGTATGGGAGTATTCTTCATCGCCGGTATTTCACTATTGATTTCACCAGTATTTAAGAAAGGAATCAATTTAGCTTTATTGAACAAGATCATGATTGCTGCAGTTGCAACATCTGCTTCATTCTTTATCTTAGAGAGATTAGGTGAAATCATCTTCTCAGAAGTATTAGCTCACCCACATCATAGTTCACTTTTCAACTCAGCTTTGATTTCATTAAGTACACTTGCATTTATCGTTATCTCATGGGCACAAAACTTCTTACCTTCAGATTCATCTAATCCTTTCTGGAATAGAGTTTATGTTGGCTTAAAAAATGCTTTCTACTCTAACACTATGTTTAGCTTAATAACTGGTGAATTAAATCTCAAAGGCAGAACAAATGAAGAAACTATAAGTAGCTCTCGTATGACTGCTCTCACTGGGATCAATGCTTCTGGACAATTCTTGTCAGAAGATACTGCTGCTAGTGTTGACACAGCAATTAATAGAGTAACTCCAGTATGGCCACTTCAAGATTTTGTAGCAGTCAATCCATACCATGGTATTGCTGACCATTCATTTAGAGAGGCTTCAGTATTAATGGCAGAAATAGCTGGATCTAAAACATTTATGGATAAAGATTTCTATGTAAATGCTTTAGAAAAAGGTCTAATCAGAGATGAAGATATCCAAGAAGTCATGAATGAAGAAGGGATATCAAATGTATCTGTACTAGAAATTAAAGAAGCACTTTATAGAGCTGATACCAAAAACGCTACAGTTACTCCACTTCCATTAGTAGCTGATTTAGCTGCTGAAATCACAGGTAAAGACTGGAGAAACATTGTTATTGAAAGAATGTCTCTATGGTGTACAAATTACTTTGATGCTGGACAAGCTTCTTGGCAGTTCCCATGGAGAGAGGAATCTTTCTATAAAGCTTGGCTTGATGAAGCATCTTTAGATTCATACATGGACATAGTAGGGCTGAAAGGTTTTAGATCTTTCTTAAGTTCTCTTCCACAGGATTCTCACGCTATGATCGCTCTTGCTTTAGATGAGCTTGGTATAGAAGAGCACCAAGTTGAAAGATACTGTCATAGAGTGCTTATGAACATAGGTGGCTGGGCTGCATATGCTCGTTACTTCCACTGGCAAGCAGCTTTATACGGTACTACTGATACTAAGATCAAAGATTTTCTTGCTGTATGCTTAGTTCATGAACTTGCACTATTTAGATTCTTAACTGATAACCCTACAGGAATTGCAAACCAGTGGGAATCACTAAAACAACTCTTTGATATAAATGCTCTTAGAGATCATGAGAATTTAAAATTCAGAGAAGAGTATATTATGCAACTTGCATTTGAAAGAACTTGGCAGCAAGGTATTCTTAAAGACCTCGTTACTAAGAATGCTCAAAGCGATGAAGAACGCCAAAAATTACAAATGATTTTCTGTATCGATGTTCGTTCTGAGGTTTACAGAAGAAACTTAGAGAGTCTTGATCCGAAATTCCAAACTTTAGGTTTCGCTGGATTCTTTGGATTCCCGATCGAATTCTATAAGCTTGGTGAAAGTAATTCACAGCCACAGGGTCTGTGAAGCCTTTGCTTATATTCAATCCAAATTTGAGCAAGCTTCTAACCACGCTCGTTTAGAAAGATCAATCAAGCTTTCATTAAATGATAATGATTCTGTTGATGAGCAAATTTTTGAAAGAGCAATTGACTGGTCTCAAGTTCGTCCAGAGTGGGGACTTGCTGGATGTACAAGTTTTATCGCAGCTCCTAGAGCAAGAACTCGTGAACTTAACCTTGAAGGTAAAGCATTCCTTCATGACTATACATGGCAAGAAGATACTGAGTTTGGGATTCTCAACTTAATCATGACCGCGCCTATGGTTGTAGCAAGTTGGATTAATTACCAGTACTACTCATCTGTAGTCGACAACAAAGTATTTGGTTCTGGTAACAAAACACTACATAACGTTTCTGGTTTAATTGGTGTACTAGAAGGTAATGGTGGTGACCTTAGAACTGGATTATCAATGCAATCAATCTTTGATGGTGAAGAGTTTGTTCATCAACCAAGAAGACTTTCAGTATTCATCGAAGCGCCAATTGATGCAATCAATAAAGTAATTGCAGACAACCCTCTAGTGAAGAATTTACTTGACAACAAGTGGTTACATTTCTTTGCTATTGATAGTGAAACCAATTCTATTAGCAAGTATATGGGTAACTTTACTTGGTCTAATAGTACTGATAAGGTATTACAAAGCTAACGCTTCACCATCAAAAATATTGAACATTAAAGTTAGAAAACGCACAGAAAGTGGTAGGTTATTTATGTAAGGGGTAATTCTATGTCAGGCATAGGAATATCAGATATTGTTAGTGGTGGAATTTCCGTCGTTACAGATTATAGAGCTTCTAGATCTAATTTTAAGAAGAAAAATTCAATTGAAGATACCCAGAATAGTTTTTCGAGAATAATAGCAAGTAGAGAGAATCTATGGAAAGCTAAAAATATTGATTCCATCCAAAAAGGTATGGTATCTACTCTAGAAGATTTAACCGCTGCAAAATCAAGCTTTGATATAGTTAAATCTAATGTAGCTGAAATACAATCATTAGTAGATAGTGCTTATAATGGACTATTAACAGAAGCAGAGCTAGATGAAGCACAAAACACTATTAATGATTTAGTCGAGGAAATAGATTTTATAGCTGGAAATACAGAGTTAAATGGTAAGAGTTTATTTGATGGAGATTTTCAGCAAGACTTTAACACAGGGCTTCCAGATTCAGATAATTATAGTCTAAATTTTTCACGTGCAGGGGAAATAGATGAAATAGATCCTGTTGGTGAACTAACTGCTCCTGGACTTAGAGCCTGTCTTGAAAGTTAGTAATATTTAAGCTATGGAACCTAATGGGGTTAGAAGGCGTCTATAGACTTGGAG
>JAKVAO010000136.1 GCA_022447685.1 Candidatus Caenarcanales bacterium | reverse complement strand
AGTCTAATTCTGAGGCTGGACTTGATAATATTATTCCTCTACATAAACTGGCTTCCTAATTCGAGGGGTTGACACTATTCAGTTTGCTTTAGAGATAATGAAAATTAATTACCCACGATTTTTTGATGAACTGTATTTTGAAAAGAAAAATTTGTTTTCATTATCTTATCCAGATTTTTCTTTATATGTACCTACTTCACAAGGTCAAAATACGGATGATCATTTATATCGTTTGATAAATATAATATTTTGTAATTCAGTTCAGGCAACCATGATTACTAGAGTTCGCAATGATTTAAAAAATAACAAATTAACGGAAAAAGAGTGTTCAAGCTTTAAAGCGATAAAAAGTGGTGAAAAAAATCATTCATGGAGAAGGTTAACAACGCCATTAGATGAACCAGATTTGGTTTGGGCTGAAAGTGAATATCGTGATAGCAGAGGGGTTGTAAGAGTTCAAGGAAATTACCACTATTATAGAAGTTTATCCTTAGAAAAAGTGAGTCAGAATCCTGAAAAAATAAAAGAAGATAATAACTTAATTGATACAATAACCCTGCTACGCTTTGAAAAATTTGCAAAGGAAAATAAGCTTCTGTGTCATGCAGAGCATTACCAAAACTATTTTAAATATCTAGATTTAAACGCAACTACAAATATTAGTATTTATTTAGATGACCCTGTGGAGGGTGAAATTGAAAATTCTAAAACAGCTGGAGAAAAAGAATATTAACTACAGAACCAAGCAGTAATTAAGTAAAATAAACTGATTTCTTCTTACTTGTATGTATAATAATCGATATAATTTCTTATAGTGAAGGCAAGTTCTGAAAATTGGCTAAAAATAGCTCAAAAAGACTTGAAGGTTGCTAAGCTCTCTTTAAATGGAGAGGAAGCAATGGCTTGCATTTTTCATATGCACGCAGCTATTGAAAAGATTTTAAAAGGAATTGCTGATGAGCGAGGCTCTAAAGTTCCTAGATCACATAATTTGAAGCATATTGCAATTGACGCATGTCAAATCAAACTAGAAAAACACTTAGAAGAATTATTCACTGAACTTGATCAATCCTTCATGGATTCACGTTACCCAGAATCTATAGAAGAATTTGAGCTTCAATATACATTAGATTACTGTTCAAAACTATTAAAGGAGGTTGAGTCAACATTCAGATGGCTAAAAAACTTACTAATCAAGAATTAAAAAAAATTATTGATAATTTTCTGGTTAATCTTCAAGGTAAAATAGAGATTGAGGACTCACTTTTATTTGGCTCTTATGCAAAAGGAACTGCAAGCGAAGATAGCGATATAGATTTACTGATTATCTCGAAAGAGCTTCCGCAGAATAAACCAAAGGGTGCAAATGGTTTTTATTTAACAAAACTCGCTGGCTTTGAGAATATTTATCCAGGGCTTGAAGTTATTGGAATTCACCCAGAAAAATTAAAGCACCCCATTACAAAATCTTTTTTTGATGAAATTTTGGAAACGGCGAAAAGCTATAAGTAATTGTCAGGATTTGAATCCGTGAATGCATATGATAATCCCCCTTCAGCAGGCAAACAAATTGCAGAGCAATTTGTGCAGACTATAATCTGATATATTTCTAAGAATTCATACATTTAGGTACACTCAAAATATACCGCGTAAAGTTTTGGTTATCTCCAAAATTCCTGAGAGAGGAAACAAGTGGAACATAATATTCATGAATATCCATGATAGAATCTTTAATATTCATGAATATCCCCGTTTCGAGAGCTTTGAAATTGATAAAAGAACCCAAAAAAAGTTTTTTTCTTTGGGGACCTAGGCAGACAGGAAAAAGTTCTTTACTAAAATCACTATATTCTAAGTCACTTTATGTAGATTTTCTCAATACAAATATTTATTTAAAGTATCTTGAAGCACCAAATTTACTGCGCGAGGAATTAATTCAGAAACTAGAAAAGTCTGAACTAGACAAGTCTCAGCCAATAATTTTAGATGAAGTACAAAAAGTACCACTGATTTTAGACGAAGTTCACTGGATAATAGAAAATCTTGGCTTGAATTTTATACTCTGTGGTTCTTCAGCGAGAAAGCTTAAAAGAGGGCAAGCAAATTTACTTGGGGGAAGAGCTTTAAGGTATGAGTTATATGGCTTTTGTTATGAAGAATTAGGCGATTTATTTGACTTAAACAAAATCCTAAATAGAGGCTATCTGCCCTCAATATACCTAGATGAAGATTTTTTAGATTTACAGGAATCTTACGTAAAAGATTATCTCAAAGAAGAAATCGCTGAAGAGGCGCTGGTTCGCAATCTAGAGCTTTTTTCTGAATTTCTGAAAGTAGCTTCATTTTCAGACGCTGAAATAGTTAATTTCTCTAATATCGCAAGAGACTGTGGAATTTCAGCAAGCACAGTTAAAGAATATTTTTTGATACTGGAAGATACTTTAATTGGTAATTTCCTTCCAGCTTACAAAAAAAAACCTAAAAGAAGAATCACCCAAGCACCTAAGTTTTATTTTTTTGATATTGGTGTAGTGAACTATTTATCTAAAAGACGAAATATTGAACAAGGCTCTGAATTATTTGGTAAAGCTTTTGAAAACTGGGTTTACCATGAATTAAAAACCTATAATTCATATAATAAAGCACGTTATGATCTGAGTTACTGGCGCTTGAGTACAGGAGTTGAGGTAGATTTTATTATCAATGATATGGAGTACGCAATCGAAGTTAAAGCAAGTAACAAAATACATGAAGGACATTTGAAAAATCTTCGTGAATTGGTTAAAGATCACCCAGAAGTAAAAAAACGTTATTTAGTTTCACTCACAGACACTAACCGAATTACCGAAGATGGAGTTGAAATAGTTAATTATAAAAGTTTTATTGAATATTTGTGGTCTGGAAAGCTTTAATTCTTGATTAGTAAAATAGAGGTGGAAGATTCGCTTATTAATCATTCCACACTTGTGCTATTATCTTTAATTTGTATGGACATTAAAGGCGATCATAATCCAAGAGAACTATATTACGTCAAATATAGTGGTGTAGCAGATGAAGTTTCAACAAGAAAAGCTCTACAGACTGGTAATAATAAAGATTTGCATGAAAAAAGAATAAATGTAAGAGAAAATCCAACAGCTATAGCTGAGACTTATTTCGATAAATTTAACGATCCAGTTGATGCAATAGAAGCTTATGTCAATGAGATTGTCTTACCTAGAGTTGAAAGTGGTGGTTTTACAATCCCCCAGATTCATTCCCTAATGTTGCCTGTTTATTCAGAAGCAGATGAAACAAATATTAAGGATGCCCTGCAAAACTCAAATTTCAGTGTAGAAGTTGTGGAAGTGAGCTTTGAGAGTAGTTTAGAGTCAGC
>JAKVAO010000135.1 GCA_022447685.1 Candidatus Caenarcanales bacterium | reverse complement strand
TAGCTGACTCTAAACTACTCTCAAAGCTCACTTCCACAACTTCTACACTGAAATTTGAGTTTTGCAGGGCATCCTTATGGATTAACCTTGCATTAAGGTTAGATTTTAATGCTCCTGAATTTTTGAAATGTTCATCTATAAATTTTTTAAATTCTGATAGTTCAGATATATACTCTGATGGAATAATATCTTGGTTGAAGAAAGATAAATCATTTTCTGTTATTTCATACCATGGTTTTTCAACATTAATTCTAGCTATATCTTGTTGCTTAAATAAATTAATTCTACTGTAGTAATTTAAAATATTACTTTTTACATGTTGATTGAATAATTGAAGTAATGACTGTTTTTCATTTTTTATTTGCTGATAATTGAAAGCACTTTCATTATTAAGTCGGTAAGATTCATAATTAAATAATGAAATCTCAGAGCTTTCAATACTTTCTACTTCTATAGAACCATTTTTAATTGCTTCTAGTAGTTGGCTTTTACCAGAACCATTTGCTCCAGTCAAAACTGTAAACTTTGGCAAATTAATAGAGTCAATATTTTCAATTGATTTGTAATTAGTTTTAAATCTTAATTTCACACATAAAAATATATCAGACTTTGCTACTGAGCAAACATATCAAGCAAAACCGGTTCTAACTGCTTAGTTACCCAGGCTGTTAAATGCGCCATCATATTAGCTTGACTAGGGTTCATGTCTACAAGATTAACCATTGAACTATTAGGATTAGTGTTGAATGTAGAGTAATTAGGGAAATTATAGAATTCAGGTTTGCTTTTTAGTTTAGCTATTCTTTCTGAATTATCCTTTGCTATTGTGTTTGACCATTTGGATGGTAAAAGAGCTTCCCAAGTCCATGAACGCTCAAGGTTAACCCAGAGTATATTTACTTTGTAAGGCTTTTCTATACCGAAGAACTCATTTTTGATTACTTGGTATTGTTGTTTATGATAAACAGGACCTTTGATACAACCCAGGTACTGACTCAATTCTTGCTCACTTGCAGATGAGAATTTAGAGAAATCTCTTCTAGTAAGTCTGCCATTAAGTTTTTGACCTTTTTTGAGTTTGAGTTTATCGAAGTTACTTGCAGAAAGTAAGCCTCTAACCGTTTCTTCATAAGGTGTTGTAGCATCTTCAGTATTTTTCTTGTTAACAAATACTTGTGCTTTTTTAGAAATATTGGAAGCAAGTAAATCTGACTTAGGAACTTTTTCACCGAAAAGTACAGGTAGAGCGGTGTCTACTTGGATAGCGTGGCTGAACTGTTTAGCTTTGCTGGAATCATTATTAATAGCCGTTGTTGTATTCATGAATACTACTATGTTCTCTACACCTCTTTTCAGGAGTGGAATTATGCCATAACTATCAATATAACCACCATCACCAAAGTCATATTTTTCTTCGTTTCTATGAGCTTCTTGTGGAGTCCAATATCTAAATTCTGGGAAAGTCGCTAGTATAGAGTTATCGAGCTTGCCTGAACCAATCATATTCACTCCAGATAATTTGGCTATAGCTTGTGTAAGTTTAGACTTCGTTCCTGGATAAGGAATATTCAATAAATCATGAAGCATTTTAGAATTCTCGAAGCTCTGTAAGCCTTGGAATACAAATGCTGGAGCTGCTCCTGTTACTGCCATGATTTCAGAAACACTCATTCTATGAAATGCTTTACCCTGGCGAACTTCAGCTTTATTGCCAGTTACTTTCTTGTTAGGGGATTGTGAATCCATAGCGAAGGATTCTAAGTAAGCCCCTCCTACTGATTTTTGAGTTTTTCTAGGAGCTTTTCTCTCTTTACTAATTCCTGAGTATAGAGGAGTCATCTCAAAATGATTCCATTCAGCAGATTTGTCTGGAGGATTCATTACTCCACCTGCGATGAAGAAAGGTCTTTCTTGTTCTTTATCAACCCAGTTGAAATCACTAGCTTCGAGGTGAGGATTGCGTTTCAGGATCTCATTTAGATTAGCTTTGGTCCAAGTGAAATATTTTTTAGCTTCATCTAAGCCATAAGCTTTCAAGAAAACTTCTGCTATAGTCCTACTGAAGGTTTCATCAACTTCGTCGAAATGTATACCTTTGATGATCTTGGTTCTAATCATCAAGTAATTCTTTAGAGCTTTTACTAGCATCTTTGAGGTGCTGACTTGATTTAAGAAGTTTTTCTCTGATTTGAAGCTGAAGATATCGTTAGCTATCAATTTAGAAGGTTCAACGTACTTACCTAAGAATGTGTCATCACTCACGTTTTTTGGAAGAAAAGTGAATGTGGTAGAAGCCCAGGCTCCACCTGAGATTGCAGAGATGTACTTCGATGAATTTAGTAAGGTTTTTTTAGAAGCTTTAGATGTTTTGATGTTGTTAAGCGCTCTAAGTTGTCCTATCGTTGCAGAGGCTGATCTAGTTCCACCACCAGAGAAACAGAATCCGAGATCAGCTTTCTTGGAGAAATTAGTTTCTGTAGTTTCTGGGAATTTGAAATTACGAGCAGTAGTATTCCAGAATTTAATAGAATTCTTTTCTACTAGCTCCTCAAGGTTATCAGCAGCTTTATCTACAAGGTTTTCCATCTTGTTTTTGATGTCTTCTTTAAGCTCATGTAAAGCTGATACTTGCTCTTTGAAGTTTGCTTTCTTATTTTTGGTGTTACTTTGTGCATTCTCTATGATCTGATTAACTTTGGCATCCAAGTTTTCAGCGATATCAGAGATTCGGTTTTGTATACGAGTTTTTGGTTTGCTAATTGTTTGTTTTAGTCTGTTAGTCGCTGGCCTAGTTGTTTTAGGTTTGGGACTTATTTTCGTTTTAGCTTTGCTGGTCACTTTAGTCTTAGCATTGCTTACTTTACTTTGAACTTTGCTCGTGATTTTGGCCCTTGCATTACTTACTTTGTTTTTGCTTGTGCTTGCAGCCTTAGTTTTAGCGCTACTTAATTTAGCCTTAAGGCTAATTTTTTTTGGTTTGGAAACTTTTCTTGATCTTATAGGCATGAATTTCTCCTGAGAATCCTTTAAGGATTTGCTGAAAGATATATGAACAAAAAATGCTCTTATTTAACAATTTATCAGTTATTTCAACTATCTGCTTCAGTCTTAAGTAGCTTATCTTCAATAAAATCAGCTATGTGATCGTAATTGTTATAAGCAAAGTTAATTATATTGACCAAGGCTGCAATAAAATGAGCTTTAACTTTTACTAGTGGAACATCACCTGGAAGTTTAATATCTTCAAGCCAACCAGTAGAAGCACTGAAAAGGGTTTCACTGATATCAATCCATCCCAAATATTTATCTAGCACTTGCAGCAGCTCCCGTTTTAAGAGTTTTTCTTCTGTAGTGTAGTCTGTAGCGGGATTACAGTGCCTTGGGGAAAGTTAAG
>JAKVAO010000134.1 GCA_022447685.1 Candidatus Caenarcanales bacterium | reverse complement strand
ACTCATGAATAACTAGATTTGGCCAGAGCTAGACCTATTTGTTTACATAATCTTTATTTTTTACCTGAGTAGTTACGCTAAATTATTTACTTCAACAAAAGATTCAACAACAGAATCAGGATACCCTAGTGTGGCTCCCATTAATTGAATGTATTTTTCTCTATCCTTTTCACCGTCTATAGATTCAACATTAGATAAAAAATTAGTTAACTTATCTGATACTCACTCTTATTAGTATTTATTACAGTAAAACCTGCCATTTCTAGAGAATTAAAAATTTCATTCTTTTTAGATTTATCACTAAAGCTTAATGCTTCACTATGGATTAAATAAGCCGGCTTCTGCCCTAAAAATAAAAGACCTAGATCCTGATCCTGAGGAAGAGTAGATTGGTTTAAATCAATTCCAGAATCCTTTAACTCACTAAAAAAATCAACTAGCTGTTGAGCTTTTTGTTTTAAAACTTGTTGCTCAGCTAAATTAGGCACAGCAGTTAAACTAGGAGTAGATATGGCAGAAGACTCATTCTTACTACTTCTAGCTTTAAGCGTTTCAGCAACTCTATCATCAACTTTAGATGCTGAAACTGTAATCGCTCTATTACTTACTATTGAATCTAAGGCAGTTTCCAACTGCCAACTAATACGGAGTACAAATTTAACTAAAAACTAAGAAAAAAGGCTCATAGATATAAAGCAAAAACCATATGAGCCAATACAAACGTCTTACCCGTGATTCAAGGTTAGTAATCTCAACTATGAGGCTGCAGCCAACATATCAATATCGAATAGCAGAGCAGATTGGCGTTAGTCAATCTGCGGTAAGTCAAGAGCTTTCAAGGAACAGTGTTCATGGGATATATGATCACGAAAAAGCAGATTTACTAGCGAAGGCAAGGAAAAAAAGAACAAAAACTGTACTAGGTAATTCTAAAATACAGGAATTTGTAAAAGAGAAATTAAAAGAGCGAAAAAGTCCAGAACAAATTTCAAGATTAGCACTGAGAGGAGGAATTCAAGTAAGTAGATCATCAATATACAATTACATAAATGCAAATAAAGAACTAAAAAAGTATCGTAAGCACAAAAAATATAGAAGAAGATATAAGCTTTCTTCAAAACATGGAATTCCAGATAGGATCAGCATTGAAGAAAGACCAGAAGAAGCAAAGCAAAGATATGAATATGGTCACTGTGAGATGGATTTTGTCATTGGCTCAGGTAGCTTAGATTGTGTTTTAAGTCTCAGAGACAGGAAAACAAGATATCCTTTGTTTCTAAAGCTTAAAGACAAAACAGAATTAAGCACTTACAGTAATTTAATTAAGGTTCTAGATCCTCTGAAAATCAAAACTTTATCCACTGATAATGATAAATCTTTTGTTTGTCACACAACGATAAAGCAACAGACTGGTATTCAGACATACTTTACAAAACCAGCTGCTCCATATGAAAAGGGTTCAGTAGAACAGTTAAATAAAGAACTTAGAGTGTTTTACCCAAAGGGAACAGACTTTTCAAAAGTTACTCAAGCAGATTTAGACAAGGTTTCAGAACTTTTAAGAGATACACCAATGAGGGTTTTAAACTGGAAAACTCCAAGAGAAGCTTTGCAAGAAGAATTCAGTTTAGATTCTAGTTAAAGCATAATCAGTGGCTAATTTAATTTCGATCATAGAGGAAGTTTTCTTCTTGATGAAGCACGTTTAATTTTAAAAAACACCTTGAAATTCTAAATCTAAGAGAAAATACTAGCTAGATTCTGGAAACTTCCAGCAAAGCAATGATAAAAAATAAGAATAGTTATCTAAATTAATTATCTATGATGAAAAAAACAATTCGTAATACGAATATGGTATAATATATTAACAAATTCCCCATGGTAAATGTTAGGACTCACTGCACTAGATAGTAAATCAGGTCCAGTCTCAAAAGTAAGAGACTTACTTACTAGGAGCGTCTTTAATAAAACACAAGCTGGTCCTTCAAATATTAATGAAGCACTAAAATTCAGACAAGAAGGAAGAAAATTAGCTCTTGGTGATAAAAATAAAGAAAAAAATACTTCAAATCAATTTTTAACAAAAGTAAAATCAGGTCATCTTGTAGGTGCAGCTCTAATGCTGGGTTCAACTCTTTTGAAAATGTTCCAATCTAAACTTGGAGCTAGTAAAAAATTAGAAGACAATATTAGCGATGGGACTTTGTTTGGCTTTCTTGGAGGCTTAGGGTCTGTTTTAGTAGCTACTTTCGATAAAAATGTTGCCGAAGTTAATGCTGCTGGTTCACTTGATGATCTCGTCGATAGATATGAAGTATCAGCCAATGGAAAAACAAAAAATCTAAATAAAGATGTAGAATCTGAAGATTACCCTCACTTAGAAAATGTCATTCTATCAGCAAGTAATAAAGATGAATTAGAAGCAGCTATTAATCTTAGTGAAGATCAGAATATCGGAGCAGCAGGTCTATTAAGAGGAATTACACGTTGTGGTAAAACACTTACGACTAAAGCTATAGCCCAAGAACTTGCTAATAAGAGTCGGACAGGTAAAGCTCAATACTGGTATGCAACTGATTTGGTTATGAATCACAGCTTCGGGGATGTCCATAAGCTTGCAGGGCAACTCCTAGGCGAAGAACCTACTATCGATAAATTAGAAAAAATCATTGCACATGCAATGATGGCTCGTGGAGAGAATGATGAAACACCTATTGTAATAGTATTAGACGAAGCACATAGAATGCTTGGTGGTTCTGGTAGCTCCTCTAGTAAAGAATCCAGAATACTTTCATATGATAAGAATGATCCTACCCAGACAGCACCACTAGTGGAATCATTAAAAAGGTTAATCTCAGAGAAGCTTAGCACTCCTAAATGCAAAAATATTTTACTTTTACTGACAGCAAACTCAACAGCAGATCAATTAGCTGCTCCTCTTCAAGAAAGAATGATCATGGATTTATTTTATGACAAACCTCACAAAGAAGAACGTGAGCAAATGATCCGAAATACTCTCATAGATGAAATTAATAAAAAAAATGACTTAGGTATTAGTACTGACGAAGTTAAAAATACAAACTTAAAAGATATAGCTGAAATCGGTACAGTAAATCTATTAGATAAATTTGGTTCAGATGATGAAGCTGTTAGAGCAGGGTTTGGTGGAAACATAGAAGAATTAAAGAATAGACCTATGTTAAATTATTTACAATTAGAAAGAATTGTTAGAAGTGCTGTAATAGCTCACCAAAAGAATGGAAAGAAAGGTTTAACTGAACTTTTAGAATCAATCAAAGAATCTTTAAATAAAAAATTAAACTCAATTTTAAATCAGAAAAGTGCCTGGAAAAGAGAATTACAGTTTTATTTTGCGACGTAGAAGTATGATATTATCTTAAAAACGTCCAACAAAAGTAACTACTCAGGTAAATTGAAAATTAGCAGCAAATATGTTTTGGCAAGCTAGAATTGCAGATTGTCCTAATCT
>JAKVAO010000133.1 GCA_022447685.1 Candidatus Caenarcanales bacterium | reverse complement strand
AACTCATCTATTCGTAGATTTGGCCAGAGTTTTATTGATTTCTTTAACTATTCTTAATTTTGGGCTGAGTAGTTACAATTGTTGAATTCTATTTTTATTAAATTGTTCATCTTTATCATTAATATGGTAAAAAATTCTGGCAAGATCAATTCCATTAGTCTCAAACAACTCAGTTATGTTGGGCTCAACATATACAACATCGTAACTCTTTAAATCAGATGATCCCTCCTTTCTTTTCTCAAGCTTCACTTCAAATGGAATCATTTCAAGCTTAGGGTATTGTTTTACCAATCGCTGAAAGCTTTGGATTTGATCTTTGTAAATTTTAAAATTGTCTAAGAGTAAATCCTCCTGATCAGAATCTACATAAATTGGATTTATATTTCTTTTAACCCTTACTAGGTTTTCTTTCAATAGTTTTACACCAGGTTCAAAAGTAACAATTTTAGCCAAATCTAATAACTGCTGCTCCCTACTATATCCAGGTCCACTTTTTTTAAAACCTCCTCCAGGAGTAAATAGCCCTTTACTATCCTGCTCAACTAAATCAACATATCTAATTTCAGGTATCAAGTTATTCAGAGCTTGTTGAGACTTAGCTGAAATATTATGAACGAGACCCATGCTTAAGATAATACTGGGAATGTTCCCGTCAATGCAACCCCTAGATTCTAAAGACAAGCTTAGAGATAAAATTCAAAGAATTACTTTAGTATCAATTTATATCCTTCATTTTTAGCTAAAACAAAAAAAGAGACCCTTTTGAGGTCTCCTTCTGTTTTAAGTTTAAGTAATAATCTTACTGACCTTGACCTAATGAAAAAGCAGGTTTCTCGTCGAAGTAGTAAAGACCTTCTGATTTGATGAAATCAAATCCAGCTTTGTTAACTCTATCAAGTAAAGCAACTATAGTGTCTTGTGATACTTCTGATTTCTGGTCTTTAGCCATGAATCTACATCTCCAATGATCAGTACAGAATGTTTCTGGTTGACCATTAGGGTAAACAGTTAAACCACGGTTACTAATCATGATAAGTTCTATATCGTCATTGCCGCATTCTTTAAGACTATCACCAAGCTTATTAGCATCACGATCTTCACAGTATAAGAAAACATCAGTACCAACTAATTTTCTAGAATCAGCTTTCTTACCAGAAGTTTTAACAGCTATAGGCTCAGACTTTTCGTAAGTAACTTTCTTAAGTGTAGTAGGCTCTTGACCGATTCTTTCGATTACAGCTTGAGCAAACTCTTTAGTTCCAACTTTCTCTTTACTTACACCTTCACGGTAAATATCATAAGTGTGAACACCATCTTCCATAGTTTTTAACCAAGCGTTGTGAACTCTAGTCGCAATATCACCTTGACCGATGTGAACAAGCATCATTACAGCACCAAGTAATAAACCTGATGGGTTAGCCATGTTCTGTCCAGCTCTTCTAGGAGCAGAACCATGAATAGCTTCGAACATAGAGATCTCTTGACCGATGTTAGCTGAACCAGCAAGACCAACAGAACCAGTGATTTGAGCAGCTACGTCAGAAAGAACATCACCATATAAGTTAGGCATTACGATTACATCGAAGTTCTCTGGGGTATCAGCCATCTTCGCTGCACCGATATCAATAATCCAGTGCTCAGCCTCGATCTCAGGGTACTCAGGAGCAATCTCATCGAATACTTTGTGGAAAAGACCATCAGTAAGCTTCATGATGTTGTCTTTAGTGAAACAAGTTACTTTCTTACGGTTGTATTTCTTAGCGTATTCGAATGCGTAACGAATAATTTTCTCAGTACCAGGTCTAGAGATTAATTTAAGACACTGAGTAACTTCATGTGTTTGTTGGTGTTCAATACCAGCGTATAAATCTTCTTCATTCTCTCTAATGATTACAACATCCATAACAGGGTGTTTAGTAGAAACGAATGGGTGGTAAGAAACACAAGGACGAACATTAGCGTACATTCCTAAAGTTTTTCTTACAGTAACGTTTAAACTTTTGAAACCACCACCTTGAGGTGTAGTAATAGGTGCTTTTAAGAAAACTTTAGTTCTTCTAAGTGAATCCCAAGTTTCTTGAGAGATACCAGCAGATAAGCCTTTCTCATAAACTTTTTCTCCAATTTCAACATCTTCGATATCAAGCTGGGCGCCAGCTGCGTTGATGATATCTAGTGTGGCTTGCATAATTTCAGGGCCAATACCGTCACCCTTTGCGACAGTAATTTTAGTTTTTGTAGCAGTATTTGTATTCATAATAAAAAGATTCTATCATCTAAGTTTTCTATTCGATAAGTTCATTATATTTAAATTAGACTTAGATGATTTTATCTGAAATTGATTTTTATTAATCACTTTCCTCACTAAAGCCAACTTCAAATTTACTCATAACTAGATCAGCTAAATCGTCATCTCGACATACTATAAAGAAGTCTATAATTCCATTTCCAGAATAACCTCTAGCTCTGAAGCCAGCCCCTGTTTTGCCAACAAGTTTTATATGTCCTGGAGAAAATTTGTGACGGGCACAAGCTGATAAACCAAGTATGATTTTTAGACCTAGTTTGTTTTCAAGCCAGTTAATGTTTTTTTTGAGTTCTCTTGGAACTGATTTGTGTTTACCGCGTGCCATTAGCTTCAATTATAATGGTCTCAAAAGCATTCATCAATTGAAAACAGTCAATTTACCAACCGAGATAATAGTCTTTATCTAACCACTCTGGGCATTCAAGTTCATAATGTTCACGCATTATATGCTCGGCTACACAGAGGGCTCCTTCGACCCAGCCTTGCTGGTCAGAGTATGCTTCACCAAGTATGAATATATCTTCATTTTTATCTGGCTGTCTCATATATGGCATTACTTCCCATACTTTATATTTATCTCTCCAAGCGTGATAACCACCACCATAAGGATCATCAGTCCAGTTCTTGAACCCTGAAGTATATGGTTCAGGTACTTCTATAGATGCTCCGTGTAATTCTCGTACTTGGGATAGAACTTCTTTTACCATTAATTCACTGGCGTGTTCATAGTCTGGATAGTTTCTATTACCTGCTTTCACCAGTTGTGTTTCTTTAGATTCGAACTTCTTACCTTCTTCCAAAGCTTGCCAGAAACTGACTGTGCGCATGTCATTGTAACTCGCTAGGAATAATGAGTGAGAGTTCTTAGGATCAACTCCAAAGTAGTAACACTGCCTCATAGGCAAGTCAGTAATTGATTCACCCGCTTGTGCTTTCAAGGTTTTCTCCCACCAAGGTTCAGTGAAGCCAAGTAGTATTTTGTATGAAGGTTCAGCAATGACTGAGTCCAGATTCTTCTGAAGTTTAGAATTTTTGTCTTGATTGAAGAAGAAGTTATTCTGATCCAATAGCTCTAAAGAACGTTTCGGCATTGCAAGTATAATATCTTGAGCCTCGACTTCATAGTACTCTTCAGCGTCTATATTAAAGAACTTCAAAATATACTTATACTTTGATTTTTTGTCATCATTCTTTCTGAAACTAACTAAACGATTGTAACTACTCAGGTAAATTGAAAATTAGCAGCAAATATGTTTTGGCAAGCTAGAATTGCAGATTGTCCTAATCT
>JAKVAO010000132.1 GCA_022447685.1 Candidatus Caenarcanales bacterium | reverse complement strand
CCATATCCTAAATAGACGAAAAAATCTTACTTTTGTCACATTTATTAAATAAATTTTAGACTTTTGCAGGAAGTCTAATGTCTGGGATCAGATTCAGATATTCCCGGGTAAAGTTGCGCCAGGATTTTAGCTTAGTATAATTTATTGCTGATATTTAGCTAAATATTCATACAAAGCTCTCACGAGAAAAGCCAAGTATAATAAAGACAAGTGGTCCAAATCTCTTTAAATAATATATCCAAATCCTATGACTCTAATAAGGTCATAGAGGCTATAAATCTAAGCTCCAAGGATAGAGAATTTATTGTTCTTGTTGGTCCTAGTGGTAGTGGTAAGAGTACTATTATTAGGATTATTGCTGGCTTAGAGAAGGATTTTGAGGGTGATATTCGCTTTGCAGGTGAACTAATTAATGAACTTGAGCCTAAGGATAGAAACTTGAGTATGGTTTTTCAGAACTATGCTCTATACCCGCATAAGACTGTGTTTGAAAATATTGCTTTCCCTCTTAAGATCAAAGGACTTAAGGCAAATGAAATCAAAGATAAAGTTCAAAAAGTAGCTCAGAAGTTATCATTACAGGATTTACTCACAAGAAAACCTGCACAGCTTTCAGGTGGTCAGAAGCAGAGAGTTGCTCTTGCAAGAGCTTTAGTGAAAGAACCAAAACTATTTCTCATGGATGAACCTCTAAGTAATTTAGATGCGAAGCTGAGAGCAAGTACCAGGCAGGAGATTAGAAGATTATACCTTGAACATGACAGTACATTTATCTATGTAACTCACGACCAGATTGAAGCTATGAGTCTGGGTGACAGGATTGCGATACTTGATAAAGGTAGGATTCAACAGTTTGATAGTCCTGAGAATATATATCACAACCCTGCAAATACCTTTGTTGCAAGTTTTATAGGCTCACCTCCTTGTAACCTTCTTAATTTCACCGTTGAGAAGATTATGGAACTTAATTTATTCGAGTCTATTCATTCTGGTGCAGGCTTGTTAAAGGCTCAGGAAGGAAATCTCACTATAGGAATCAGACCTGAATATTTAAAGCTAAGAACCAAGCTTCTCATGGGGATACTTGCAGACGCTGGTTTTAGTGAAGAAGATACTAGACTTGGTGTATTTGAGGTTATTGTTACCAATGTCGAAAATCTAGGTGAATTAGTGCTGATTCACGGGCGTTTAAGTCCAGAATATTCGGCTCATCCTGATAATTTAGACATGGTAGTTGCTAAGGTGAATAATCAGGATTTCAATGAACTTAGACCTATAATTGGTCAAAAATTAGAGCTTTTGTTTGATAGGTCCACTATTTATTTATTTGATAAACAATCTAAACAGCGAATCAGTTAAAATATATAATATCTATGGCTAATCCAGAACTTTCTGCTAAAAAAATCGATTTGAACCTTAATCTTGCTGAGCACTATGGGCTTGGAAGAGAAGCTTTTGAAAGAGATTTATTACCTTTCGCTTGTTCTGCTAACATCGCAACTGGTGCTCACACTGGTGATGTTTTCCAGTCTAATTTAGCTCTTAAAGAATGTTTGAAATACCCTGATTTATCAGTTGGTGCTTTGATCAGTTATCCAGATTTAGTAGGTTTCGGACTTAGAAAAGTACAACTAAGTAGAGATGAGCTTAGAGCTACTATACTTGCTCAGCTAGGAGCTTTAGCAGCACTTGCTAAGCAGTATAACTATGAGTTGAGCCATGTTCGTGTTCATGGTTACCTTTATTACCAGATGCTTAGTAATTACTCTGTAGCTGAAACTATTTGTAAAACTATTCAGGATTTCAGCCAGTGGTTGGTTCTTGTAGCACCTTACTCTAAAGTTACTAGAGAAGTTATTTCATGGGTTAATTTGAGAGTTAGCTATGAGGCACGTGTTGATACCAGATACGACGAGAATGGTAATCCGATTGAGTATGACTATGAGAAAGATTCCAATACTGATATCAATGTTATAGCTGATAGAGCTAAGAAATTAATCTATGAATCTAAAGTCGTTTCTGAAGATGAAGCTGAGAGTAGAGTTCTATTCGAAACTATTCATTTACCAAGCACTCCTAAAAACTCTTTAGAGATTGCTAAGTTACTTCATGGTTTGGTTCCTAATCTTGCTTCACTTAAAGAGTTTGATTATAGTGTTTACCTTCCAGAATTACTGTAAGACTAGTTCTTTTTCTTTATTGTTATTCTCTAAATTTTCTTTATCATTAGCTTCTAATATAGCTATTTCCATTATTTCATCTGCATTATCTTGATTTGGTTCTGGGATATTTAAGTTATAAGTGCTTTTGAGTTGATTTATAATTTGTTTTTTGGAATCAAAGTTATCCTCATATTTACCTTCTATAATTCCATCTAAGACATTATTGAGTTCAGATTCATTCTCTTTAGTGTTAGATGATAGTTCTTGGACTTTTTGCTTGGTTTGGTCGATTACTTCAGGTGCTGATAATTCTGAATCAGTAATACCCTTAGCAGCTCTTTCATCTTCTTCTAGGCTTAGTGCCTCTGAAACTAGAGAATCAAAATTAGCATTAGCATTAATAACATTGATACTTCCAGGAGATTTTTGTAATTTAGCAGCCAAGCTGTCAGTTTTCTTTATAACTTCATCTAGTTCAGAGTTGCTTTGATTAGCTTTATCTGGATTCAGTAGAAGTTCTTCTATCTGTTTTTCGATATTAGCATTAATCGAATCCTCTGCATCATTTGCAAGATGCTCGTTACTTTGAATTATGCCAGAATTACTAAATCCTAGCTTTAGTTCTAAGTTATTCATAAAAATCAAAAAATTAAATAAGGACTAAAATTAAACTTGTGTCTATCTTTAATATACCGATTTAGCGTTAACTTTGTATTAAGGAGAGGCGGTATAAATAAGGTTAACTAGTTCTTATGCTTTCAAAATAGGCTCAATCTCAAGATTTAGGTAAAAAATGTGGGTATATTAACTATATATAACTGTATATTAACGATATTTTGGTTTATTATAGAAGATAAGTATTTATATAAGAGGACAGATAATGACAGCCACTTTAAAAAAATTAGCTAAGAGTGATAAAAAAGTCAAAGAGTCCTTTGATAGAAATGTTGAAATAATCAAAAAACTGGTAGCTGAAAAGAAGAAGATGGAGAACTTATCAAATGATCTAGAAGGTGATAACAAAGATAGTTTTAATGAGATAATTGCGAGTTATGAGACGTCTATTGAAGAATTAATTGAAGTTACTCAAGAGTTGATTGATAAGTACGATGCGTTTACAGATCTTGTTATTGAGAGATAGTCAGAAGTGAGTCTTGATTCTAAATTTAGTAAACTTGAAGAGCATAAAGACTCTAAAACTGAAGTTAACAAGTTTAACGAAGCTGAACATAAAAACCAGACAAGAAGAACAATAACACTTGTATTTTTGATTGGTTTCTTTTTATCGATAGGTTTGTGTTTTTGGGCAGTAACAAATTATAATCATCATTTAATTCAATTAACTGTAGAAACAAAAGACTTGTCCTGTAAGACACTGAAATTGTGGGAAATTAAGGTAATGTAAACTATTTTGTGTAAATTCCAAATTTTGCTATTTTTTGTTTTATCAGCTCCGGGGTTAAAAGTTTAAA
>JAKVAO010000131.1 GCA_022447685.1 Candidatus Caenarcanales bacterium | reverse complement strand
TAAGTCTAATTCTGAGGCTGGACTTGATAATATTATTCCTCTACATAAACTGGCTTCCTAATTCGAGGGGTTGACACTAAGACTTTAAGTGAAATACTCTGTGAACCAACTCAAAATTTAAAAAGAGCCAAGTTTCGTAAGCTAATTGAGTTAATATTTTCAATTAAGCAACAAAATTATGATGAACATATTTTTGAAAAATTCTTTTCAAGCATTTTGATATGCATTGACCAAATTAAGAAAGATAAAGACCAATACTTCTGGCATCAAAATACTACAGATAAATCTGTTGAATCTATTTTTGATATTTTCACCCCAAGTTATCGATTTTGGGAAGACCTAGAAAGTATGTTTCTTAACTCTTCAACTTGAGCCAAGATGTTTCAAACTGCTTTTTGAAATAATCTCTGAACATTTCCCTAAAAGCTCTAGTGCAGACTCAATAAAGAGACAACTGAATGAGTTTGAGAACCTGTTTCAAGTTAGTCTCAAATATCTCAAACATCAATTTAAAGAAACCTCGGATACATACTCTCAGATTTGGATATTATATATTTTTGAATTCATATCTCTATCTTATAATTGCTTAACAACAAGTATTAACAAAACAGTAAATATTGATAACCCAGTGGACCTACTTCCAGAATCATTTAAGATTTTAGAATTCAGCTCTGATAAAGAATATAAGCTAATTATCTTACTAATGCTTTTGAATTATTATTTATATTCATATCACACTGGAAGAAAAAGAAACCTATTGCTTTGCTTCAAAGCCATTAATAAGAAATTTGAAAATTACTATAAGAATAACTTTTATGGAAACATTTTCTTTTCCGAACTTTCTCTATTGTCTTACCATCTTTTAATTGAAGAAAAGAACACAAGCACAGAATTTATTTCTCAAATCTCCGATGAAACCATGGCAAAACTAAAAACAGATTTGGAGAATTCACCTATACACAAAAAATTACTAGAACACTCAGTAAAACTTTTTAACCCAAATTACACTACAACATATCTAAATTGGGACCCATATTTTTCATCAGAATCACAAGTTAAAGAGAATTTCCAGTAAAAAATCTCCCTTCAGCCTCAAAGCCAAAGGGAGATCAGTGGGTTTAAAATACAGGATAATTACTACAAATCAAGTAATTTCACTAAGAAACTGCCGCTTCTGTTTCTTCTGCTTCAAAAGATTGCTCCTCACCAGACTTAGAGGCATTAGCTTCTGCTTCCAATTGTTTGAATTCAGCTTCAACTTTAGATTTAATTTCCTCAAAGATACTAGGATTTGCTTTCAAGAAATCTAAAGAATTCTCACGTCCTTGAGCTAGTTTCTCATCGCTGTAACTATACCAAGCACCTGCTTTATTGATGATATTCATCTCTACCGCCATGTCAAAAATACAACCATCTGAATCAATACCTGTACCGAAGAGAATTTCAAACTCTGCTTGCTTAAATGGAGGAGCTACTTTGTTCTTAACGATCTTAACTCTAACTCTGTTACCGAAAAATTCCCCATCTTTCTTAAGACTCTCAATACGACGAATATCAAGTCTCACACTAGAATAGAATTTCAGTGAATTACCACCAGTAGTGGTTTCTGGCGAACCATACATTACACCAATCTTCTGACGTAACTGATTGATAAATATAACTGTAGTATTAGTCTTAGCAGCAATTGCAGTAAGCTTTCTTAAAGCTTGAGACATCAATCTTGCCTGAAGACCTGGTAAAGAATCACCCATATCTCCCTCAATCTCAGCCTTAGGAACCAAAGCTGCAACAGAGTCAACTACAACGATATCAACAGCAGCAGATCTAACTAACTGTTCAGTGATTTCTAATGCTTGCTCACCAGTATCAGGCTGCGCTACTAGAAGGTCATCAGTATTAACTCCTATAGCCTTAGCATAAACTGGGTCCAAAGCATGCTCCGCATCAACAATAGCTGCTATACCACCTTGCTTTTGTGCTTGAGCACAAATACTCATAGATAATGTAGTCTTACCTGAAGACTCTGGACCATATATCTCAACGATACGTCCTTTAGGAATACCAAAAACACCTAATGCTATATCTAAACTCATAGCTCCAGTTGGGATAACATCTAAGTTCACCGCTGGTTTAGCACCAAGTCTCATGATCGCTCCCTTACCAAAACTTTTCTCAATTTGCCCTAAAGTACTAGTAAGAGCTTGAAGCTTTGCTTTTTTATCTTTCAATTCGCCTGCTATATTATTGTTATTATCTTTTTTTGCCATTCTGATTCTCCTTAGCGACTCACACAAATTAACTCTTATTCAATTGTATACAATCAAACAAAAATAATCTGCATTGCCTTTATTCTCTTACTAATATTAAATAAAGCAAAACAAATGAATAAATTAATCAGTAGTTTCACCCTCTTATACTTGTAAGCGTACCATAATATTTAGTTTTGTAAAGTAATTTTAATTATGCATTTATGATTTGCCCTAAAGCCTTACCAGCATTAGCAAATTCTTGTTTTGCAAAGCTCATTGGTTTCCATATCAGTATTAGTTTTAGCGTAATAAGCTATTACTCTGCCATCTTTTAGTCTGATAATATTGCCGATCAAATTAGAATTTGGTAATAAACCGTATTTAGAACCTTCTATTTCACCTATACCAGCTAGATCTCCAAGTAATTCATCCTTAGCTGCCATTTCTTCAGCCATAGCTACTTGTGCAACTTTAGCAAGTTCAGTATCTGATCCATAAAGAAGATTAAAAGCTTTGGTTAAGTCCATAAGACTCCCCTTATTAGGAGTGGTTTTATCACCAGTACCTAAATCATTAGCAATCACCATTGAAGTCAATCCTAGATCTTCATTTAAAGTCTTAGTTAAAAGCTCCATCGCCTTAGCTCTATCACCACCAGTAGCTTGATTAGCAACCTCAGTAATAATTCCATTAAAGCCTTCATTACTGCTTGTTTTAAGAGAAGCTGTCACTAAATTACTTAAATTATCATTCCATTCAAGCTCACCATCTTGAATCAATTTATCAACAGCTGCTGCGGCTGCGGGCTTAACTAAAGATGCTAAATACTTATTATCCGTGCCATCACGAACTTCACTTGCCCTAACATCAGCTGTTGGATTACCCTCAGCATCAAGCACTAATAAGTTTTGAAGTTCTAAGTTATTATCAGTAAAATACTTTTCTAATTCTGCTTGATCTAAACTAGCTAGCTGTGAGTTTTCAGAAGTTTGTCCTGTCACTTGATTATCTGAAACTTCAGTAGCAGTCTCATTATTATCAGTGTTTTCAGCAGTTTCATTAGATTCAGTGTTTTCAGCTTCTGCAATTTCAGTATATTCAGCCTGAATGTTATTCCAAAGATTGTCTCTTTCAGCTTTAGTGGCAAGATCTTCAGTATATTTATTAAACAACCATTGATTTTGACCACCAGAAAAATCTACAATATCATTATCAATAATTGCAGCTATAAACTGATCTTCCTGCATATTATCAGTAAAAGAAGAATTCTTTTGATTTCCAAGCTTAGCAACTCTTTCAGCTGCATCTTCCCATAGAGGATGACTAATGAAAGTCTTATTAACTTCCGCTACAGTAGTATCAAACTTTAAAGCCCTACAATCAAAAGCCATTATATCACTATTTCAGCAAAAATTCCTAGAGAAAAGCTAAAGAAATAGCAGTCCCCCTGGCCTTTGTAAGAGTATTGTGTTTAGCTATTGTTAGTGAATGTTAGCA
>JAKVAO010000130.1 GCA_022447685.1 Candidatus Caenarcanales bacterium | reverse complement strand
TAAACTTTTAACCTTGGAGCTGATAAAACAAAAAATGACAAAATTTGGAATTTACACAAAATATTTTACATTACCCAAAAATATTTAACTTACTCAAATATAAAATTAATGAACCCGATAAAAGCTTTTAGAAACTTTGCAGCACAATTCTTTGGTGGTAAAGAAAAAATGGATAAGGCTTTAGAAGCAAATCTAAAAGAAGCTAAAAATTTATTAATAGAAAGTTCTAAGACCATCTTGCCTTCTATGATTGAATCAGCATTAAGAGATAAACCAGTTGATCAAAAAATAATTAATAAATTTGACAAAAAGAACAAAAAATTTATGGCTAAAGTTGTAAAAGACTATCAAGAACCTATAAATAAAATGACTCAAGTGTTTAAAGCAAGTGCAAAAGGCCTACCTGGTGGCAATCAAATGCTGAAAGATTTAGCCCTTCAGGATTCATAAAGTTTTATGCAACTTGTGCATTTTTATCTTTAACTTCTTCAAATGAAACTACCTTATTTGCAGGTTTTTCAAGTCTTTGGAATGGAACAATATTATTTGCAACATCCAGAGGATTATCAACAACCTCAATAAAATTATCTGGTTTGATGACCATTTTCAGAAGTTCTTTCGCTCTTTTAGCGTCATAGAAACGGTTTGTTAAATTAAGTATTCTTCTCGGTGCTTTATTTTTCATTAAAGCTAACTCAAAGAAATCCATTCTACTATCGACTTGTCTCAAGGCATCATCAACATCTAAGTTAAGCTTATTCTGAGTTTTTTCTATATCACTTTGTGTTGGACCTTTTTCAAGAAATTCCTTTAAACTATCTTTGATTAATTTACGAATCTTTTCAGTATCCTTAGCTTCACAGTCACAACTTACATTAAACATTCTTTGTGGTACTTGAATAGTTCCTAAACTATCATCTGGCAAAGAAAATTCCATATCCCAGTGATAGACTCCATTTTCACGAAACTTTGCAGCCAAGTGAGAATGCAAACCTAATTCGCCTAAAATATCCATAGACATAGAAAGTAAATTTCTATCTTCAGGACTTAACTTACTAAGATCTTCTGTCAAATTACCAATAACAATACTAGAACCAACCTTATCTAAACCATTATTCATTAATACTGTTTCACTAGCTGGAATATCAGATGATTTTAAAGAACGAATTGCAGGAGTTTTTTCATTTCGAGTATCATTAGCATTTATTTTCTTTAATTCTGTCTGTATCATATTACTACTCAATCCAGCTTCCTGAGCTGAATTATTCAGAATGACTTTCATTTGATCATCAAAAATAATATATTTTTTAAAGAAGTCTCTAACTTCGTCTAACTTTATACTTTTTACTATTTCAATTTCCTTATCTGGATCAAGATTTTGATTTTCAGGCTGGTCTTTAAAAATCAAATTTTGGAATTCACTATAAACAATCTCATCACGATCATCTTTTAATTCATTAAGTACTCTAATTTTATTTTCAATACTTTCATTGAATTTCTGTTCAACTCTAGCTTTAACATCCTTATCATTTGAAAGCAGAGCAGGGTCTGCAATTAAATCTTTAAAAATAGAAAGTGTTTCTGGGATATTCTTTTTAATACCACTAAGGCTAAAGCTTATCGCTTTAAAACCAGCATCAAGAGAAAAAGATGTACCAAGTTTTTTAAACTTATTAGATAAATTTTCAGGATTAAGCTCTTCTTTTGCTCCCCCCGTACTATGAAATAAATTAAAAGCTATAGAAGCAATTTTTTCATTTCTCAAAGATTCCATTAATATCTTCTCTTTATCACCACTAGCTAATGTTTTAGGATCAATTAAAGTCATAAGCCCACTAGGGTTATAAGCTTTAAGCCTAGCGATATTAGCTTGTTTATCATTCACTAAATATGTTTTATCATCTAATTTTGAAAAAGAAACTTTATCCCAAGGCATTCTTGCAAGAATATGTTTTTCTTTAAACTCCGCTACTGGTCTTTGATAGTGATTTTCAGTAGCTTGATTTAAATCATTCATATTTCCATCTGATGCTAAAACATTTCCTGGCTTAGCAGTATCATTATGCTGCTCAACGACTTTCTGTTTACCATGAATAAGGTAAGCATTTACAAAGGCTTTCAACTTTTCATTAAATTCAGCTAAACTTTTCTCGTCTTGAGTAATGCTTTGAAGATACTTCAAAGCCTCTTCTTCAGTGAACTGCATCCAGTTATCTTCTTCAAGCTGCTCTGCAATAGAGATAGCAGTTCTATAATTATCAGTCGGGTTTTCTTTTGAAGTCTCAAATGAATTTTCTAAGATAGTTTTAATCGAATCAAGTTCGTCTTTAGATAAACCTTCCTCACTCAATTTCTTAAACTCTTTATTTATAATTGAGGAGATTTTTGGAAAAAGTTTTTTGTTAGTAAAAATAGTTGAAACTGAAATCAGTCCTTTATTTTCATGATCATAATTCATCAAAGTAAGTCCATGATTGATTTTTTCTTTATTGAAAACTTTTTTCAAACGAGAGTCGTTACCCATAAATAAACTCATCCAAATAAAATTAGATATTTTTCTTTTTTCTACTTTAGAAAGATTCAAATCTTCAGATAGTTGTCTATTAGGGTAATAGACAAGCATCTGCCCATCCGTTAAATCATGGTGTTTAATGACCTTTTTACTAGCCTTGGGTGTTTCCTTTTCATAGTCAATCTCAAGCTTTTCAATTTTTTTGGCTTTTGATTCAACATCTCCAAATGATTTATGAATCATCGAATCAACTAATTTCGAATTTGGACCATCTATATGAAGAGTAGATTCAGCACTATTAAAAGCTTTTCTAATATTTTCTAAGTTTTGGATATTAATTTTATTAATATCCTCTTCAGTTCCTAATAAGTTTTTATTGTTATAGTGTCTTTTTCCTTTAAGGAAGTGAGCTACTTCACGAATCAAATTAAAGAATGGCTTATTATCGTAGCCGATTCTTTCCCCTTGAATAACTTTCCTTTCACCTTCTAAAGTTCCCTTATCGTAATTCCATGGTTCTTTACTGTATAAATGAGCAAAGAAATCAAGCACAGGTTGAATTTTTTTGTCAGGTAAATTAAAGAAAAAAGTCATATCTTTTGCAGTCGTTTGAGCATTGCATTCAACACCATTTTCTTCAGCCCAGGTAACTATATCTTTTTTAATCGCATCGTTATTTTCCATCGCCATATGTTCAAAAAAGTGTGCAGTACCAGAATGTTCCTGCTCTGTTTCAGGCAACTTAACATTTAACTTCAACTGAGTAAGCTTAGAATTCGTGTCATTAATATTAAAAATCTTCAACCCACTAGGTTTATGGCGATATTCCTGAGCCAGATTATCCTTACTTTTAATAACTTGATTAAAATCACTTGAAACTGGCTTAAGATTCGATAAACGCTTCATAAATGCCCTAGACCAGCTCTTAATTTTATCTTTAAGCTCATAGGTTCTATAACCAATTTCTTTGGCTACGGAGCTAATAGGGTTAGATTTAGGGGCGTGTAACGCTGCTGTTTGAATAGACAAAACAGAACTTCCTCATTCTCGGCCTGGTTATAGATATATTCCAACCAACAACACGTAAATACTATTCTTATTTTATCTTAGCAAATTTATTGATTGGCTTGTGAGTTTATTGTTTTTATGTCTTCACCTAATGTTGAAACTAGTTTCTGGTCATAAGGTTTATTAGTGTAGTGGACTGAGAAATTCAGTCCAGTAAATACGTATATCGGAAGGTGTGAGAATATGAGAAAAGTAAAAAAGGAAATCTTATGCCGAAAGGAACCCCATATAGTGCAGAATTTAAAA
>JAKVAO010000013.1 GCA_022447685.1 Candidatus Caenarcanales bacterium | reverse complement strand
CCTTTCCCCAATTCTGATATTTCTTTTGCTGTTTTTTTACCTTTGATCAATTCATCTATCATCTCAGTAGCAGTTACTCCTGAAATGTCTGATACCACTGAAGAAAGTTTAATATTTGCATCTTCTAGGATTTTTTGCATTCTCTGCTTCTCTGATGCAATAGCCTGAACTTGCTTTTTACGGTAACGTACTAATTCACGTAAATATCTAGTCTCTTTTACTGGGACAAAACTCCCTCTCAGTAAACCTGCACGCAGTAAGCTACAAATCCACTCACTGTCTTTAACATCCGTTTTCTTACCTGGAACATTCTTCATATGTCTTGCATTTACAAGTAGTAATTCAAAATTACCGCTCTCTAAAATTTGATACACTGGCTTCCAATACACACCTGTGCTCTCCATTGCTACGCTCTCTATCTTCATCGATTCTAGCCACTCTTTCAATGCCTCTAAATCACGGGTGAAACTGCTAAATGTTCGAGTCTCTTTAGCTAAATCACTACCCATTATTGTTGCAACTACATTCTTCTTATGTACGTCTAAACCACATGCTCTATCTGATAATATTTCCATTTAATATTAATACCCTCAACCTATTTGGACTTTTTAGATCAACTTCTCTAAACTTATTCGTTTCATGCTGGCTGGTGCTAGCATATCATGTGGGTTTTAAAATCATTTGATGAAGGTATTGAAGATTTTCAAACATCTGAAAGAGTTAGATTAATGCTTGAATTAGGTCGTTTATTTTTTATAAAAGATGTAAGTCACCTTTAATAATTTTTTATCAAATATATTTCTTAATCAAGTGATAACAGTTCTTAACATTTGGGGTATATTAAGGATATATTATGGCGTACAAAATTCTCTTAGTAGACGATGAAGTGAACTTGATTGACCCTATGGCGTACTCGCTGAAGGAGACTGGTTTCGATGTTTGTACGGCATACAATGGCTCAGAAGCTCTTGGCATGTACGAAAGAGAAGAGCCAGATATAATTCTTTTGGATTGGTCTATGCCTGATCTCTCTGGTATTGAGGTTCTTCAGAAAATTCGTGAAGCTCAAAACTTTGTTCCTGTAATAATGGTTACTGGTAAAAGCGCTAAAGAAGAGATTGTTGAAGGTCTAGAACACGGTGCTGATGACTATGTTACCAAACCTTTTAATTGGGATGAACTAGTTGCTCGTGTAAACTCTGCTCTGAGAAGATCACAGCAAACTTCTTCAGCTAAACCTAAGCGTCTAAGATTTGGAGATATAGTTCTAGACTTACTTAGCCATCGTATTTGGCTTAAAGATAAAGAAATTAATCTTTCACCTCGTGAATTTTCTATGCTGAGATTATTTATGGAGAATCCTAAGCGTATTTATTCGCGTGATGATTTGATTGAGAAGGTTTGGGGACTTGATTTTGAAGGTGACACCAAGACTGTTGACGTTCATATCTGTTGGTTAAGGCAGAAGCTTGAGCAAGATGCTAATCACCCTAAAGTTATACAAACTGTTAGAGGTTTTGGTTATAAGTTAGGTAGTTAAAAGCCTAGCCTTTTATTTCAGTTGATAGTCACTTGATTTCAGTTCAGTGCTAAACTTGAACATGTGAAAGTCGTTATAACCAGAGCAGAAGAGGATAGTAAAAGCTTTGCTAAGTTATTGTTGGCTTCTGCTAAGCAAGAGCAAGATATCTTCTATCTTCCTTGCCTTGAATTTACTCCCCCTGATGATAATTATGTGGCTTTGGACGCTGCTATAAGGCGTAACCAAGAATTTGATTGGCTGGTTTTTTTGAGCAAGAGAGCTGCTGATTCTTTTTTCTCTAGAATTTTGGATTTGGGAGCGCAGTTCTTTCATTTGGCTCAACATCTTAAAATTGCCGTTGTCGGTGCTAAAACTAAGGATTTTATTGAAACTAATGTAAACTTCCCTGTGGATTTTTGTCCAAGTAAATTTAACTCTGATTCTTTCTCTGAGGAATTTAAAGAAAAATTTACTGATGATTCTAATTATTTAAGCCCGCTTAAATTATTAATTCCAAGAACTAGTATAGCTGATAACAAACTTATTGAAGATTTAGAAAGCTCGAAGAAAATTGAAGTTACTCAAGTTGATGCCTATAAGACAATTAAACCTGAGTTGAATGATCAAGTTTTAGCAGATTTTAAAGCTTTAGTTCTCGAAGCGAAAGCTAATAACGAGAAAATACAGTTAACTCTAACTAGTTCTGAATGTGTGCGTAATTTTTTTGATATCAGTAGTGCTGTTATTGATATTAAAGAATTTCAGCCCTGTTTCGATTTCTATTCTATAGGTCCTAAGGTTTCAGCAAGCCTCAGGCAAGAAATGAAGAATAGATTTGGGCTGCAAAATATTGAAATTAAAGAATCTGGAGAGGCAACATTAGATTCTCTGTTGAGTTTATTAAATTAAGGATCCACTGAAAAACGTCTAAAGTAACATTTTTCAACCCTTACCGAGGAATAAATCCTAGCTCAGGGAGCGGATCCTTAATATTCTTTATCAGGCAGTCGCCACTCAAAACTTCGTTTTGCAGTGCCTCCTTAAAAGTTTTGTCTGTGAGCGCTTAAGGATCCACTGAAAAACGTCTAAAGTAACATTTTTCAACCCTGACCGAGGAATAAATCCTAGCTCAGGGAGTGGATCCTTAATATTCTTTATCAAGCAGTCGCTACTCAAAACTTCGTTTTGCAGTACCTCCTTAATTAAAAAGATTTCCCCCTACAGCATTAAGAAGTGTAGTTGAAATGTAAATAGAGACCTATGAAGGTCCATATTTGATCCCATTTGATTAGGGGGAAATCTTTTAGCACCATCCGATTTGCAAAATCTATAAGTCTGACAATATCCGTATTGACACTTCGGCTAGCTCTTCGTCTGACATTTGGTCAAATTCTAGCCAGAGTTCTTGAATATCTTCTTTATACTCCGTAAAGTCTGGGTGAGCTTCGACAAATTTTTCTACTTTACCGTAAGTTCTGTAAAATGTTATTGATCTATAAAGATCCAATGCTAGTGATTGATATAAACTATAATTTTCTAAATTTCTCGTAGAGAAAAATCCTATTACTAATTCTTTTTGAGCTACTTCTGCACCAAATTTATTATTATTATTTGCGTTGTTGATGTGATCCATGAATACAGAAAATCATTTATTTGTTAAGCCTAGGTTAAACAAATGAAAAAAACTCAAAAAAGTTATACTTTATATAATGAATAAAGTTGATTTTGATTCAATTGAAGAAGCTGTAGCTGATATCGCAGCAGGAAAAATGGTCATTGTGGCTGATGATGCGAACCGTGAGAATGAAGGTGATCTAGTCTGTGCAGCTGAGAAGGTCACCCCAGAAATTATTAATTTCATGAGTAAATTTGGTAGAGGCTTGATTTGCCTTACTTTAGATGATCATATAGTTGAAAAACTTAATTTGGATGATATGGTCAGGGTTAATACTGATTCTCATAAGACTGCTTTTACCATAAGTATAGACGCAGACCCTAAATTCGGGGTTAGCACTGGTATTAGTGCTTTCGATAGAGCAAAAACTATAGAAGTCGCTTTAGCTGATGATGCTCAAGCAAGTGATCTTAGAAAACCAGGCCATATCTTCCCGCTAAGAGCAGTAAATGGTGGTGTGCTCAAAAGAGTCGGACATACTGAAGCTTCAGTTGATCTTGCAAGGCTTGCTGGCTTAAAAAAAGCTGGTGTTATTTGTGAAATTCTCAAGGAAAATGGCGAAATGGCAAGAAGAGATGACCTAATGGAATTTGCTAAAAAGCACGATATGAAGTTTATAACTATTGCTGATTTAGTTGCCTATAGGCTTGAAAGAGAACGCTTTGTTAAAAGAATAGTAGATGTAGCTTTGCCTAATAAATATGATGAGGATTTCCGCATTTATGGTTATTTGGATGAGTTATCTGATAAAGAGCATATTGCATTAGTACATGGCGATATAGCAAAGTCTGTAGCCGAATCTAAGCCTGTTCTAGTAAGAGTTCATAGTGAATGTCTTACTGCTGATTTGTTTGGAAGCCTGAGATATGACTGTGGAACTCAGCTCGATGCTGCTATTAGTCAGATTAGAAAAGAAGGTGCTGGGGTTTTAGTTTATTTAAGACAAGAAGGACGTGGTATTCTGAATAAGCTTAAAGCCAATCAATTGCAGGATGAAGGGCACGATACTGTTGATGCTAATCTTAAGCTTGGTTTTTCTGCTGATCTAAGGACATTTGGGGTTGGTGCTCAGATTTTGACTGATTTGGGTTTAACTGACGTTAAGATTTTGACTAATAATCCTAAGAAAATCCATGGTATATCTGGTTATGGTCTAAAAGTAGTGGAAAGAGTTCCTTTGAAATTTGATTCTTGCAAGCATAACCAAAAATATTTAGAAGCTAAGAAAAATAAATTAGGTCATCTTTTATAAATGCAGATAAGCGAAGAATCTAAACAAAAATCTATAACTATACTCTCAGAAGAAGTTGCTAACCAAATAGCTGCTGGTGAAGTGGTTGAGGGAGCTAGTTCTATAGTAAAAGAATTGGTAGAGAATAGTATAGATTCAGGGGCTGATAGAATTGCTATTAATATTGCAAAGCAACTTCGCTATATCAAGGTTTCTGATAATGGTTCTGGTATTAGTAAAGAAGATTTGCCTTTGGCATTTAAGCGCCACGCTACTAGTAAAATCTCTAATGCTGAAGATATTTATACTTTGATTACTAATGGTTTTAGAGGTGAGGCTTTGGCTAGTATCGCTTCAGTTAGTAAAGTTACTTGTATAAGCAAGCTTAAAGAAGCTGAGAATGCTTATAAGCTTTATCTTGAAGCTGGGCAAGAAGAATTGAATATCACAGGTGCATCACTTGGAACTAGTATCGAAATAGATGAGCTTTTTTATAATACGCCTGCTCGCTTAAAATTCATGAAGTCTACCAATAAAGAAAGATCAGTGATTATTGATCTTGTAAAAGGCTTTGCACTTTTTAACCCTAATATTGCTTTTGAATTAAATATTGACTCTAAGTCAGTACTCAACTGTAAATATGCAGCAAATTTAGAAGATAGGATTTATGACATATTCGGGAAGTCTGCGATGGAGAATCTTATAGAGCTTGACTATGAAGATGCTGGAATTAAATTAGAGGGCTACCTTTCTGTTCCTGAATATAATAGATCAGACAAAAGATACTATTTTACAGCGATTAATTCACGTCAGCTTAAGTGCCCTATTATAAGGTCAGCTATTGATAAGGTTTACCGTGATATTCTTCCAGCCAAAAAATATCCAATTCTGGTTTTAAACCTTAAGATTAATGCAGCTGACGTTGATGTTAACGTTCACCCCCGCAAACAAGAAGTTAAGTATAAAAATACTAATCAGATCTTCAAACTGCTTTTAGATGCTGTGTATTCGACTATTTCTGATTCTCTCTATAATAGCTACTCACACCAACAATTAAATTTATCAAATCAAGTTGATAGCTTCGAAAAAGAGCCAAGTAACTATAAAGAGCCAAGTAATTATGTGCAAAATAGTTTTGAAATGATGGAGAAAGCGTCTAATTCTGTTGCTGTTTCTAGAATTGAAAATTTAGTAGATCAAAAGCAAGAAGTTATAGAACCAATTGAATTGCTTGCTTCAAATCAAAAGTCTGTAGAATTATTTCAAGCATCCCCATTCGTGCAAAATCAGGACGAAGACGAAGAGGAGAATACTCTTGAATCGTCAGTAGCACAGAAGCAATTTTTATTCAGATTACCAGCTTCTGAAGTTTATAAAGTCTCTAAGGACTTTGATATTGATTCTATGCAAAGCTCCAGTGATGAGCAATTGATTATTCAAAGAGATCTCGGAGATGCAGAGCATAAGCTTATTCTCAAAGCTTCATTACTAGGTATCAATGATTCACTTAAAGCTGTATATAAAAAATCTTTAGAGGCTATGCTTGTGGATATAGTTCTGGATTATGATTCCGTTACTAAGCTTAAAGAAAGTAACAGTAATAATTCATTTGTAAAAAAACAAACAGATTTACCTTCTAGACCTAAAACTAAAATAGCTCAAAAAACTTTAGAGGAAATTTGGGAGAGAGATAATTATACTTGTGTTTATTGTGCCAAAAAACTAATTCACCCAGAAACCGTTAAGCAAGCTGTCACTGTTGCTGAGCCTGAATACTATGAATGGTTAAATTCTAAGAACCAAGTTTCAAAAGAACATATTATTGAAAGTCACAAGGCTTCTTATGATCATCATTTACCAGCTTCTAAGTTTCCAGCTCTAAATTTAGATAAAAGAAATCTTCACGCTGTATGTCTTGAATGTAATAAGAAAAAATCTAATAGTTTAGCTTCTAAAACTTGGAAAGTTAATATAAATAATTCGTGGCAAGAGTTCTCAGAGGATAGACCATTTACCCTTGCGGGAGTAAAATTTATATCAGGTACTGAATTTCTCGATACCTAAATATAATCAATATGTTTCTAAGACTTTTTATCTATCTGTTCTTCATAGTTAGTTCTTTTACTGCACTTGCACACGAGCTGCTATGGTCACGTTTAATCAAAAATATTTTACTTTCTAATCTAATTAGCTCAGCTATTGTTTTAGTTATATTTTTCTCGGGCATAGCTTTTGGAGCTTTGCTTGTTAAATATTTGATGAAACTTTTTAGTAAATCCAAAACCGCAAATATTGCTTTATTGTTTTTTGCGATTATAAATTTTGCTCTCTTCTATTTATCTAAGGATTTATATAATCTTGAATCTATCTATAGATTAATCCCAATCTCTTTACTCTTAGGTTCTTCTTTTCCGCTCTTATTAGATTTTTATGTTGCTCATAGAGAAAACAATGAAGACCTGAAAAAAAATACAATTTCTAAAGTCTACTCAGTCTCTAACTTTGCAGCTTTGTTTTCTGTGGTTTTTACGATTTTCTATCTGATTAAAGAACAAGGCTTAGAAAACTCAATAACTTATATTTCCTATGCTCACATTGCTATTGCATCTTTAGCTCTATTAATTTCTCTTATTAAAACCAAAAGTATTTTGGGGGAAATTAAAAATATATCTTTGTTGCATTTCTCTGAGAAGATTTTTACTAAATCACCTAAGACACTTTTATTTCTAAGTTCTCTTCTAGGTTTTACTTTACTTGCTTTTGAAACTTTGTGGATAAGAGTTTTTGATTTATGTTTCTCATCATCTGTGTATTCTTTTGCGATGATTTTAGCTTCAGTTATAGCATCTATTAGTATTGGTTCCTATGCTTTTTATCTTCTTGCAAAACCTTTATCGCTGTCTCTAAGATCTGAAGCTAGTGATTTATATAGGAAAGATATCTCTTTGATTATTAAGCTCTTGGTGCTTTTAGCAATTTCACTTATAGTTTCAGTTTTCTTTTTGGAAAAAATTCCAATGCTTTATGTACAAATTTTGAGTAATTTTGATTTTGTTCTCACTGAACTTGCTCGTGAAGATCTTTATAGGACTATTTTGAATATTATAAAATTTATCATTGCTTTTATTTATATAATGCCTTCAGCAGCTTTAATGTCCTTTATTGGAACCTATGTACTCCAAATCTATCACTATAATAGTTCTGAGAATTCAATTAAACACGCTGCAAATAGCTTAGGGACACTTTTCTTTTTTAATACTTTTGCTTCTATGTTTGCAGCTCTTTTGCTTGCATTTTATTTAATCCCAATTTATGGTCTGGAGCTTAGTTCTAAGCTAATCATATCTTTGCTTTTGCTTAGTGTAGTAGTTTTTAGCTTCTTTACTAAATTTCAATCTCGTGTCGGAAATTTACTAAGTTTGTTTTTATCATCAGCTTTATTAGTGGGGCTTTTTGTTTATAAGAAAACTATAATTGGACCGAGTTTAGCTTCTGGAGTTGATCTTTATTATGGTTTGAAATATAGAAGTGATAATTTTTCATTAGATAAATCCAAAGAGGAAGTCTTGTTTCACCAAGATGGTTTGTATTCTACAGTCTCAGTGATCAAAGACAAACTATCAAATTCAATTTACCTGAAAAACAATTCTAAACTGGAAGCAGCAGTTCCAATAGATTCTGATAGTTTCTCTAATGCTGATATGCAAACACAAAAGCTACTAGCTTTTAGCCCGATGTTTTTTAATTCTAAGATTGAATCTGCTTTCCTTGTGGGCATGGGTTCTGGGGTTAGTCTAGATAGTTTAGCGAGTCTACCTAATATTAAGTCTCTTGAAGTTGCTGAGATTGAAGAACTTATCTATGAAGCTGCTGATAAGTATTTTGCTTCTGCTTGGCTTCAAAAAGATTTCAATGGGATTAGAAGACATACAGAGAACGCTAAGTATGTTTTAGAATCTAGTGCTGATAAGTATGATCTAATAGTCTCACAACCTTCTGATCCATGGCTATCTGTAGAATTGTTTACTGATGAATTCTGGGATCTTGCTAGTGAAAAACTTAATACAGACGGGATTTTTGTTCAGTGGTTACAACTTTATTCACTTGATTTTGAGTACTTGTATTTAGTTTTAAATACTATGCAACATAATTTCAAAAACCTTCTTATTCTCCAAGCAGAAAGAACTGGAGAAATAATTGTTCTTGGATCTAATTCTGAGTTCAAAATTAAAGAAAATACTGTTGAAGAAATATTTGCTCAAGATCTTCTCAGGAATTCACTTGCAAAAATTTCTATATATAGTCTGAGTGATTTTTATTCAACAATTCTTCTTGGCTCAGATGAGATTCGCGCGATGCTCGCTGACTTAGAGCAAAAAATCTTACTAAGGGAACCATTGAATACTTTGAATAACTCATTATTAGAGTTTCATACCGCTGAGAATTTCTATAAGTTTTCTAAAACTATCAAAGCTAATTTAATCAGACTTGCAGATTTTATTTCAGCTAATAATAGTTTTGAAGCTTTAGATTCTAATATTATTAATAAAGAATTTTTGGGGACTTACTATTTGAAATTAAAAGAAAAAGAGTCTAGAGAATCCCTGACTTATTCATTGGAGTCGCCAAATTCAGTCAAATTAAAACAAGTTCAAGCTTATATTAGTGATTATGACATTGATATAGAAAAGCTTGAAGCAAATAAAATATATTCAGAATTTACTTTAGAGGCAGAGAGACTGTATATGAATAATGAGTTTGATTTGGCTTTAGAAACTATTAATCAGGCGCTGGAGATAGACCCCAATATAGAAGAGGTTTATCTAATGAAAGCTAAGATATATAAAGAGCAAAACAATGATGATGAATTTATTCACAATCTTCAGATTTGTCTACGTATCAATCCACATAATGTAGAAGCTCTATATTATTTAATTGACTATAATTATCACTATGCTTCACTAGCAGCTTCATATAAGTATCTTGAAAGACTTTTGAAAACTAAAGATTATAAAAATATACTTAGTCTAGAACAAAACCAAAACTTAGTCCAAGTAAGGACAAAGCTTGAAAATATACTAAAACTTCGTTAGTTAGACAGTATTTCTCTTACTGACCGGCTACTTCACCAGCTTCTGCGATTTGAGCACTGATTCCAATTAGTTCTACCATGGCTTCTGATAATAGAACCTGTGTTACTGTAGCAGGAGCACCCGTCAGTATTCTCGAGTCGCCATCATTGTGATCATAGAGCCTGGATGTTAAGTGTCCAATCTCAGTTACTAATTGATTATACTCTGCTTGCAAAGCACCAACCTGACTATCTGGTTCATTTTGAGCGAGACTGTTGTAAATTCCCTGGTTTACATCAGCGTCCGGATCGCTGCTGTAACCAGTTTCATTTCCTTCTCCGTCATAATTCATATAAAGCATTCCACCAATTGGTACTTGACCAGGTTCAGTGATACCGTCAATTTGACCATCTCTAAAGTTAGTACCTTCTGTTGTGAACTCTACTTGCTCACTAGTGTTCATAAAGGCTGTACCAATATCATTTGTGATTTGAATTTCTAAATTGTTTTCATCTGCTGTATAAGCTTGCACCATGATAGATCCATCGTGTAATTTTACTGCTGAATAGTCAGTCTCTTCATTACCATTTTTCTGTGATTCTGTGGTCCATAAGCCCGTTTCATTATCGAGTCTATCAGTTCCTTCAAAATATTTATCATTATAGACAAGAACAAATTCACGTTCTTTTTCACCCTTGTCATTGTCATAGAAATCAGTAGTGTGTTGAAGTAGAACACCTCTTTCAGTTTTGTTTAAAGCTGAATAATCGAACTTAGTTGTAGAGTCATCATCTCTGTAGATTCCAAGTTCTGCGTGTTCATCTTCTTCGTCATATTTACTAAAAATTGTTAACTCATCTGTACCATTACCATATTTGGTAAATGTGAACCCTGTAGCATCATCTAAGTTCTCTTCTAAAATCTCAAATGCAGTCATGTCCACATCTTCACCAAATTCATATTTAAAAGCTTCTGTTTTGAGATAGTCCATAGTGTCATCTTCACCAGAGATAGTCATAAGATCTTCACCCATTTTAGTTACCAGTTCTTGGTCTCTTGCTATGTTCTCAGCTGAAAACAAAGTTTCAGATAGGTCTACTTCTTTAAGGTCAGTGGTATTTTCTGTATTTGTAGTTTCGGCTACAGTTAAGTCACTATTAAAAATTAGATCTTCGTCAGTAACATTATTATTTTGGATATCTTCTGTTAAGGAGCTAGTCAAATCTTCAATTGAGTTATAGCTTGATTCTGTATCTGTATCATTTGCAATAGTATCATCGAGATCAGGTTCGCTTCTATCACTAACTTCATTATTTACATTAGGATTTGTAACATTATTTTGCTGATTCAATAAATCTGGATCTAATGGACCATTGTTGTTAGTGCTTGTCGTAGACATTATAGACACTCCTTTACTCTCTCAGAATACATAATTTGGGTTAAGGACTGTTTAAGGATTAGTTATAATTTAAATGTGTTGAGAAATTTTTCTTTATTACTGTGCTTAATTGGTATCTCGGGTTTTTCTTTAAGTCTTATAGCAAAGTCAAACTTGTCTATAGATGATATAAATTACCAGAATTCTGAGTCGCATATTGCGACAAATCTTAAAGTGAAAAAAAGTTTTAGATATTCAACTCACTCCAAGGATGAGTTTAAGGTTTTTTATAATACAGTCCATGAATTGGAGGCCAGTTCATATAAAGAGGCATACTTACTTGCACTTGCAATAGTTGCAGCGAAGTTTGAGTTTAATCCTATTAATAAAATCCGTCATTTTCAAAAAGAAAAAAATAACTTAGAGATACTTATAGCTGAAAATCCAAATAACCTTGAGCTGAGATATATTAGACTTGCTATACAGTTAAATACACCTAAGGTTATGAGTTATAAAGACAATATAGAGGAAGACTCTGAATATATTATTAATGAATTGAGGTCTAATCCTCAAATTCCTCAGATAATCAAAGATTACTTTGTACACTTTCTTACAAGGCACGATATTAACTTTACTTAAATTTCTACTTTCTTGAATTTCAAATATAGTTTTACGTTCCAGACTAAAAGCACGAAGCCATAGAAAAAATCTTCATAAGGAATGCTGAAAAATCTCAAAGCAATATTCTCTAGGTCGTTGTACCAGACTACAGGGATATTAAAGCATATACCAGTAAGAATTCCATTGACTAAGAAAAAGCCTGGGAATATAAATAGGCAACTCAGATAGAATAGCGGCAAGAATCTTTCTCTATATAGAAGAATTATAGTTAGGCTAAAAGCAAGGAAAGTCCAAGAGCTATAGTATCTTCCAACGTTATATATAAATAAAATTAAGCTTGTAGCTATAAGCAAGTTATTAATAATTTGAATTAAATTGAAATTTTGTTTCTCTAGTTTCATCAAAAAACTCTCATACTTTTCTTGCAAGAAGTATTTCACTACTTCATAAGTAAAGGTACAGGCGTATGGAATACAGATGAAAAAAAGAATTTCTTCTATAGGTAAATTAAATATTTTAAGTCCAGTTAAATATTTATCAGTAAAACCCCAAACTTCAATTTCTGTAAAATAAATATCCCAAGCAATAAATACTATTGCTACAAAGAATATTGATTTGAATAACTCTGGGAAAAAGTCTCGTATCTTTAGCCTTGAGTCAAAACTAAATAGTAGCGGGATAATTGAGCTTAAAATGTTGATAATTAGATAAGTGAAGTTAATTATTTGCATTTTTGAAGTATTTTAAAGGAACCCATAACATTCCAAAATTTTGGGCATCTTCTTTTTCTAGTTGGCTATGATGATCTTTGTGTGCTCGATTTAATGCCTGAAAGTAGAAGTTATCAACATTATCAAATAGCTTTAGTCTTCTATGTATATAGACTTCATGAACCCAGAAATAAGCAAAACCATAAGCTGTGATACCTAAACCAACAGCAAGTGAGTAGTAATTCTCTAGGAAAAAGCCACCCATGGTAAGTATCATCGCTGGAATAGCAAAAATCAAAAAGAAAATATCATTCTTTTCAAAGAATCCAGCTTCTTTTTTGTGATGGTCAGAATGGAAATACCACATTAGACCATGCATAAGATATCTATGAGCCATATTGGCTGTAAATTCCATAAAAAGAAAAGTCATTATAAAAAGTGAAATATAGAATATCATCGATACAGTTATAATTTTAACAATATTACTGTACCCTCAGAATCTGAAGATTTAATACTTAAGTCCGCATTAAGAGAAAAGATAGCGTTTCTAACAATTGTAAGTCCTAAACCACTAGCATTTGACTTGGATTTATTCTTAGAACTAAAAAAAGGTTTAAAGATTTTTTCGATGTTTTCTTTATCTATACCAATACCATTATCAATAAATTCAAAGCAATGTTTATTTTCATCTTCGTAGTATTTGATTTTTAGCTTTGAGTCTTTTGCTGGATTTTGGAATTCATAGGCGTTATCTAATATATGATAAAAAATTAGTGAGATTAGATATCTATCTGTTTTTAAGAGAGGTAGATCGTCACTAGTTATTTGAAAAGAGTTTTTATTTATATTTTTTTGGTCTGGGTATTTATTTACGAGTTTATTTAAATCTACTGTCTCAAGCTCTAACTTATGGTTTTTGGTTTTATGGTAATCGAGTAGATTATCTGTGAGATTGTAGAGATATTCAGTCCTGTTACGAATTCTGTACATTGAATTATGGCTAGAATTATTTAGTTCATCTAAACATTCAGATTCTAAATAGCCAACGTGGTTCATTATAGTTCTTACCGGTTCTTTAAGGTCGTGAGATGCTGCATAGATAAACGCTTCCAGGTCACTATTATTTGCTTCTAGCATACTGACAAGGTCTTTGATCGCCTGTGAGTTGCTTTGGATTTTGTGGTCAAGAGGTCTGAAAATAAAAAGTGCTTCAAGTAACAGCGTTAAAAGTGTGACTGTAAGGACTATAACTTCAACATTAAAGAGAAATTTCACTTTTCGCTTAGCAAGTATTTCGTAGTTTTTGGTTAAAGCCTCAAATCCCCTCAAAAGGTCCTCACTAAGAATTACAAGCTTCTGAGAGTTAGCTTTTGATTTATCTAGGTTCTTTGCGATACTGATAAACTTTTTGACTTGGCTATCTTGATGATAAGGAAACTCAAAAAAAAGACTTTTTACAGATTCTTCGTCTTTGAGATATCTGTTGAGTGGATGCTTAAAGTCTGAAAGAATTAAATGAGCTTCTTCCATGTCTCTAATTGCACTCAGAAGCTGTTCTGAGTGAGAACCCCCTAGTAAATAGGATTTTACTATTCTTTGAGAAAGCATTCTTTGTCTGCCGCTCATATTGATAATACTTGAAAAGCAAGATTGTGAGCGAATTAAAGCAGTGTTTACTGAGAACGCAGTGAAGCTTAATAACGCGAGCAGCATTAATGCAAAAATATATCTAAATGTGATACTAGGTAAATGCATTTTTAGAATTTACTTCATATACATAACTTACCATTAACTTAAAGCTTTCTTAACTCAGTTAGGCAGCCTTGAAAATAAGATGCAAGTTTATATGACTTTGCTAAGTATTATGCTGCTGCTCTTTTGAGCCTATCCTCTATTGCCTTTGATATTTGAGATTTTGGTATTTTCTCTACGCATATTTGCTCATAAGATAAGTCGTCAAGTTTATGAAGGATTGAATATAGATTTGCTGCGGCTTCTAGTTCATTTGCATTAGAGCAAAGCTCGAAGACAGATTTGAATTTGCTATGCAAGTAATTAAGTTTTTCTGGAGGAATCGAGGAGAAGCTGTATAGTATCAGAGCTGAGTTCTCATAATCTGCAGCTATATTCTCCAAACTGAAATCTATTTTTAGTTTGGTTTGTGGTGAATAGTGCTTAAGTAACATTCCTGGTGCTTTAATTCCTTCTTTGTCATCTGGACTCAATACTATTTCACCTTGAAGTGCATTTGAAATTGCTATAGCGTTAATAGCACCATACCTAAGTATTTTAGTCTGCTCTGTGCTTAAATCAAGAATGGTCGATTCTAAGCCACAATTGCAATCACCACCATCCAGTATAAACTTGACTTTATCTTGAAAAAGGTTTTTTACATGTATAGCTTTACTAGGGCTTATTCTAGATGAAGGGTTAGCACTAGGTGCTGCAATGGGTCCTCTGAAAGCTTCCAAGATTTTCAGGCATAGTGGGTGATTAGGCATTCTTATAGCTGCAGTTTCTAGTCCAGCAGAAACTAGCTTGGAGATTCGAGAATTTTCTTGTTTTGGGAGAATTAAACTAATGGGACCAGGCCAGAATTCATCTGCGATAAGCTTTGCTCTTTCATTGAAAATTACATCTTTTTCTATTTCTGAGACTTGAGCGTAATGAGAAATTAATGGATTGAAATTTGGTCTGCCTTTGATTTCAAATATTTTGCTAACAGCAGTCTCATTTGCTGCATCTGCAGCTAAGCCATAGACAGTTTCAGTTGGTATCGCGACAATTTCCCCAGACTTTAACAGTTCTGTTGCTTTCTTGATATTTTCATCTGAGTCAGGATAAATCATAGATTTTTCTAAATTTTAAGAGGAATAGCATTAATTTTATCTTGATTCTGACTTTGTATATGAAAATATTTATTCGTATCATCATATTTTGGTTGTGAGTAGGTGAGATGCAGGTAAATAATAAACTATCAAATATTCAAAAGCAGATTAGGCAAATTAAGAAAAGGTATATTGCAGGATTATTGAAAGATCCAGCACAGTCAAAGTTAGTATCTAAAAATGAGATAAATGACGTTACTGGTTTCAATAGTAATGTTGCCCCTATTCCAAGTAGGGTTTATTTGGATACTTTATTAACAGTTTTTGCTCATGCTGAGGAGAAACATGCTGATTCTTCTACAGCAAAACTATGTACTAAAACACTTAGTAAACTTTTTAAAGCACGGAATGTTATAGCAAGTTCATTTATTGATCTCCTCTGTTCTAGTCCAGCTTTTATCAAAAATTTAGACCCCAGAGCCATGAAAGTTCCAGGAATGAGTGATGAAATTATGGATCTATTAAATGAACTTCAAAGGAATGATAAGTTGGATTTGCTTAATTTTAATATTGAAAAATTATCTCAGTTGTCACCAGAAGAGAGGCTTGCAGAAGATATTACTGAAAATTTGAAGCTAATTCGAGCTGCTAATAAAGTTTTGAATTCAGTTATTGAAAGTGAACTTGTTGATATATGGAATAAAGATTCAGCTTTGCCCAAAAACATCAATGGCTTTAGAGAGTCCTTGACTAATATTGATAAAAAATTTACAACTTGTTCTCACTTGATAGGTGATTTAATGGGAACTGGTTTAGATTTTATTAGATCTGCTCCAGAGATCAGCTCAACTAATAAAAGTAATTCCATTAGTAAAGAACTGCATAAGCGTGGAGCTTGTGATTTGGTGGATGATATCATTAAGGAATTTTATAAGACATTAAGGCTTACTGCTGGAAGACCAATTAAAAGGGAAGATTTGAAAATTACTGCAAGCTTACTTAGGAATGTCAATAATGTTTATGCTAGATTCCTTCAATTAAAAAATATCTAAATTTGTTAACTTTTATGCCAGTTCACAGAATAGAGATCAAAACGTCTATCTTTAAGGTTCATAACCGTTCCACTATTTCTAGCTGTAGTTAGTGTCTCTAAACGTAGATCTGCAAAGGCAACCGTCTCGACATTAGGGGTAGTATCTGCTGCAATACCGTCTCTAGCGAAAGGGAAGTCACATGGAGTGAGTATGCAGCTTTGAGCGTATTGAATATCCATGTTCTCGACTCCAGGAAGGTTACCTACGTTACCAGACATTACTACGTAACACTGGTTCTCTACAGCTCTTGCTTGACAGCAGTAACGAACTCTAAGGTAACTTTGTCTTTCGTCTGTACAGAAAGGAACGAAGAGTATTTGGGCCCCCTGATTCACTAGGTGTCTTGCAAGCTCTGGGAATTCACTGTCATAGCAAATCATCACTCCGATTGGACCGCAGTCGGTCATTATAGTTTCTAATTTATTACCACCTTGTATGTTCCACCAATATCTTTCATTTGGAGTTGGGTGAATTTTCTCTTGTGAATGTACGGAGCCATCTCTTAGAAAGACATAGCAGATGTTTAAAATATCTCCAGATTCAACCTTCGTTGGGTGCGAGCCTGCAATAATGTTGATATTGTATCTAATAGACATATCTCTAAATACGTCTTTGATTTTGGAGGTGTAACTAGTAAGAGCGTCTATAGACTCCATTGGGGTGAGCTTTTTCTTTGCTAGTGAAAGCAGTTGTAGTGTGAAAAGCTCAGGGAAAACAACAAAGTCAGCTTTGTAATCTGCAACAACATCTACAAAATATTCAACGAAGTGAACAAACTCCTCGAAATTATTTACTCGCCTCTGTTGATACTGCACAGTTGCTACTCTAACTGTTTCTGCAAGTCTGCCACGCTGCTTAGATTTATTGGTAGTTTCAGTTTTGATTTTGGGGTTGCGCCAGAGCATATGCACAGCGTAGCCTTTACTTTCTTTATCGGTTGGTAGATAGTCTTTGATAATGCCGATTGGTTGAAAACCATTGTTAATCTGGAAAGTTAGAACCGGGTCTCTTAATTTTTTTGTAAGAACTAGCTCTAAGTATTCTTCAGGACTGGCAAACTTATGTTTAGTGTTTTTCTTGGAGAGTCCTGGAAGCCTGCCTGCAAAGACTATGCCTTTGAGTCTGTAGTAATCACAAAGTTTTTTTCTTTCATTATAAAGTCTCTGCCCAATTCTAAATCCACGATAATTTGGGTCTACACAAACTTCCATGCCATATAAGAAATCACCGTCTATATCATGCATGGAGGCAAAGCCACCGCCTGTAATTTCTTTCCAAGTGTGTGCCTTAAGAGCAAAGCTTTCAGATATTTTGAATGTCGCGCAGTAACCGACGATTTTCTCACCATAGACTGCTACCATTTGACCTTCAGGGTAGTTGGACATTTGTCCACGTAACATATCTACTGAATAACCTTCTGCTCCTTGATAAACCAAAGAAACTAAATTTTGGATTTCTTTGATATCAGCAAACTTGGCTTGTCTTACTATTAATTTTTTGTGATCTAAGTCTTCTTGTTTTGTTTTTGGAGGAACCATAATCACAGGATATCTGATAGCTTCTAAAAAAGCTAGTTCCTATCTTGTGAATGCTTTTAAACCCCGAGCATTTCTGGCTCTTCGTGCTTAGTTAATAATTCTGGAAAATAAAGTCCCTGCATTCTTTCACAGTAAGCTTTTAGGTTTTCAGCACTTTTAGCAAGTCCATCAAGTGGGCTCTCAAACTCTGGTAATAAGACATTTGCTATGAAAGCATAAGCTGTAGCGTCTACTAGTGAAACCTGATCTCCCATGAAGAAAGGTTTTGCACCTAATTGGTCAATAATAGCTCTTAAGTCTTGCATGCCGATTTGGTATATCTCTTCTCTTGAATGTCTACCCATGCCTTGGATTTTCATTTTATTCTCCATATCTCTTTTGATTTGGTTAGGTAGAACACCCTTCAGGATTGGAGGAAGCATAGAAAAGAAAGCTTCTTTCACCATTTTCCAGTTTTTATCTTCAAACCATCTGCTATATGCAAGTACCCAAAGGAAGTTTTCTTCAAATAGTCTCTGGAATGCTCTTGCCACGGCGAGTTCTTGTATTGACAGGTGAGCATTGAAATCAAGATTAAACTCTCTTGAAAGGTGATCTAGTATGAAGCTTGAATCTGGGATTTTTTGACCATTGTGAATGATATACGGAAATTTTTTCTTTGGAGCATTGGCTGGATTTAGTTCTTCTTTGACTGTATATGAAATATTTGCCATCCTCAAGAAAGTCTCAACCTTCATACAGAAAGGACTTAGGTTGGGTACAGAGAACATTGTTGGGAATTGTACTAAAGTTATTTGCTTAGCTTCTTGATTATCCATACTTGAATTTTATACTTAGTTTAATTTTTCGTAAATATCTAATCTTTAATAATTTAATGAAAATGACTAGAGTACAATAATTTATGATGACTGAACGCAAAAATGTCCTCGGATATGAACTTGAACTTTGTTCTTGTTCACCTATGACTGGTTTTTTTAGGGATGGTATCTGTAGAACCGATCAGAATGATCTTGGTAGTCATACTGTATGTGCTGTAATGACAGAAGAATTCTTGAGCTATAGCAAGGCTATGGGTAATGATTTGAGTACGGAAAGACCCGAGTTCAATTTTCCAGGACTTAAAGCAGGTGACCATTGGTGTATTTGTGCTCCTAAATGGCTTGAAGCTTATATAGATGGTATGGCGCCCTATGTGATTCTTGAATCTTGTGATGAACAGTGTCTAAGGTATATTCGTCTTGAAGACTTAAAATCCAAAGAATATACTAAAGATAAGTCGTAAATAGTTCTTTTTGCTAAGTAATTTATCTTTTTGTCTGTGGCATGCTAGGTTTATGGTTCAAAAGAACTTACTTCTTATTGAAGATTCTGAAAGTGATGTAAAACTTATACAGGAAGCTTTTGATATTGCAGAAATTGTAGTTAATATCTCTGTTGTTAGTGATGGCGATAAAGCTATTGAGTATTTAAATGCAGAGAATGAGTTTAAAGATAGCCCAAGACCAGAGTTAATTTTATTGGATTTAAATTTACCTAAAAGAAGTGGGCACGAGATTTTGAAGTATTGTCGTAATAATGATCAGTTCAAGCATATTCCAGTAGTTATGTTAACTACTTCTGATTCACAGAAAGATATTAACGAGTGTTATCACAACCAATGTAGCGCCTATATCGTAAAACCTTATAGTATCTCTCAATTAGTGAAAACGGTTAAGGAACTTGACGAGTTATGGTTTGCAGTATCTAAGCTTTTAGATCGTTAAAATAAACTTTTATTTTACCAGGAGCCTCCGGCTCCACCTCCACCTGACATTCCCCCGCCGAAACCTCCAAAGCCTCCAAAATCTGAAAAGCTAGAGCCTGTGTTGTGGTGTGAACTAAGATATCTATTACTCATATATGAAGCTCCCCAGAATGGCAAGATATAGGATGATGCTCTTTTTCTATAACCACTTCTGTTTATGTCGATTCTTTGTCCTGTCTTGTGGAAGAAGTTTTCAGCAAGAAACATGAATATAAATGGAAATAGTAAGATCAGCAATAAGCCTGACTTGGATTTTGCTTGCTGAGGGATTTCTTCTTTGTATTCACCTATCGCGAGCTTTATGAGAATACTGGATGCTTTATCGAGAGCTTGGAAATACGCCCCCTGTTTGAAGCCTGGGACTATTAGTTCATTTATAATTCTTTTAGCCATTAAATCTGGGATCACTGATTCAAGACCATAGCCGACATTTATATAAATCTTTCTGCCACCTTCACTTTCAGTAGGTTTAATTAGAATTAAAACTCCATTATTTTTATCTTTTTGTCCTAGCCCCCATGAGTTGAAGACTTGTGTCGAGAAGTCGTTAACTTCCATTCCTGCAAGTGTATCTACTATAAGAATCAGGATTTGATTAGAGCTTTCTTGAGCAAATTTTTGAAGTTTGTAATCTAGGCTTTGGATTTCTTGTTCACTTAAAAGTGGAGGGCTTAATTTAGATAAATTGAATACTAGTTTTTCTGTATTGGGTCTTGCTGGTATTTGATTTATAGCTTGAGATTTTACTTGAGCTTTGCTTTCTTGAGTTGTTGCTTTGTTTTCCTGGGCTGGCTTTGCGTAGACTGTCGTTTCAGAATTATTATTGAAAATAATAAAAACAAAACAGAGTGTAATTAGTAAATTAGTTATTTTTTTAAGATTCATGTATTACTAGGATTTTATTTATTGTCCAAAAGATATTTCGTTACTGAGTTCATTTTTATGACCAGTGAAAGGATAAAGCTCTTCTAGTTTAGCTTTGACATTATCGAGCGCTTTAACTAAGCCTTGATAAAATTCTTGTTTTTTGAAGTGGTTAAGGAGTATTTCAATTTCTTCATCCCAGAAGCTTTGCCCTAGGTCTTTGTGGATAGCCTCATCCCCCCAGACAGCGAGTTTATGATCTTCAATTGCAATGTAGAATAAAACTCCATTTCTTTCTTTGGTTTTATACATTTTTAAGTCTTTAAATACTTTGGCTGCACGGCTCATTGGATCTACTTTGCAGTATGACTCTATGTGTATTCTTAGCTCAGCATCGGTGACTGATTCGATTTCATCGATTTTCTTAGCGAGCAAATCTTGTTCTGTTGGGGAAAGGAATTCGTTTCTATTTTTCATTTATTCAAAGCTTACCTTTGGTGCTTCTTTTGCTGATTCCTCAGCTTCAAAATATGGTTTCTTCTCAAAGCCAAATATAGCTGCAATTAGATTTTGAGGGATTTTACGGATGTAGGTGTTATAAAACTTGACTGATTCATTGAACATTCTTCTTTCATTAGTAATTCTATTTTCAGTACCTTCTAGTTGAGTTTGCAAAGCTAGGAAATTTTGATTAGCTTTTAGGTCTGGATATCTTTCTATTACTAGCATCAGGCGTGATAATGAGCCTGACATTTGTTTTTGAACTTCTTGGAACTTAGCAAAGCTTTCTTGATTCAATTTATCAAGATCAACATTGAGTTGAGTAGCTTTAGCTCTAGCTTCTATTACTGCTTGCAGTGTTTCTTTCTCGTGGCTTGCGTATCCTTTTACTGTTTGCACTAGATTAGGAATCAAATCAGCACGTCTCTGATAAACATTGAGAACCTGAGACCACTTAGCATCAACTCCTTCATTTAGAGTGATGATCTGGTTGTAGGAACCTGAGAACATCATTACTAAGATTAGAACAACTGCTAGAACAATTAACCAAGAAGGAATTTTTTTGATCATGTAAATGATAATATCAAATGCATGAAAGCAATTTTCAAAAGAATAAGTATTTTAATGCTTATTTTAGTGATTAATATCTTTTTTGCAGGAGCTTCTAGTCTTGCAAATGAGCAAAATGCTAATTACAAAACTAAGATTAACCTTGAACTCGAACAGGAGAAAATTGATAAAGTTTTCCAAAGATTTGTTGAGCATATTGGTAAAAATCATGAGAAGTATTCTATTAACTTAGTTGAATCTCCTCAGATTAATGCCTACGCAAGTATGGGGAAAAGAATTGTGATAAATTCTGCATTAGTTGAGTTTCTAAATAATGATACTGCTTTGAATTTTGTAATAGCTCATGAACTTGGACATATTGAAGAAAAGCATGTTTGGAAAGGGATAGCTAGGCAGGGCTTATCGTCACTTCTGAGTTACTATGTGTTTAAAGAAAGTAGAGTACTTCACGGTGTCGACAGGCTTCATAGTCTTCATTACAGTAGATCTAAGGAGAAGGAAGCAGATCTTTTTGCGGTAGAATTAATGAATGAGCTTTACTGTAAGGTGCCTGGTAAGCTTCAATTTTTTGAAAAAATGTCAGAGCAGCGCAAGTCACCTAAATTAATGGAGTATCTAAGTACTCACCCACTTGCTGATACTAGGCTTGCATACTTGGAAGCTGAAATAACTAAAGCTAACTGTCTTATATAAAGGAAAACAAATTGGAATTGTTAAATCAGGATGTTATAAATCTAGTCTTACTGATGCTTGGAGCAGGAGCACTTGCTGGTCTAGCTGCTGGACTCTTTGGTATTGGTGGTGGGCTGGTTGTGGTCCCGGCTTTGATGATGTTTTTCCCAATGCTGGGCTTAGATGAAGCTCATGTATTTCGTTCATCGATTGGAACTTCACTTGCTACTATAATTTTCACTTCCTTGAGATCTGCTCAGGCACATGCAAAGAAAAAAGCAATAGATTACTCGATAATAAAGAACTGGACTGTGTTTTTAATCATAGGTTCTATTTTAGGAGCTGTATTTGCAGCCAGTCTTAAAGTTAAAGTGCTGATGATTTTATTTGCATCTTTTATATTTATACTATCTTTTAAATTTATGTTTCCTGAAGCACTACAGAAAATTAAGCTCGGAACTACTATGCCTAAAGGTTTTACTCATGGATTCTTAGGGGTTTTCCTCGGAGCCTGTTCGGCTCTCTTCGGTATTGGTGGTGGTTCTATTTCTATCATGATTATGACTTTGTATGGAGTTAGTATTCATACAGCTATAGGAACGGCTTCTGGACTTGCTGTGCCTATTGCACTAGCTGCTTCTATTGGTTTTATTATTACTGGGCTTGAGCATCAGTCAGAACTTGCTTATGCTTCACTTGGATACGTGAATTTGATAGGTTTAGTTTTTATTGTGCTTGCTTCTTTTTTTACAGCACCTTTAGGTGCCGCTCTTGCTCATAAGTTAAATCCTATGACTATGAAGAAAATCTTTGGTGTTTATCTTCTTTTCACTTCTTTAAATATTTTAAGGAAGGCTTTGCTTATCTAGCGTTATATAATTGCTAGTGAAGAGATCTTATTATTTATCATCATGACTAAAATTACAGCTAAATCTTCACTAATAGTTTTTTGTATGATTATTTTAATCTTTTCTAGTTCTTGCACTAGAAGAAAACAAATCGCTGTTAGCTCTGGTGATGAGTATGCTTCTAGGGCTGCTCTCAAGATTATGAAACAGGGTGGAACTGTTGTTGATGCTTTTATTACAGCAAACCTAATTCTCACTATAACGGAGCCAGGCGCTTCTGGGATTGGTGGCGGCTTTTTAGCTGTTTACTATGATGCTAAGAAATCTCAATTCTTCTCCATTGACGCTAGAGAAACCCAAGCCTCTAGGCATCAAGACTTTGCTAAATTAAAACCAGAACTCAATAGTGAAAATTGGGCTGATTCCAAAGCTGCGATTGGTATTCCAGGTGAAGCTGCTGGTATGGATTTGCTTCATCAAGAATTCGGAACTATGAAATTGGAAGATTTGATTGATCCTGCTATTGAGATTGCTGAAGAGGGTTTTGTAGCTTCTGATTACTTTGTAAAAGCTCATAAGAAATTTAATATGCCCATTCAAGCTAAAGCTGGCGACAGAATTATTAGTGAAGATTATGCAAAGACTCTTGAATTACTTAAAGAAAATGGTTTGATGAGCTTCTATGATGGGGAAATAGCTGAGGCTATAGAGAATTATAGTGAGGGTTGGATAAACAGGGAGGATTTATCTCTTTATAGAGCGTTTTTTAGAAGACCACTTAAGTTTTCTTGGAAGAATTCTCAGAACCAAAAATATTATTTTCTCAGCGTTGGCTTACCTTCAGCAGGACCGCTTATTATTAAACAATTTCTAAGAGGATTTAATTCAGCCGAATATTCCAAGTCTCTGACTGAGCAAGTAAAAGAATATAGAAAGGCTATTGGACCTGCTCTAGAGTGGAGACACGAGCATGCTGCTGATCCTGATTTCAGGAAGCAAGACTGTAAGCCTGATCCTGTTTTTAGAGATAGAGGAACTTCACATATCAGTCTCTATGATAGTTACGGTAATATTTTGTCTGCAACTATGACTATACAAAGACCATTTGGACATCAGAAGAAATTACCTGGTTATGGTTTTTATTTAAACAATGAATTAACTGATTTTAGTTCTGATTTGCTTGCCTGTAACTCTTTTGCTGATCATAAAATCCAAAGACTTTCAGCAAAGTATAGAACTAACAATGAAGAAGTGGCTTATATGGTGGAAGATTTCAAAAGACCACTAAGTTCAATGAGTCCTATGATTATATTTGGACCAGATTCTGAGTTTCTTGTGACTGGAGGAACTGGTGGCTGGACTATTTTTAGTTCTGTTTTAGAAACGAGTTTGGAGATTGTTGAAAAGAAAAAAGATCCACAGTCTGCTATTGATGATGTTCGTTTTTATACGGCTAACAATAGGGATATTTATTATGATGGTGATTTAAGTGAAGCTGAGCTTAAAGAACTTGAAACTAATTTATCTTCTGAGAGTGTTTCATTGAAGAAATTTCCGGTACCAGCAGCTGTGAATATATTGCATTTCAAAGATAAAGAGCTTAATGCTTATAAAGATTCTCGAAAAGGTGGCTTTGCTATTAAAGATACTATGCTTTAATGTATTTTATCTTAGAAGTTGTAAATATAAAATAATCATTAGGAAACCCCGTATTTCAAGATAAGAAGGTAGGATTATTCGAATGAGTAGCGATGATCTACTTAGATTAATAATGCAAACAACAGCTGGACTAAATCAGCTGATGAAAAAAGATGAACAGTCTTCTTCAATTAATCCGGAGGCTAAAAAAGCTGGGGATTTACTGAGTAACCGAAACCTTTCCAGATCTAAAGACACTGTTTTTGCAGCACTCAGAACTGTGACTAGAGGAGATCTTAATTTCAATACTCAGATAGGAAAGCAATCATCATCAGATTTAGATGATACTTTAGCTTCAACAATACGAGATTTAGATGATCTAGGTGAGGTAAATTATTCAGATCTAAAAAAACTAAAAGTTTTAAACCTAGAGCAAACTTATAATCTAGTAAAACAGAAAATTAATAAAGAACAAGAAGTTTTAAGGCAAACATTTCAAGCTAATCCTAACAAAACTTCTTTAGAGCAGTTTCATCAGACATTTATTAAAGATCTAAAATACAATCAAGCTGAAGCAGAGATGGTAAAAGAGGTACTCACTCAATATGAATTTATGCTTGAAACTTTAGCTGAGAAGTTTAAACCTGAAGAGATTTTTAATAAATCTGGTAAAAATTTAGCTACTGTTTCATCGATATTTGAAAACGAGGTCCCTAAAGTAAATAATCTTGATAAGTTCTGGGATAAATTAAGTCTTGTATCTTTAGAGGATCCTACATTAAAACTTCTTATCAATCATCAAGTATTCACTGATGCTTATGGACCCAATAAATTGATGTTAGCTACCAGCCAAGATACTAGAAAAAATGCAGGGCTTATGAAGAATCTTTATGAGTACACTCAGAGACAGCCAAATAATAGTACTCAACTTTTCGAGAATTTATCTGCTAGTTTTTCTAGACTCCAAAGTATTGAGGAACTTGCAAATGTGGTCTCTGCAATATCTGTAAATGACATATCTTCTTTTACAGATACTCAAAAAGAAAACATAGTGGATTTAATTATTAGTAGAGCTACTTCAATAGAAAAGAGTTTTATATCAGGAGCTATAGGTAAATCAGATTCTTTGCTTTTTTCAAGGCTAGCATCATTAAGGCGTCCAGAAAAAGATAATTCTGTCTATGTTGATGGGAATACTGAAAGCATGAATTTTAGAGCAATGATGGATGGTTTGAATAGATGGACAAGGGCAAATGACGTGATAGAGAGTATGGTTAAATCACTTGAAGATATTGGTTTATTGGAAATTTTTCAAGATAGGCTAATGAGAATTGACCTAGAAGATCAATTCAAGTCATCTATAGCTGATAGGGCATCTATAGGAGAACAAAAAAGTTTGTTGAAAATGACTGCTGAGAATGGTCTAGCAGCTTTTTCTGATTCTTCTACTGAGTCTTCTTACCCGCAGCATGAAATTAAAAAAGTTTTAAATCTTATTGAAAATGAAGCTCTTAAGCCTTATTTTATAACTCAAGTTTGTGAAAATTTTAAAGATGATGAAGTGCTTAAGGCTGCATTTGCTAATGACGAGGAAATTCAGAAGCTATTACAAGAATCTTTTGAAAATTTAAATACTGTATCTTTTGACTACATTCGTATGGCAAAAGATTCCACAGATAAGTTAAAAAAACTTCTAGAAACTGCTGATGCAATTACTGGTTTTTCAAATAGTGAAGATTATCCATTGGAGGATAATAATTTCTATGAAAGTGTATTGGAAAAGTTAGAGACTCCATTAAAAGATACGAAGCCTTTTCTTTTACTTACTGATCAGTATGGCATATTGTCAGATGGACTTAAATCAATAGTAGACTTTTCTAAAAAAGATAAAACACCTGACTTGAAAGATTCACTTGTTGATTCTTATTCTAGGAAAACAGTTTCAAGATTAGAAAAATCTTTATTTGATGATATCAAAAAAGATACAACCGAATATGCTCTTGGTACCTCTAGTATATATGTCTCAAGTTTTCTTGGTATTGCAAAAAAACTTTCTGAATCATTAGCTATAGATATTAAATCTGCTCTTAGTCAAGATTTGTACAAAAATTTGTATAAAGAAATGAACTCTCAGTTACAAAAATCTAAATCATCTGAATTTATATTTTTATATAAAAAAGATTTTTTTGAAGCAATTGAAAAAATTGCGGAATTTTCTGGGAAAGGTTTAAATGATTTATTTGGTGAAGAAATCTCAAAGGAAATTTGTGCTGAGTTCGACACTTGGACTTTAGAGTTATCACTGTCAGAGTCATTAGATCAAGAGTCAAGAGAGGCTTATATGCTGGCTTCTAAGTCTATGAAAAACATACTTCAAGCTAATTCATCGAATAAAGATGATCCAGATATCCTCGCAAATATAGTTTCTAATTTTAAAAATTCACTTTTTGATGATATTGCAACAATTCAAGTAAGTGAATTTGGAGACAGGTTTACTCGTTTCTTAGGAAATATGTCCTATATTGAAAATTTATACAACCTTGAAAAAGATTCTCTTCTTGGTGCTAACTTCTATAGTGAACTAAAATCACATGTTGAGACATTAACTAATAAGCTTCTTGAAGATGAGACAACTAAAGGATCTTTCCTCTATGTTGACAGGCTCACATCTAATCTTGGCTTAGTTAAGAAGACTGAAGATTTACTCGCTAAGAATAATATACAAGCTACTGAAGGTCTTAGGGATAAACTTACAAATAAAATATCTGATTCTATTGTTGAAGCAACGCAAAATATTAAAGATCCCAACGATGTTCGTTATATAGATAGTAGTATTGATAGCTTGGGAGAGGCATTAGAAAAAGACAAGTTTGAACAGGAAAAGTCTAAGATTGGAAAGGCAATTACAGAAATAATAGAAAATGCAGGACCTGATACAAAAATAACAAAAAACCATTCACTAAAATATCTAATAAATGGAATTGCACACCTGCATTTGAATAATTTGGATACTGCAAAGGAATTTTTGAAAGAAGCTGCAGCTATTGATTCTCCTTTAAACGCATATAGTAATTTAGTGCGAAGTACTCTTGCTTCAGTTCAGAATTCTGCGACTTTTCAAAAGGGTAAAACAGCCCTTAAACCAATTTTGCAACATATAGGCTATAACTTAGAGACCCCAAGTTTTGAGAATATTACTAATCTTAACTATTGGTTGCAGGAAAGGGGTAAAGAGATTATCTCTGGTAAGCTTAAAGCAAATGCTGTTCGCAGCGATGGAGATAATAAAGTTATTAGTCCTGAGAAAAGAAGTTCTTTGAATCTAAGAAAGTATCTTCTAGATACAGGCATTGTAAATCCTGCATATACTGAGAAAATCATAGAGATAGCAGAAAAATATTTGTCTGAAAATGGTTGGGGAGCAGAGTCTAGAGAGATTCATTATGTAGAAGAGCAATAGTCTTATGCCCCAAATAAACATAAAAAATCACGAGTGGACTCATGAAAATAAAACTAGTTATGGCATAGCTAAGAGCACTAATTTTACTTAAACCATAAACAAAGTTAAGAATAGTAAAGGGACAAAATGGTAGTAATCTAGTAACAGCAACAAACTTCCAGCCGTGTTTATCTATTCCTGATTTGATTTCTAAGATTTTGCCGCTTGCATTAGCTTCAACCCAGTCTCTTGCTATATATCTTCCTGCAAGGAAAGCTAGTGTAGAACCTATAGTGCAAGAAATTAACACGTATAAGCTACCGAAGAATGGACCAAAAAGTATACCGCCGATAACGGTAAGAACTATATTTGGAAACATAATCACTGGCGCAATAGAGTAGATAAGCATAAAGATTAGTGGTCCATAAAAACCACTAGCTTCTATAAAATTTTTGATGCTTTCTTGATTAATAATATCTTTGTACAAATATACAAGGCTACTTGCGCTAAGAATGAAGAGTATAAGAAGAATTTTGGAGATTAATTGGAGCTTTTTCATCTACAGTTAATAATTTTACAGGAGGGGCATTAATATATAAGCGAGCTATGGATGATTTAGAAAATTTTTTATTAAACCTTCAGGGAAACCATAGCTTCGACCTGACTCGTCTTATAATCGACAATCATGAATTGCTTGCAGCATTACTTGGCATAGTTTTTGCTTTTATTTTGCTTACTTTAGCGGTAACTTTTATGAGACTTAAGAATCGTTCTATTCTAGAGATTTCATTATTTACTGTAGTTTTTGTCTTTATGTACTCTATAGCTTTGCTGGAACAAGCACTTACTAAGCTCTATACCGGTTTAATTAGCGCAAGTGTGGTTTATTTGGTGTATTATCTTGGCTTTAAAAAGGAATTAGATGAAAAAACATTTTTTAAAGAGCGAGATATGAAGTTTTTTGAAAAAAATATCATAAAAATTAGTGATTATCTTTCATATTTATTCGAAGATTTTAAAGACGAGGATTATAATATCTGGATTCATAATTTTCATCAAATCGAAAGATATGTAACTGAGATTAAGTCTTATGAGTGTAAGGATGAAAGGGTTAATGATTTCAAAAAAGAGCTTCTAGAAAGGATTTTCAATCCAATTATCAATTCAATATCTAGGTATAGAGAGAATCAAATCCGAAATGATAAGGTTTACAAGGCCTTTTTGAAGCGAGTAGCTGGTCTTATAAATAATGAGTTCAATCACATATTTCATGGTGAATACTCCGAGATAGGTAAGGATTTATTGAAGGCAGTAAGCAAAGATAGTGCTAAAATAGCAAAGTAGCTTAATAAATTATTAAATTCACTAAACAAAGGCGTTTTTGTGAAACTATCAAACGTAGCAGTTCTCGAGAATAAAGATAATAAGTTGGGTGACCCACCTGCTTTAGAGTACCCTGAAATTAAGGTAAATCAAGAAGACTCAAAGCTATTACCTGAAGAAACTAGGACTGATTTAGAAAATTTATCGGATAAAGAGAAGCTTGTAATCAAAAACATCCAAGAAGATGAAGGGCAGCAGCCTAAAGAAGAGAAAGCTCCCCCTGCTAAAAAAGGATTTTTTGTTGATCATATCTTACCTAATCTTCATGAACTTTATGGTGTTTCTACTGTTTTTTCGTGGACATCGGCTGTACTTGGTATGATTCCTCAAACCAAAAAGATAAGTGATATCTTGCAGAGAGTTGGATACTGTCTAGATACTGGAGCACATCAGTTGAGAGGTATTTTTAGCAAAGGTGAGTCTATGAACTTGGGGATGATGTTACCCACTGCGACAGCTTTTATTGGTACTGTAGCTTTTGAAAACAAGTCTTTCTGGGGGCAATTAACTAGAAATTTAGGAAATTTATGTCATTTGGGGATACTTAAAGATATGCTCGACTTTGCCAAAGAATTTCCAAAGACTTTGCCTGAAGGAAGTCAGGAAAATATCGAAAGAATCACTTCTAAGTTTTCAGGTAAGAGTAGTATTAATTTAGTGCAAGATTTTAAGAATAGCTGGTTAATAGCCATAGAACTAGCGAAAGAGGTTTTCACCAACCCTAATATCGCAAAATCGATTACCGATTCCATTGCCGGTAAAGATGCTAAAAATATCCCGCATGTTCAAGCTTTATCAGCACTTTCTCTTGCTGGAATTGGTGCTGCATCTATAGTTACTAAGACTCTTGGTTTAGAAAATATTGCTTGGAAGCTCAATAAAAGTCTTGCTTTATTGCCAACTCTAGCTAACCTCTCTAGGGCTAAATCTTATTCAACTATGGATGATCCAGGCTTAGTAGAAGCTGGCAAATATTGTGAGATTGGAAGTTGGGGAACTTTGGCTTCTGCAGTTACTAACTTTAAGTTTGAAGATCTTGCTATGGCAATGAGAGCGCTATTTATGGGTTGTTATACGCTGTCATTTAGAAAAGAGGCTGAAAAGATATTCAAAAATGCACAGACTGAGATGCAGGCAGCCTAGAATTTTATCTAAACTTAAGGATAATTACTCTTATAAGTAATTCTAATATTGCCCTTAAGTGATACTTAACGAAATCTGTAAATAAAAGCTCTATGGGCAGCGCTAGGTCAATAAAGGGTATTTTTGAAAATTTAATCGATCTAGCCGTAAAATCTGACTCTCAGGCTTTGGATGAAAGGTATTTTAACCGTTCGCATGTATCTGTTTTGCCGGTTGAGGAAAAGCCAGATGGGAAAATCTACCTAGGGGTCTATGATAGAGATTATCAAGAGATAGTAAATTTTTGGGAAGGGGTTACTCAAAGTAAGATATTGAGCCATGCATTAATTTTGGATTTGGAGTTTCTTCTAGATAAACTAGATGGTTCTGAGGATCAAGTTATAGATCTTCAGAAAGTAAAGCAATCAATTGAAGTTTTACCGGAATCAGTGCTTGAAAATATGCTTATGGTCAGGCTTAATAAGTCACTAGCTCTGAACCTAGATACTTATAAAAGACATCCATACTCACCTTTTAAAAGATCACTTGCTAAAAGCAATATTGAACAAATTCAGAGCTTTGCAGATTTTTATAGCCTTGATCTAATCAATGTTGATTTAGATTCTAAAGCTTATAAAGACTTTCCAGAGCTTTTAGACGAGATATTCTTCATTAACGATTCAGGGAAGTATTCTATTGATCATAACGATCTTATACCTGTAAAAGAGTTAGTGTTAAGTGGTGAAGATGCCTATGTTTATGTCAGCGGTGGTTTGATTAAAGAACCAACTAAGCTTAAAATCATTATTCAAAATCTCAATAATGAGTTTAATATTGAATTTTTACCAGCAGGAAGCCAATTGCAGTTCGAAACAGCTTCAGGGGATTATTTTTCTATAGATAGTAAAGACCTAGGGGCAGATTTGACCTATAAGCCTAATAATTTTTCGGTCAAAGCCAATAACTCAAATATTGATATCAGCGGCAATATTAATGAGAGTTTTAAACTAACTATGTATGATATGGGGGCTGAGAGCAAGATTAACATCTTCCGCAAAAACTAGTAGGCTTACCCTCTAAAGTCAACTCTGTCTTCTCAAAGTTTATAAACCTTGCTATTAAACTTTATAGGGCAAGCCCTATATTTTATTTACTTACCAAGCAAATGCAGCATAACTGCTTTTTGGGTATGGAGTCTGTTTTCTGCTTGGTTTAGAATTGTTGCTTCGTGATCTTTTAGAGCTTCAGCTGTGATTTCTTCACCTCTATGAGCAGGTAAACAGTGAAGAACTATAGCCGTTTCTTTAGCGAACTCTTCAAGTAATCCAGTATTTATCTGATAACCAGAGAAAATCTGCCTTCTTTCTTGTGCTTCTTTCTCCTGTCCCATACTTGACCAAACATCTGTATAAATAACATCAGCATCTTGAGCTGCTACACCAACTCCATGACAAATATGAGTGAATTCAGACTCGTATTCCTTACCCGGCTCGAAGTTAAGAGGGCAAGCTACTGAAATATGAACTCCAAGCTTAGTGCAAGCAAGCATTAAACTTCTTACAGTGTTGTTACCATCACCAATATAAGCTATTTTGAGCCCATCTAGGCTACCATAATGTTCTTTAATGGTAAGTAAGTCCGCTAAAGTTTGACATGGATGCTCAAGGTCAGTAAGACCATTAATTACTGGAACATCACTAAAACCTGCAAATTCTTCTACAACATCATGACCAAAGGTTCTGATCATAACCATATCCAAATATCTAGACATTACTCTAGATACGTCTTGGCGGCTCTCTCTACCACCCATCATTATTTCTTGTGCGCTTAAAACTATAGGGAATGCACCTAATTGTCTAATACCAACTTCAAAACTAATTCTAGTTCTTAAACTTGGTTTTTCGAAGATCATTCCTACAGATTTACCTTTAAGTAATTCACTATGGTCTTTCCCTGCTTTAAGTTCTGCTTTTAAAGCTGCTGATCTATCGAGTAGTGATTCTAATTCATCTTTACTAATGTCGTTGATACTTAAGTAATGTTTAGGCATGAAAAATATTATATAACAAGATCATCTAATGAAAATACTAAAGTTTTCTTAGGCTGATGCATTAGCTAGATTATTAAGCCATATTTATCTCCCTTTATAATTAAAATATCTCTCAACTAATATCAAGGTCGATTCTAGGCGTTGTTAATACTGAATTTATGATACTCGTTCTTTTTTGTTCATATAAACCTGTAAAGCTTTAGGAATTTCTATAGAACCATCTTCTTTTTGGTAATTTTCTAGAATTGCAGCTAAAGTTCTACCAACAGCAAGTGCTGAACCATTGATGGTATGTACTAATTCATTTTTAGATTTTTTAGGATTATCTTGGTTTGATCTTTTGAAACGAATTTGTGCTCTTCTTGCTTGGAAATCACCAAATAAGCTACAGCTACTAATTTCCCTATATCTATTTTGGCTAGGGAACCATACTTCTAAGTCGTAACACTTAGTCGCAGAGAAACCTAAATCACCAGAGCACAGTTGTACCTTTCGGTAAGGTAATTCAAGTATTTGTAATACTTTCTCTGCTTGTTTGGTTAATTTTTCATGCTCTTCTTCAGCTTGCTCTGCTTTACAAAGAGTCACAAGTTCAACTTTGTAGAATTGATGCTGCCTGATAATTCCTCTAGTATCTCTTCCAGCTGAGCCTGCTTCTGATCTGAAACATGGAGTATAAGCTGTAAGTCTAATCGGTAATTCTTCTTCATTGAGTATTTCATCTCTATAAAGGTTTGTTAAAGGAACTTCAGCTGTAGGGATTAAGTAGAGATCCTCGTCTTGAAGTTTGAAAACATCTTCCTTGAATTTAGGGAATTGTCCAGTACCTTGAAGTGAATCTGCATTCGCTATCACTGGAACTGAAGTTTCTTCATAATCTCCTTCAGCAGCTAGGTCTAACATTAAATTCATCAGCGCTCTTTCTAGTTTGGAAGCCAAACCTTTAACTGCAGTAAATCTGCTTTTTGCAAGTTTTACACCTCGCTCGAAATCGAGTATGTTTTGCTGGACACCGATCTCATGATGTTCTAGTACTGGGAAATCAAAGTTTCTTTTCTCGCCCCATTCATAGACAAGCTTATTTTCTTCTTCTGACTTACCTTCTGGAGTACACTTGCTTGGTGTGTTTGGTAATTCAAAAAGTAATTTTTTTTGTTCTTCTGAGAACTTAGGTTCAAGCTCAGAAATTTCTTTGAGTTTATCTTTAATAATATTAAGGGATTCTAATTCTTTATCTGCATTTTCTTTTTTAGCTTTTTTCTGTCCTACTTTCTTACTGAGTTTGTTGCGTTCTGCCTCTAGCTTCTCTTTCTCAGAAAGCTTTTCGCGCCACTTGGAGTCTACTTCCAAGATCTGGTCAATAATGTTAATGAATTCTAAATTTCTATAAGAAAGTAATTCTTTTATTAAATCTGGTTCCTGGCGTATTTTTTTGATGTCTAGCATAGTAATATATCTTTTAATTATGGTTAGGAGTTATCGATTTGCTGTTAGTAACGAAGAAGATACTATCGATTTATCGAATAAAATTATAACAGTCAGAAAGCAGAATTTAATTCATCAATTCACAAAAGTTTTGAGATTGAATCATGAGTCTAAAGAGAATATTGAGCTGATTGACGGTCAGTCGAAAAATATTTATCAGGTTAAAATGAAGTCAGATATAGTCCCTGATACATATGTAAAACAGGTTGACTTTTTTATTGAAGATATAAAAGAATCTAATAGAGAATTGCAGCAATATATTAAATTCTATATCCCAGTTATCAAAAATGAAAATTTTGAGTTGATGCTTAGAAAGCTATGTGAGCTTGGTGTTCAGGAGTTCACTCCAGTTTTCTTCAATCGTAGCCAGAAAAAATATCTTAGGAAAATGAAAGCAAATTCATACCAAGAAAGGCTTTATAAGATTTTGGAATCAGCTATAGAACAATGTGAGGGAGCTGTTTTTCCTAAGCTGAATCCTACAATTGATTTCGATGAATTTACTTTGAAAATTGCAGAAGAAAAGAAAAGTGGTTCTAGTCCTGCCTTTAAGATATTTGCATCTGAAAGACTTTCAGGTGTCGATGATGTCAACTACGATATAGACTGCGTAAAGAAAACTCAAGGAGAAAATCTCTCACTGCTAGTTGGTCCTGAAGGTGGTTTAACTGAGCAAGAAGTTGATACACTCAAAATCTATGATTTTATAGATGTTAGTCTAGGTAAGAGGATTCTTAAAGCCGAAACTGCTGCTATAGTGCTTTTTAGTCGTCTATTTATTTCTTAATTTTATATTCTATTGGGAATTAAAAATATCACTTAAATACTACTAAGTTCTGAAGCTTTATTGTCTCTTAGATACTCCATCATCATTTCAGCTAGTTCACGCATTTTAGTGGCATATTCATTAGAAAAATCATTGAAGTTAATATTATTACCTAAATTATTATCAGTTGCAAATTGATTAAAATTGCTTTCAAAATTAAATATATCCATGTCCTTCAAGTTTATATAAAAATTATCAGCTTCAGTTTCATCAACTCCTTTACTGCCAAGATATTGCTTGAAAATTGTTTCAGTATAGCTGTTAGTTGCATGATACGCTTCATTGTCAAAGCCAGCAGAGGATCTCATCAAAAGACTTCTAGTGCTTCCCTTTCTATCTATCGTTGTTGATGCATAGTCAGACATAAATTCATTGAATTCTTGGTTATTGTTAATTGTACTTAGAGGGGAGTAGCTACTGACGTTATTGAAAAAATTAATATCTGTAGTGAATTTCTCAGGGTTTTCAAAAATCTTTTTAATATTTTTATGCGCTAATTCATTCAGTATTGTGGCATTCTTTACAAGTTCAAAGTTATCATTTTCATATTTTTGAATAACATTTGAATCAATAACAGCAGAGTTCTCAATGGGATTACCTTCACCATTCAATACTAACCAGGAATAACCAAACTGGCTATAGCCATTGATTTGATCATTGCTTGAATCTAAATCTATGTATCTATAATCAAATTTATCTTTATTTGTAGAGCCTAGTAACACTTCTGCAAACTCTGTATTTGTTGGAGTAAAATCAGTTACTTCTCTAACTTTATCTAGCATAGGCTCAAAACCTGATCTGAAATTAGCACTAAATGTGAAGCCATATTCAATAGCTATAAATTCACTAATTGGAATTGAGCCATCATAGGAACTTTTTTCCTCTAAGCTAATAGCTAGATTATTCATGAAGTCGTATAAGCTACCTCCTTCGTACATATTTGAAAAAAGTATCATGTTGCCATCTACATCAGTTTTGTCCTGGTTTATAGCGTCTAAGTTTACTCTGAATATATCGGGGACTACGAAGTGAGCTAATAATTTTTTCTCTTCTGAACTTATATTTAAGTCTCCATCTAAATCTAATTCAGGTGGGATCTTGTCATATTTTAAAAGATTCTTGAGAACTTTAATTTCCAGGTCATCGATTTCGCCATTTTTATTTTTATCAATAACTGTTTTAGCGACTGCTAGTTTTTCATCACGAGTTAATGCCGCAAATTCATTCTTGGATGCATTTGTCATAGTTGTAAATAGATTTTCATAGTATGAAGGATCTGAATCTATCTCAGAAAGCATGGAAGAAAAAATATTTATTTCCTCTGTATCAATGTCACCATCATTATTGAGGTCAAATATTGTTGTATCTTCTGGTGCACTAAGCTCATCTCTGAGAAACTCAATCTCTGTTTTTCCTGTATTGCTTACACTGTTATTCAAGTCCCCGTCTTTATTGAAATCAAATCTACTAGCAGCTAAAAACTTCTTTTGATCATCAGTCATTGAGTCATACCGAGCTGTTCTGAAGTCTTGAATTTCTTGAAATATATTATTGAATAATGTCGCTTCCTCTGATGAAATACCAATATTTCCATCTAAATCAAATGGGGATTCGAAATTTGAAATATCTAATTTTGATTCATCAATTAATTTTTTAAATTTTAAGTAATTCTCTTCACTAACTGTTTCTATAGAATCTGTTTCAAAGAAAGCTAGAATTTGAGCTTTTTTTTCATTTAAACTAAGACTACTGAAGTTATTTACTCCATCAGCTCTAATTGAGTCTCTAAGTTCTGTATAAACAAGTCGGTCTTGACTGGTGATTAAAGCATCTCCATTAAGATCATATTTTTTGAATATTTCATCATCATTAGAATTTACTATAAGATCTAACATTCGCATTTCAATTCTGTTAAGTGTTCCATCTTGATTTTTTTCTAATAAAGACTTTGCTTGGTTTAGTCTTTCTAGTTGGTTCCTATTGTTGAATTGATTTTTTTGATTATCTATTTCGTTTTCGATGAAATCTTTTATGATATTTTTTTCAGACCTAGTTACGATATAGTTCCCATCTAAATCCATCGAATCTGATTCTATTCCATTATTTATCATATATTGAAGATCATCAAACTCATCCGAGTTTAAAGTTGAGTCCCCATCTGTATCAAAAGTGCTTTTAATCATATTATTACGCTCAAGTTCAGTTAAATTATTGAATTCGGTGTTTTTATTCGTCATGAATTCAGAATAAATTTCTTGATAGATATTCCTTTCTTCATCAGATATTTGTTGATCTCCATTTAAATCAAATTTTCTTGTATGGTTCTTGGTATTTGTAAGAAACTCTCTTAATTCTTGAATTTCTTCTTTACTGAAGCTAGTGTCATTAGTGTCACCAGCAATGGCTTCTGAAGCTCTAGATTTTTGATTTTGCCAGCTATTATTATTCTCTAATTCAGCTCTTAGATTGCTTTGGAAGTCATATAGAATATTTAGTATACTCTTTTCGCCTTCACTAATTTCCATATTTTTATCTAAATCTTTACTAGAAAGGTAGACGTTATTATCTTTGATTGAATCTAGCAATCTATATTCACCTGTACTAAGAAGAATTTTGTTTATCTCTCCCTCTGACAGATTTTGTGCTTTAGTTGCAAACTCTTCAGGGCTTGAATTTAATAAATCTAGTATGATAATTTTACTTGATTCAGCTTCATCTGAATTAATGTCTATACTTGAGTATTGCACGAAAGCTTCAAAGACTTGTTCGTTTGTAGATAAGCTTTGATAGTTTTGCTCTCTTGAAGCAACTACACTGCTATAGACAGTATTGTAGATGTTTTTTTCAATATCGTTAGTTAAACCGTCACCGTTTAAGTCGAACTCGCTTCCTGTTTCAGAACCATCAGCAAGATTTTTTAGAGTGTTTAACTTATCATCTGAGATGAACAGGAAATCACCATCTATCTCTAAAGCTTTTTTCACTAAGCTATTAATTTCAAACTCACTGAGTAAATTAAATTCATGGTCTCTTTTTTTTATTTCTTCGTTTTTGATAGCGTCTTGATAAATATTTGGATTAAGAATTTCGCTTAGTGTATTCAGTTCATCCTTGTCTATTTTGTGATCATTATTAGTATCGATTTGATTAAAGGCATCGTGTAAGAGTTCTGCATCTAAGTTTTCATCGTAGTCATAGTCATATTCTTGTCCAGTTCTATTAGCAATAATTTGGTCAAGTTGGTTTTTATCGTTATTCCAGTCAATATCTATAGAGTTGTTACTGATATTTAGTTTGTTTAAGTGAAAACTATTTACTTTAGATTTTTCAGCTTCAGCTTCGAGATTATCATTATTATCTCCTTGAAAATCTTCGAGTTTAACCGGGGCCTGAAAATAATCAGACTTGTTGATATACCCAATTAGCTGCTGCAGGCTTAGGTTTTCTTTCCCTGGACCATATAAATCCAGATCTTGACCATTGTTATTTACTTCCATGGGTATATAGTCACTCCATAGAATAGCTACTAACAAATTTAGGTTAAGGAAGCGTTAATCTGTTTTTACCTTGCCATTCCTAGTCTTTGGGCTTTTTGGTAGACTTTACCCTCTGAAAGAATGCTAGGAGCTATAGTAAGCTCTACTTCTTGCATTTCTTTGATGTTTTGGGCACCAAGAGTAGCCATTGAGGTTTTGAGAGCTCCTACGAGGTTCTGGCTACCGTCATCAAGCCTTGCTGGACCATGAAGAAGTTCTTTAGTAGAACATTCGGTTCCGACCTCAATTCTAGTTCCTCTAGGAAGCACAGGGCTTGGTGTTGCCATTCCCCAGTGAAAGCCTTTACCTGGAGCTTCATTAGTTCTAGCAAATGGTGAACCTATCATCACGCCATCAGCTCCACAAGCTATAGCTTTACAGATGTCACCACCTACAGCCATACCACCGTCACCAATGATTGATATATACTTACCAGTTTGTTTGAAGTATTCGATTTGAGCAGCTTTACAATCAGCTATAGATGTTGCCATAGGTACGCCAATTCCGAGAACGCCTCTAGATGTACATGCAGCTCCAGGTCCAATACCGATGAGTAGACCAGAGATCCCGGTGTCCATAAGTTTAAGAGCTACATTATAGTCTGTACAATTTCCTACTAATACTGGTACTTTTCTTTCTGCACAGAATTTTTTAAGGTCTAGAATAGAATCTGGGTTTTCCTCAACTTTGGACTCTAAAGATTGGTGCTCTAAGCCAACAACTGTTACTTGAACGAAAAGCATATCCACTCCAGCTTCTTCTAAGATTGGTGCATATTTATTAGCATTAAAAGGTGCTAAAGCTACAGCTGCAATTGAGCCTGAGTCTTTGATTTTTTTGATAATTTTGAAAATCAGCTCATCTTTTATAGGCTCTTGATAAATCTTTTGCATCAATTCTACGTATTCATCTCTAGAACATTTTGCGATTTGATCTAAGATTTCTTCATAGTTTTCATATCTAGTGTAGATTCCTTGAAGATTGATTACTGGTAATGCACCATTCTTATAGATTTCAGCAGCATTATCAGGACTAACGACAGAATCCATTGCACTTGCAATAATTGGGCTAGCTAGCTCTATACCACCAATCTGCCAGCTGGTATCACAGAGTTCGTAGTCTAAAGTATTACCATTAGGTACTAGAGATATTTCATCGAAACCATAGGCTCTTCTTGCTTTTTTGGCTCTACCAATACTGATATATTCATGAGCTATGTTGTTTTCTTCTAGTATATTGTTCATGGTTTTCTGTCCTTTTATTCCCATTCTATAGTTGCTGGTGGTTTACTGGTGATGTCATAGACAACTCTATTCACCTCTCCAACTTCGTTAACTATTCTATTGCTTATAGTTCCGAGTAAATCATATGGAAGCTTAGCCCAGTCAGCTGTCATGGCATCTTCACTAGTAACAGCTCTTAGAACTATAGGGTGTGCGTAGGTTCTCTTATCCCCCATAACTCCAACAGATTTGACCGGTAGTAAAGCTGTAAGTATTTGCCAAACAGAATCATACATATTAGCTCTATTCAATTCTTCACGAACTATGTAATCAGCTTCAGCTACTATTTTTACTTTATCTTCTGTAACCTCACCTAGAACTCTAATAGCAAGACCTGGTCCTGGAAATGGGTGACGTTTGATTATGTAGTCAGGAAGAGACAAACTATGCGCAACTGCTCTTACTTCATCTTTAAATAGTGTGTTTAGTGGCTCTAACAGCTTGAATTTGAGATCTTTAGGAAGACCACCTACATTATGATGTGATTTAATACTTGCAGCTACTCTTTTACCTGTTTTAGGATCGATTCTGACTCCAGATGATTCTATTAGATCTGAATACAGAGTTCCTTGAGCTAAGAATTCTACTTTCTCTTCAAGGTTTAATTTCTCAGATTCCTGTTCAAAGCATCTAATAAATTCTCTACCTATAATTTTTCTTTTTTGTTCTGGGTCAGATACACCTGCAAGAGCTGTCATGAACTGTTCTTTTGCATCAATATACTTGATATTAATGTGGAAGTCTTTGGAGAAGGTATCCATCAGCTCTTCTGGTTCGTTTTTGCGCATGAAACCATGGTCTATAAACATACATATCAATTGATCATCTATGGCTTTATGAAGCAAGAAAGCAAGAGTTGAACTATCGACCCCACCAGATAGTGCTAGTAGAACTTTTTTGTCCTGGACAGTTTCACGGATGCTTCTAATCTCTGAGTCTATGAAACATTGCATATCCCAGTCTTGGGTACATTTACAGATATTAAGTACAAAATTACTGATAATTTCATGACCAAGCTCTGTGTGAGTAACTTCAGGGTGAAACTGCAAGCCATAGATTTTCTTCTCGGTATCTTCTATTGCAGCTATAGCTGTATTATTAGTAGAAGCACTTACTCTTAGTTTAGATTCGTTTTCGATTTTACTTACATAGTCACAGTGGCTCATCCATACTGATGGACTCGCGTTAGATAGTTTGTAAAATATAGATTCTTCATTGTTGTAGGCATCAGTGCTAATAGCTAAATCTGCTCTACCGTATTCACGTTTATTACTTTTAGCGACTTCAGAACCATGGTGTTTCGCCAGTAATTGCATACCGTAACAAATACCTAATATCGGTATATTCATTTCAAGTATCTCAGACTTGCACATCAAGGCCTCCTCATCATAGATACTATTTGGTCCACCTGACAAAATGACGCCTTTGAGGGCGCCATTTTCTAAGTCTTTTCGTATATTCTCTATGTCATAGTCGAAGGATCTCACTTCGCTGTAGACTCTGAGCTTTCTAATCCGTTTGGCTATAAGCTCAGTATATTGTGACCCAAAGTCTAAAATTAGTATTTTTTCTTGCATTGCTTCCACAAAAGATTTCCAACTACGTGAAAATATTGAATGAAATTCTAGCGAATTTAATCTAAAAAGTAAAGCAAGATTTGAAAATAATTTTTTTACTGATGTTTTGAAAAACTTCTACAAAAAGCACAAAGAAGGACAAACCGACATTTGTCCTTCTTTGCTTTGGGGTCGTGGAGGCATTTCTGCCGATAAAAAATTGTTAAACCACTTTTCTAAATCCCTAATTTAGATAAAACATTAAACTAAATTGTGATAGAGCCCCTATTCTGCTCTAAGTATTAAGTTGAAGACGAAACTTAATGTTGTCGCCCTATTAAAATTCTTAAAAACTTTATATATACTATTGTAATATGACTTTTTTATTTTGTTTATGAGAGGTAAGATACCTCTCATAAACAGTTTTAATTTTATTATGATTACACTTTCGCAAAGTCGTTTACTGCTTTTCTTAGTGTTTTCTCTGAGTTAACTTCTTCACTCCAAGCTTGCTCCTCGATTCTTAACTCTCCTAATAAAGCTCTTGCTTGATACAACATTTGTCTTAGTGCATCTTGTTCAACCGGCTCACCTGGGTCAACGTGACCAACACGATCAAGGTTTTCATTAATTGCTGCAAGAAGTTCTGTTTTAGCTCCTGGATCAGTACCACCAAATGCTTGTTCATAGATATCATTGATACTATTACTACCAGCTACTGGATCATTAACTAAAGTATCCTTGCCTTTAGTGTTACCACCCAAAATAGCGTTTTGTAATTGTTGCTCTAACATACCTACAACTTGCTGTTGAGCATCTATTTTTGTTCTTATTCCTGCTAGAATTACTGCTGGGTTAACTGAGTTCATAATTTACCTCCACTTGTTATTTATGATTGTTTTACCTGAGTTATAGTGATTAGCTTTTATATCTGCGTCTCACTGTATGACTTATATAACATCAAGATTAAGGCTTGGTTAAGTGAATTAAAATTTATGAATTTTTGTGCAAATATATTTAAATTTCACCTTATCTATCTCTCAAAGGAATATAAGGATTTAAACTAGCACCAGTATAAACTTGTCTAGGTCTACAGATTTTTTTCTTGTCGAAGTTATACTGTTCTTTCCAATGAGCTAACCATCCTGGAAGTCTACCAAGTGCAAACATAACTGTAAACATATCTACAGGGATGCCTAAGGCACTGTAGATGATTCCAGAATAGAAATCTACATTAGGATAAAGTTTTCTTTCTACGAAATAAGGATCTTTAAGAGCCTCTTCTTCAAGTCCTTTAGCAATTTCGAGTAATGGATCGCTAACACCTAGTTTATCTAGAACTCTATCGCAAGCTTTTCTAAGTATTTTGGCTCTAGGGTCAAAGTTTTTGTATACTCTGTGACCAAAGCCCATTAATCTTATCTTGGATTTCTTGTCTTTAACCTCTTTTAGGAAGTCTTTGTAGTTCATGCCACTATCGTGAATCTGTTTAAGCATTTCTAGAACCGCCTGGTTAGCACCACCATGAAGAGGACCCCAGAGAGCGCTGATTCCAGCAGACATACATGCATAGATACTAGCTCCACTACTTTGAACCATTCTGACTGTTGAAGTACTACAGTTCTGTTCGTGGTCTGCGTGAAGTATTAGCAGTTGGTTCATTACTTTTACGATTTCATCATCTATGTAGTATTCTTCTGTAGGAACAGCAAACATCATGCTCATGATATTGCTACAGTAGGAAAGTTTGTTATTAGGGTATATCAGTGGCTGACCAATAGATTTTTTATAAGAGAAGCAAGCAATAGTTCTTAACTTAGAAAGTAATCTTATTAAATCTAAATTGAGGCTCTCTTCTGTTTGTTCTTGAGGGTTGTCGTTGTAGTAAGCTGCAAGTGATCCTGTCATCGAAGATAAAATAGCCATTGGATGAGCAGTACTAGGGTAACCAGCGAAGAAATGAATCATATCTTCATGTAATAGTGAGTGGTTGGTTAAACCTGTGGAAAACTGTTCTAGTTCTTCTTTGCTTGGAAGTTTACCGTAGATAAGTAGATAAGCTACTTCTACAAAGTTAGATCTTTCAGCTAGTTCTTCGATATCTATACCTCTATAACGTAGAATTCCTTTTTCACCATCGATGAAAGTAATTGCACTTTGGCAAGAACCAGTATTAACGTAACCGTTATCTAAAGTTATTAAACCAGTCTCGGCCCTTAGCTTAGATATATCAATTGCTTGTTCATTTTCTGTACCTGTAACTACTGGCAATTCCAGTTTCTGACCCTGATACTCCAAAGTTGCTTTGTTGTTTATGTTGACACTTTCATTGGGTTGTTTTTCTTTAAGATCTGTACTCATGTTTTTAATTTTCCCAAAAATTTTCATTTAAGGCTAGTCTTACGGTAATATTATTGGAGTTATTTATTTTATAGGTTTCGTTATTTTATGGTTCACATTAATCCAAAATCATCTACTAGAGAGCAGTGGGGAGATAAACTCGGCTTCATTATGGCAACAGCAGGTGCTGCAGTTGGCTTAGGAAATATCTGGAGGTTTCCTTATATTTGTGGTGAAAATGGTGGTGGAGCTTTTATTCTTGCCTACCTAGTTTGTATCGCTTTAATAAGCGGCCCGATTTTAATCGCTGAGATTATAATTGGAAGAGCTTCTGGTCAAGGAAGTGGTAGTGCGTTCATCTCTCTTTCACCTAAAGGTGAATCTAAGCTTTGGCGAACAGTTGGTGTTGTTGGTGTTCTGATTTCATTCTTATTAGTTAGTTACTATAGTATTGTAGCTGGTTGGACACTTGAGTATCTCTGGCAAGCACTTCAGGGTAATCTTGAAATGTTTAGCGGTGATAAGTCACAGAGCTTCTTCGATGAGTTTATGAACTCTAACCCTAGGCAGATTTTCTGGCATATATTCCTAACAGTTATGACAGCAGTGATTCTTCTAGGAGGTATCAACAAAGGTATCGAGAAGTTATCCAAAATACTGATGCCTGTACTCTTGATATTGCTTTTCTCTCTAGCTGTTTTCGGAGTTACTGTTGAGTGGGGAGCTTTGGAGAACCCGACTTCACTTCTAGATTTGAAATCTATTCAATTCTTATTTGTTCCTGATTGGTCTAAATTCACCATGGATTCAGCTTTTCAGGCTTTAGGTCAAGCTGCTTTCTCTTTGAGTATTGCGGTTGGAACTTTGATTGCTTATGGTAGTTACCTTGATAGAAAAGAAAATATTGTCAATTTAGGTTCTATGGTTATAGCTATGGATACTATGGTTGCTCTTTTTGCTGGTGTTTTGATATTCCCTATTGTTTTTGCTTCTGGTCTTAATCCAAGTCATGGAACAGGTTTAATATTTGTTACTCTTCCTAATCTTTTTGCTCAGATGCCTAATGGTGATATTTTGGTTATACTTTTCTATCTACTTATATTTTTTGCAGCACTTACATCTATGATTTCTTTACTGGAGCCTGGTATTACTCATTTGATAGATGAAATGAGTTCAACAAGACCTAAAGCTTGCATGTATGTTGCTATAGCAAGTTCTATTCTTGGTGTTGTTTGGATTTTGGTTGGCTCTCTGCAACAAGAATTCTTATTCTTCAACATTGATAAAGTAGTTTCTAATTTCTTGATTCCACTTGAGGCTCTCGCTATAAGTATCTTCGTTTCATGGGTTTTAGATAAGGCTGTCTCTAAAGATCAGCTTTCTGATGTTGGTATGAAGTTTTATAACGTTTGGTATTTTATGACTAAATGGCTTTGCCCGATTGCGATATTAATTATCCTTGTGAAAGGTTTAATTTCTCAAGATATGGGTGGTTAACTTAGCGTAATACCACTTTGGCTTAAATTTCATATCAAACTTTGATGAGATTAAAATAACGCCTAAGTATAATGACACCTGGAACTGTAGAAATTGTTGTAGCTAGAAATACCGCAATGGCAACGACAAAGCTCTGTTCTTTACCGATGCCAAGTAAGCCTAATAAGAAGATATAGGTGAGTTCTTTAGCACCGACACCTTTCATTGCAGGAATAATAAAAGAAGAGAGTGTCCCAAATGGAATGATTAGAAGCCAATACCAGGCTGGAATTTCATTGAAACCTAAACCACTTGCAAAGGCTGAGCAAATATTAAGTCCCATTAAAGATAAGTGAGTTATAAATGTCCAAGCTATTACTATAAAAACTTCTTTTTTTCCTTCAGCAAAAGCTTTTACTGCAAGTTTTATTTTCTGAAAAATTTTAAGTGGTATAGGCAGATTCAGCCATAATTTGTAAGAAGCTATAACAATAAATGGACAAAATGAAAGCAGAATTAATACTGGCAATAAATTTTCTGGAATCAGCGAATCTAATTTGAAAAAATACAAAGCTAGCATCCCAAAAGGAAGAAAGAAGAACATCATAATAAAACCAAATATTCTTTCCAAGAAAACAGTTAAACCTGCATTAAGCCAAGTATTATCTGAGTTATCCTGGAAATTTGTATTTGCAAGGTGGTAAGCTCTCAGAGCATCGCCACCAATATTACTTGGTAAGAAGTTGTTTGCAAACATACCTTCGAAATACCAGATAAGTGCTCTAGAGTAGGAGAAATTATATTTGAAAACTTTAGTTATAATCCACCATCTGTATGTATTTGTGAGTATACAGATAAGAGCAAATATACAAGCAAGACTGAAGAAGAGTGGATCTAGATTCTTGATTTGATCAATGAAACTATTGATATCAATTTTTATAATCTTGATTAAAACAAAGATAAATAATGCAGAAACAGAAACCTTAATTAGTAAGGACTTTATATTGGATTTTTTATCTTTGCTTGCTTTAGTCTCTTCTTGCAAATTATGACTCACTTAAGAAAAGTACAGGATTTTTAGGTTTACCTTTAGATCTAACCTCGAAGTGTAAATGAGGTCCAGTAGCGTAACCAGTGGAGCCTTCGTAGCCTAGAGTTTGATTTTGCTTTATTCGATCACCTACTTTAGCTTTAACCGTAGAAAGGTGAGCGTATAAAGTTGAATAACCTTGTGAATGATCAACAATTACTACTTTGCCATAGCCACCATACCAACCTGAATATATAACAAGTCCACCCTCTGAGGCTTTAACTGGTGTTCCATAAGGCGCTGCTAGGTCAATACCACTGTGCATACTTCTAACCCCAAATATTGGATGTCTTCTTGGTCCAAAAGGGGAAGTGATTCTCGCTTTGACAGGATAAACAAACTTACCAGTAGAATCAGGGTTATCTTTTTTGTTACTTGAAAGTTCAGCTATCTTATAAATCAATTTAATAGATTCTCTTTCTAACTGTCTTTCAGAGCTTTCATACATTGAAGTTTCTTTCTTTAATTTAGAAAGTATAACTCTCTGTTCGTTTTGTTGATAGGAAATATCTTTTTCTATAGTTTTTAGCTTTCTTTGAACATCAGCAATTCTTTTGCTCTCTTCTTCTAAAATTACACTATATTTTTCTATATCTTTAGATTGTGTTTTTAAAACTGTAAGAAGGTTTCTATCAAACTCTATTACCTTTTTTTGGTAATAGAGATAATCCATATAATCTGTTGCACTTTCAGAGTGTACTAAGGAATCAAGAAACTTCAGTTGACTTTTTTTATAGATTGCAACCACTCTTTCTTGAGCTTTAGATTCAAGTATTGATTTTTGGCTTTTTAGCTCATCCAGTCGTTTTTTGGTTTTCTGCCAAGCATCTTGATTGGAGCTTAGATAATTGTTATGAATTCTAACTTGTCTTCTAGCGTTCGAGAGCTTTCTATTGATTGAGCCTAATTTGCGAGAAGCTTTAGCTTCTTTAATTCTTGCTTGTTTTAGCTTCTCAGAAAGATTACTTTTTTGTTTATTGATATTGTCTAAAAGTTTTTGTTTGTCGCCTATGGAAAGTGATTTTTTTCCACTTAAATCAATAGCAGCAAAGAGTGGTAATACTGTCGTTAGTAAAAAACTAATGAGTACTAGCAGTATCAGAATTTTAGTTAATATACCTTTATGTTTTTTCTTAGGCACAACGTAGTAATTATAACGTTTTATACCTTGATCGTCACTTAGATAAAGAAAAAGAACTTATTTCATTTATTTTTTTAGTTACTGAGTAAGTTATGACCAAAGGTTAAAGCGTTTAAGTATTCAAAGAATATCTCAGTCTCATTTACAAGGCAATGTGAAAATTGATCTTTAGATCTTGTTTTCAAGTTCATAATGTCTCTCCAATTTGATTTAAAATAATAGTAACATTGATTCTTGTTATCTTAAACCCCTCCGGGGATTCTTTGGGTTTTCTTTATTTTCACCAATTTACTTCAATTGACCTATTTGCGCCATTACTACTATCAAGAGGTACGAACCATTGGGCTTCATTTCTATTTAATTCTTCTTCAGAACCTTGGTCCTCATTGATTCCTTGATTAGATTCATTTCCAGTATTCATTTGATTATTTAGTTCTTGTTCTTTTTGTTTTTGTTTTTGTTCTACAAGTTGATTGAAGTCAATATAGAGTTCACCCTGTCCTGCATTTCGGTTTTCTTGCCATAAAGGTGATCTTTCAGATTTATTTTCGATTTTATTATCATTACTATCTGCTATGATCGTATTTTCTTCCCAGGTGTCTTGTGCAAGTTTTACTTGTTCTAATAAATCAAGCTTTTCAGATCTACTTATAAACCCTGAATCATTAGTATCGACATTTTGTTCAAAAAAATTGTCGACATCTTTTGCTGTTAGAGTTTTATTTTCATCAATCCCTGTTTTGTCAGCTATGTATTTGATGACATTTTCTTTATCTTCTTTACTTACTTTATCTGACATTCCAGTAAAATAGTGATTTATTCTGCTTTGTACTTGTGAATCTACGTTTAATCCCATAATTCCTCCTAGTTTATTATTTAGACTAATAGCATAATACGCAGGGCAAAAGCACTAAATATTAAGCTAAGTTAAAGAGGGCGCTGAAAGCCTGGCCAAATCTAGTTATCCATGAATTAATAGATTAATGGATATAGAAGAAATACTTTTAGACATAGATCATTATTTTTCATCAGTGGAAGATCCAAGAACAAGAGAAAGTCCACATGAGTTTAGAGATATACTTTTAATATCATTGTGTTCAAGCCTTTGTGGGATGTTTGAGTGGTGGGAGATGTCAACATTTGCAGAAGCTCAAGAAGATTGGTTGAAGAGTAAATTAGATCTAAGTTTCAAGTCAGGAGTTCCATCAGAATTTACATTTGAAAGAGTTTTATCTGCTTTAAATCCAAAAGTTTTTGAAAAATGTTTCATTCATTGGTCAAGCTCTTTACGCAAAGTAAAGAAAGATGATGTGATAGCAATAGATGGTAAAACATCGAAAGGTTCGAGAAATGCAAAAGATGTTTTGCACTGTGTAAATGCTTGGTCAACAGCTAATGGAATTGCTTTAGGGCAAGTAGCAACAGCAAAAAAATCAAATGAGATAAAAGCTATACCAGAAC
>JAKVAO010000129.1 GCA_022447685.1 Candidatus Caenarcanales bacterium | reverse complement strand
CTATCTCAATCTGTGATTACTCTTTCATGGTTTTTTTACTTCAATATTCATGCTGAGTTTTGCAGGACATCCTTAAGATTGCAGCTATTTTTATTTCTGTGATTAGTATTGCTCTTGCTTTTATTCAGGGAAATATTTATCACTTAGCCACTGAAGCTGCTACTGTGACATTGGTTTCTTTATTCTGTCCATTTTTCTTTGCTTTATTCTTTAAGGTTTACTCTAGGCAAGCTGCTTATCTGTCTATGTTTTTTGGTTTATTGACTTGGATTTTATTTTCAGTGATGTCTTTTGAGTTTCCTAGTCAGCTAGCGGGCTTTATTGCATCTTTGAGTGTTTATTTTTGTTTAGGCATAGGCAAAGTTTGCTTCTCTAAACTGGTTTGAAAACTGTCTTGGATTGAAGCTTTGCATCAATTTATCATCTGAGTATGCGGTAATATTATCATCTTCTTTTTCGTGTGATCTATTGTTGATAATCTGTGAACCGAGCATAGCAAGTATGATATTCAGGTGATTAACAGTGTTAATTCTAGATTTATCCATGAACCTTTGGCTTTCATCAATGACAGTATTCACGCCTAGTAAGCAACCAGCTTTGCGCATCTTGCTATCTGGGTGAGTAAGTAAGCTGTAGTCTGCAATTATTCCACCTACGCTTCGTATAGTTCCGAATACTTTATTCGCTAAATCTCTTGATTTTCTACCGACTAAAATCCCGAGGAAAGACCCTATGAAGGTAAGCGTACCAGCGAATACTAATGTGTGCCCTTTATCTGTACTTTTGATTTCATCTGGTTCTTTGCCTTGAAGTACTCTGCCGTAGTTTTTAGCGATTAAACCAAGGTTCTTAAGCCCGAAGTCAGGTAAGACCTTACGGTTTTTACCAAAACCACCATCGATGATTTCTTTATAGGCTTCCATTAGTGATGAGAACCAGTTTTTTAAATTTGTCATTTTGCTTGGTATTTGCTTCTTGCCGTCAGCAAGATCACTACCATTATCCAAATTATCTAATTCAGTTCTTTCTTTCATTTTTCCTTCTAGAGCTAAGTCTAGTTGAGGGATAAATTCTCCAAGTCCAGAAGCAAGAGTCAAATCATTGAGTTTAACTAGTGGCAGAGCAGCAACTCCCATCATTCTACCTACACTTTCAACGATTCGGTTTTCTTTGAAAGCTGCTACAGCAGCATCAATATAGCGACCTATCATCACTGCTTTCGTTAATCTTACTGAATATTTATCAATGACCTCTTTTAGAGGTTCAGGTAATGGAACAAAGTCTGTGAGAGCTGATAATGCGTCTCCAGAGCCTAGAAAAATATTGGTTTTTATATCATTTAAAAATCTGTGTATCGTGCTTTCTTGTTTTGCTTTGGCTTTAGTTTCAGTTTTAGCATTGCTTTCACTTTCGGCTTTGCTGTCATTTTCAGCTTGGCTCTCTGATTCATTCGGAAGAGTTTGAAATAGCTGATCATCGCTAATTTCTTTAGATAAATTCTTTAAATCTTCTTCACTGAAAGCGTCAAAATGCTCGATTTCATATTTCTGATTCTCTTTAACTTCATTTTTGTTATTAGAATCAGAGTGGGTTTCAGGGATAGTTTTTTCAGCAACTAACAATGCTCGTCCCCCTCATCCCGGGACATAGGTCTTTTTATGTTGCGAACTATTTCGCTGTTACTAAGAAAGCGAGATTGCATGATTTACTTTGTGATTTAAGACTCGTAGAAGTACCCCAATGTGAAATACTTATTTTAGCATAGTATTGATATATTTTTTCTTTAATATTGGTTTCATATAATAGTGTTAAGTCAGTTAAAATTTTCTAATATTTGGTATACTTGTTCAATGAATAAAATAATCATTCATAGCATTTCTAGATTTTTAATTGTTTTAGTCGTAATATTTTTAAGTAATACGTCATCACTTGCAAGTGATGATACGGCTAAATATTCTGTAACTGGAGATTTTATAATATCAAAAATAAGAGATACTAAATCAAGTGCAGGGTTCAATGAACTTCTAAAAGATAGAGAAACTAATTCTACTGTTTTACAAAAAGAGATTCCTGTAAGTGGATATATAATGCCAGATTTGGCAGAGTTTTTTGTAAATGAACAAAATTTTGATTTTAATGGTGAAGAAAGAGGTTATCTTTTTGATTTTAAGTCAAAAAAACTAATTCAGAAAATTGATGAAGCATTTTTGTCTTTAGAGGATAGTTTTAAAGATACAATATCCAGTAAATTATTAAACCTTAATCTAGACCTTTCTTTCCTCAGGTCATTACCTGATTTGAATTCTCCAAGTGTTACTAGATTGTTTTTTTCATCTAGGAAAAAAGCAGTTAGTGTGAGCAGTATTTCTGAACCTATACAAGATGATATCTCTATACGTGCTGGAATTAAAAAGAGGATTACTTTAGAGAGAAGAGATGAGGACCCAGATTCTTTAATTTTACGAGGTAGATTTTTAAACAAGTCAGCAAATGCTAAAGGTAGATTTACCTTAAATATTAAAAATTTGGAAAATGTAAACTTGCAAGAGCAAGTCGATAAAGCTAAGAATGCTGAAAAAAATAGAGTTGGTAGTAAAGATACCCCACTTACTATTAGCAATTGTATTGAGTTCCAAAATTTAGTTTCTAGGATTAGGCAGACCCTGGCACCTAGAGTCTCTGTTCCCATTTATGTTGAATTGACTAATGATATTGATTGTTCTGATACTGTTAATTGGAATAATGGAGAAGGATTTCAAACTATTAAAATTGGTCGTAAACTAGGTTTAGTCGATAGATTTTACTTTGATGGTAAGGGGTTTAAAATAATGAATCTTTATATGAATAGTAGTTCTCCAGGACCAATAGCAATTTTTGATCGTTTGAAAAATTTCCCTTCTTCTGAGAACTCCTACATAAAAAACTTAAATTTAGAGAATGTTAATATTACGGGATCGAGTTTTTCTAATATATCTATATTGTCAGATTTTGTTGAAGGCTATGATTTCGAAAATATAGAGATATCGGGTCAATTAAATCATACCGATGAATTTTCTTCCAGTGATATTTCCATTTTATGTCATCAATACGTAGTTCCAAAATTATCAAAAAGACCTGAGATTAAGAACATAGATATTAATTTAAATATATTCACAGCTACTTCAGATTCTTTTTTCACTGAGATTGATGAAGATTCTAATACTATTTTCAAATATTATATTCAACAATTTACTGGTAATCTTATAAATTTATACCTAGCTGATACTGATAAAGGTAATCATACGAGTCAGCTTAAAATTAGCGATATAAATATGGATTTAAATATAGATTCTTCAAATGGTAATGATTTCTACTCATTTTTAATTGGTGAGTACCGTGTTGATAAGATAAATAAGTTTATTTCGAAGAAAAACTTCCAAGAACTTGAAATTAGTAATGTGGATATAAATGCAGATATAAAGCGTAGTGCTCTTATCAGTGAGACTGAGTACCTGGAATTAACTAAGGAGAATAATCCTATAGATTTCTATATTGGTACTATTCCGACTGAATTTAGCCCAATAATTGAAAATTCTAATGCAAATGTAAATATGGAGCTAATAGAAAATTAGGATATTTGATTAATTTCTAAAAAAGGCATATTTGCCAATTTTCTTTCTATCACTTTTACTAATACTATTACTACCACAAATGCTCAGAACCATCGATATTTAAAAACTTCCCACTACTTGCATGAAGCAATTTAGAACTATAAAGCTCTAATATTTTTTCTGCAAAATCATCCGGAGAAGAGGGAGCTTTAGCGGGCCGCCCCCCCCGGGGCGGGGGGGGGGCGCGCGGGGGGGGGGGGGTGCGGTGG
>JAKVAO010000128.1 GCA_022447685.1 Candidatus Caenarcanales bacterium | reverse complement strand
GCCTTTTACATAATCTGACATCTCTTTTATTTTACTAAATCACAAGATCTGAAGATTTTCCCATCTGGAAGATGGGGATTTATACCAGAGGATAGGATATTAAACTCTTTAATAAATTCAATTAAATCTAAATCTTTAATTTTACTGAAATTAGTGTAAAAGTTGTTTAAATATGGTTCCAACTCTTTAAAATATTCATTGGTTTTTTCGAGCAAAGTCTCTTTATTGAGCTCACCTAATTTATTAATTTCTTCTATTAACTGCTTAGCTAAAGGATTTTCCATATATAACACATCTAACTCGTAAGCTATAATAAACTTAACACGCAAAGCGCAAGTTTTTTAGTGTTATTTTTCGATCTAATGGAGTGTAAAATGGCTCCCAAGACTGGATTCGAACCAGTGACCGATCGGTTAACAGGCATCCCATGAAACCCTTAGCCAGAAGGGGAATCCGAAGATCGAAAGCTAGATAATAAGCACAAATAGTCGTTTCGTTCGCGATGGCTCCAAAACCAAAAGGAGTTATCGAGTGGAATATATAACCGTTAATGATATAGCCAAAAATCTTAAAATCACAGTTAGAACTGTTCAGAAATATTGTAACTCAGGATTCTTAGCTGCGACAAAAGATTTTCAAGGCAAGCAAACATATCTAGTAAGAACTAAAGACTATCTGGAATGGAAAAGTAAATTCTATAGAGGCTCAGGAAAATCCATCAAGCGCATAGAGAAAGTGTTTGACTTTAGTAAAGAAGACCTGAGAACCATGGCTATAGAATGGCTTGACTGGTGCAAGACTGGAAAGCTCAACGGAAGACCTATAGGTCCTAGAACTTTAGAGATTTATGAGTACTACTTCAATGAATATCTAAAAAAGCTCGGTAGGAATTTCTGTAAACCAATTATAAGTGTAGAAAACCTTAGAAACGCACTCGGAGAGTATGATCCTAAGAGCTTTAGCACTAAGGCTAAAATCTATGATTCTGTTCTAAGCTTCTCTAAATATCTAATAGAGAAGAAATTCTTTACTGAAGCTCAAAAGCTAGAATTCAAAAAACTAAAACCGAAGAGAGTTTATCCACCGAAAAGAACCGTAATAACTGAAGAGCAGTATAAGGTAATTTTAGATTATATCGAAAAATCAACACGATCAGTTTATAACAAGGTTTTAACTAAGGCTTTAGTCGTGATGATAGTGAACACTGGCTTAAGAGCGATGGAGATAGCTAATCTTAAAATTGAAGACGTTGACTTGGTTAACGGTATCGCTTCAGTATGGCTTGGTAAGGGAAACAAGAATAGGAAAGTGGGATTGAATCAAGATCTCATAGCAGTGCTTCAAGAATATTTAAAAGAGAGGCTTAAAGCCAAGCCCTCTCAGAGTGATTCTTTTTTCACTAATGCTTTTAAAGCTCCACTGTGTAGAGATGCGATAGTTAGAAAATTTCATCGTTTATCACAGGGCTGTGAAATTAAGTTTTCAGCTCATGGCTTTAGGAGAACCTTTGCTACTTTTAGCTCGAATAGAGGAAAGCCTTTAAATCATTTGAGGATAGCTTTAGGGCATGCTGATCTTAGTACTACTCAGAGTTATATTATGACTACTGAAGATGAAGTTGTTGAGGCTATGAAAGGTTGGTAAAGTATAGATTTTAGTATAACTAGTAACTATACAATAAGAATTAATTTGTACCTTCAAAAAATGTGTAGGCTAGGTTTCAAGCAATTAAATCCTAAAACACCCAGCGCAGGGCTGACGTTCACCTACACTTATAATATACGCTTTTAAAAAGAATTTATGCAAGTCTTAGTTTCAAAAATCGCCCCTCACTATTTCAGCAGCCAAAGGCTTAAGCTCGTGAGGGTTCTATTAACCAACATTATAAATCAATTAAAAAGCCAAGCCCCCTTCGCTTTTCAATAAACCTGTTAGAGATAGTAATTATCAGTGATAGCCTGCAAAGTAATCACTCTATAAATAAAAAACAACCACTATTTTGTCGCAAATCATTACTTTTTTTGCGACATTTTGACCATTTTAAAAAAACTTAGCCTAAATACAAAAAAGACCCAATTCCTTGGATCAATTAGTTAAATATTTTTTGTTTGATAAATATATCATGCCCAGATTTGAAATGTTTTAAACGTGTTTAGTAAAATTTTTCTGTTTTTTATTCAATAATTTCCCAGTAGCCTGATCTTTTTGAACCGACATAACGGATTTTGCCAGTTTCTTTTAATTTATCTAAATGATATCTAACTCCACCTTTACTTAAGCCAAGCTTCTCTGCATAAAGTTCCAATGTAAGATCTGGATTCAACTTTATTAGTTCTAGAAGATCTCTCTCGTTTTTTGTGCTAGTTTTTATGCTAGTTTTTGTGCTAGTTTTTATGTTAGTTTTTATGGTAGTTTTGTTTGCTCCAGTCTGAAAATCTACTACAGAGAAATCTATATCCCCTCGAAATTCAGGTTTAGTTTTATTGTAAGCAAACCAGTTATCCTGCATTTTATCAAAGCCAAAGCCTGCATTTTCAGCAAGTTTAATGCACCTAAACAAAGTGGCTAATACAGGGTTCCTAGGCAAAGAAACATCTTCACTAATTAGTGTCTCTATAGGCTTAGGGAAAGCACCAGGATTAAAGAACTCTATATTATTAGTAAAAATTCTTACTCTTGATTTCATTGGAGAAAAGTAATCAGCGTGCATAAGCATATTAACAAGTGCCTCTCTTAGTGCTATTAACTGAGGATGATTTCCAACATTAAAGCCCTGATTATCCATATTAAATGGTAGTTCAATATGTGAAGCAATGCGGTGCATCATTGCAAAGTAGTACTGCCAAAGGTTCTCCTGCTCAACAAGCCTAAAAGTATATCTAGGGCTAGCATTCGAATATGAGTCTGCTGGAATTTCAAGAAGGTCAATTCTGAAATCACCAATATATTGATCAGCTAATTCCTTAGTCCCAAAGAAAAGAAGCGCTGAATAAGACACACCTTTATCACTAATTGCTCTAATCTTCGTGAGGAAGTCTCTAGCTGACATTTGATTATAACGAATACTAGGATTAGCACGATTCATGAACCCCATGTACTCATCAATAGTTTGGGAAGATAAATCTTCAAAACTAAGTTCTTCTATAAACTCTGAACTTTTAGTACCATAGGCTTGCTCACGATAAAGAGCATCTATTTCTTCTGAGCTTGCCTTACGATCACCACTGCCTGATCTTACATAAGTATTTTTCAAACTATTAAAATAAACTGGTTTATTCTTTGCTATTGGAATATAGAAGCCCAATAAAGTTTTATTCTGAACTTTATATTTCTTCGCTCTAGGACGAATTACACAATTGAATTTCTCAGCAGCATTGAGAGTATTTAAGAAATCCTGCTCAATTTTAGATGCTTGTTTTACACCGGTAACATCGAACTGGTTTTTCTTTGTTTCAGAGACTCCAAGGAAAATCCATCCACCTGCACTATTAGCAAAAGCACTAACAGTCTCCCATATGCTTTTAGGCAAACCATTCTCGGCAGACTTAAATTCTAAGTCTTCCCATTCAATATCTTCTAACTTTGCTAATAATTCATTCCTATCCATTAAATTAGCTTTAAACCCAATACTATATTGTATTATCTATTCTGAATTAAGACCAGGTATTCAAAACTATAGGTATTATGCATCCCAATCACACACGCGCCAAGGAATTTCTAATTTCCAACACAGTCTATTAATATAGATATAGTACTCCTCTAAAGTTTTACAAATAATGATTAAGGGTTTATCCTTGGTAATATGTACCAAGTGAGGAATATAGAAGTTTTAAGAGAAGAATTACGCAAGGCAAAAGCTATTCGTACGTATAATCGTCTCCAAGCATTAAA
>JAKVAO010000127.1 GCA_022447685.1 Candidatus Caenarcanales bacterium | reverse complement strand
AAATTTAAAAGGAGTTGAGCATGATTTACCCTAAAATTTTCAACTGGGTAATTAAGGCGCAACTGACTGGGTAATTAGGCGAGAATACACAGGTAGATCTAACATTTATGGTTTTCTTAAATTCATTACTATTACCATGAACATCATAAATTTTTAACCTAACCAGCTTTGAACCTTCACTATTAAAAATATGTTCTATATATCTACCGAAGCCATCGTCAAATTGACCGTCATTATCAAAGTCCCACATGAATGAAGCTATAGTGTTATCACCAGCAGTATTCTTACCATTATAATTATCGGTCCAAACTGGGACATAGTCACTATCAATAGAAGCACTAGCATCAAAAGAGTAAGCTAAACCACCAATAATTGCTTTTTCAGTGAAACTTGCAAGCGGTTCAGAATCACTCTCAGGTATTTCAAGATCCAAGTCTCCATTCATAACAAAATACGGTGTTACAGACGGATTATTTCTAAATGGATTTATAGCTGTGCAAGATGGAGAATTGCAAACTCTTCCTGGCGCAGCATATAAGTTGTAAATATTATTTTTGAAAACAGCTCCATCTAAAATGCTGTGACCATTGACGAGCATTCTTGTCGCTATAGATACCTTTACCCTTAATATTTAAATGATTTGATGCTTTATGGTTAAAAGTTATTGGATTTTCTGGGTTACCTATTAGTAAAGGTGTTTCAATAGTAATATGTGCTGCATACTCTATATTAATTCCATTCTCTCTTAAAGCCCAAGCTCTTTGATTTTTCACAAAACTTTGCTCTAAGTGATGAATATTAAAATTATCGAAGCCAACATCATCTCGAGTTACTCCTCTTAAATCAAGAGCATTTCTTACGTTGTAAGCTAAATTATCTGAGAAATTGCGTAATGGCACTTTCCACGCAAATATTTCAGATTTATTTGGAAATAAGTTTTGAATATACTGAGGCACTTTATCCATAGGTACCTTGAATTGTGCGATACCAGGATCATTGTGTCCCCAGACTAAGGTACCTGCATCATCAGTGCTTACAGCTATATTATCTGTAAATTCTTTACTAGAGTAAGGACTATGAATCCAGAAACCGTTTCCTCTAGCAGCGAAGTCTAAAGCTTTACCACGAGCATCTTTGGGTTGAAGTAAATCTGTTACTCCATCTTGGTTAGATCCTCGCATTTTAATCGCTAAATTTCTTCTATATATAGCTTGTTCAGTACCATCTTCATTTACAAAACCTGCACCTACAGCATCAAAGACCACAGAGTCTTCTACTATAGAAGCACTATGGTGAGTAGTTATCCCCCAGCCCATAGTCATACATGCAGAAACACCTTTTACATGAACTGGCTTATTTAAATCATAATCATGGTCAAAAATTCTATGGAAGTGAATAGCATATCTTCCTCGCTGATTAGTTCCAGTCCCTGGGACTAGAACACCATTACCGTTTAGTTTAGCATCATTTAAAATTTTATTTTTATTAGTTCTACCCATTGCGATAAATTGAGCATACTCAATATCAGTTGTATTAGACATGAACATAGAATGTGCCCATTCTTTTATAGGAGCGGCTTCACGAGCTTCTGTCTCAAAGACAATATTTCTACTGAGATTAGCTAGATAAATTTCAAAATCAAAACCATCTACTAGCTTGTGATCATAATTTAGTGAATCTTTATTAGGATTATTCTTATGATGAAAGCTAATATTATTTCCAGAGATAGAATCTATCACTAGAAATTCATCACGATTCAAAGAGTTATCATCGAAGTTATCACCTTGCTTCTTTCTCCCCCACTCTGTACCAGTAAGAACTATTACATCACCGACTTTCCAGTCATTTGGCATATTCTTTAAGGCTATAGTCTTTGATCCAGCCAAGTGATTTCCATTTATAGCTGTATAAGAAGTTTTAAAAGCACCATGGATATCTATATCTGCATTCATCCCAGCTACTAGACCTCTACTGAATTGTTCTGGGTCCCATGATAAATCTATAGCTGTATTATTGGCATCTACTCCTGCAAAAACTATATTTGTTTTAATATTCTCTGGAATAGGGTTACTAGCTGTTCCTATCTGTAAAATCCCTTCACCTACTACGGCTATATAATCAACGATTAATTTAGTATTTCTATCATCCGCGAAACTTAATTTACCATCTACTCTAATTGTTTTTATTCTAGGAGATAGACTTGAATCATACTCCAGCTCAAGTCCACTTGGGATTTGAACATTTGCCCCAGTAGCTGGCACTCTAGCATTTTCCCAATTGCTAGCATCAGACCATAAACCAGAGTCTATAGCCTTATGGGTCACAGCAGACTCTGGAACTAACTGCATAAATTTCATATGACTCATATCTGCTTTTACGCTTTGAGTAATTAAAATGCAATTCAAAATGAATATTAAAGTAAGTTTTATTAAGTTATTTATTTTCATATTTTACCTTTTAAGTTCGCTTGGGATTTTCTGAGTTTCCAAAAGCTTATTTGTTTAATTGAGTAATTCTAGGTCATCTAGCAATAGCTCCTCACCAGCTGTATTATCAACACCACTAGTAATTACCTTTATAACTAAATACTTATAACCTGAAGCTAAGTCTAAATCAGGAATAGTAAATTCAGTCCAGTCATACTCACTATCTGCATAATTTACGGAATCATGAATCACTGAGTAATCAATCGTAACTGCTTCTGCATCAGTATAAGGGAAGTAACCAAGTCTGGAATCTCTTGATTGCCAGTTGCTTAATTTAAAATCATCATCATTAACACCAAAGATAACGAACTTCAAATTATCTCCAGAACCAGTATGCTTAGCTTTAAATTTCAAAGTAGCTAAACCTTGACTCTGATAGTCGTCTAAGTTTCCTTGAATAATTGCATCAGCCCCGGCATTGTCAGCAAAGGCATATTCATTAACTAGATCTTTATTCCATTTGTCTCCATTTGGTTTTATCCATGATTTTCCTATATGAGCAGTTGATACAAATGTTCCTGTATTACCATAGAAGTCACCATTAATTGCTGCGAAATCGGAATCTAGTAAAATATTCTCAGCAACTAGAGGAGCAGGTGGTGGAGCAAGACTCACATCATCGATTAATAATTCTTCGCTTTGATCAGCTTCAACTCCATTAGTAAAGACTTTAATAACTATATATTTATATCCAGTTCCAAAATCTAAATCTGGGATAGTAAATTCAGTCCAATCAAATTCAGTTGCAGCAAAGTTTTCTGAATCATAAATAACCTTATATGAAACAACTTCATCTTCATTTATTGGTTGTGGAAGATAAGAAGTTCCATTAGTAGCATTTGGATTCCATGACCAATTGCTTAATCTAAATTCAGAATCCAAACCTATGACTTGAAATCTTAGAGTATCATTAAGTCCACTATGTTTGGCTTTGAATTTAAGTTCAGCTAATCCTTGTAACTGATTATTGTTTAAGACTCCCTGAGTCATAGCTGGGGCTCCAGCATTATCAGCAAAAGCATATTCATTAACTAGGTCTTTATTCCATTTATGACCACGAGGATAGACCCAAGATTTGCCAATATGAACAGTGGATACAAAATTAGGACCAGCTTGATAAAAGTCACCATTATCAGCAGCAAAATCACCGTCTAAAAGGATATCCATTTGCTTGGAATCTTCTTCGGGCTCAACTTTAGATTCATCACCATCATTATCTTTATCATCGTCATCATCTGGTTCTTCTATTGGTTTTGCCAATACAGAGATATTTACATTAGTTGTAGAACTAAGCTCACTATCACTAATTGTGTATGTGAAACTATCACTTCCAGTAAAGTTATTATTTGAAATATATTCAATTCCAGTAACTACTCAGGTAAATTGAAAATTAGCAGCAAATATGTTTTGGCAAGCTAGAATTGCAGATTGTCCTAATCT
>JAKVAO010000126.1 GCA_022447685.1 Candidatus Caenarcanales bacterium | reverse complement strand
GTTCCTTTCGGCATAAGATTTCCTTTTTTACTTTTCTCATATTCTCACACCTTCTGATATACGTATTTACTGGACTGGATTTCTCAGTCCACTACAATTCATATTGTTTAACCAAAAGTATCTTCTAGTAGAGTATGCATTTAATATGATACTTCATTAGCAATAGCAACAGTATTTTCAACTGGAGTATAGATATCAACTTCTTCTTCAGAAGTTACAATTGTAACGACTAAACTATACCGAATTTTTGCATCATAATATTTAGGATCTTTTTTTGCCCTATACCAACCAACAACTGGGTATACAGCGATACAATCTTTTTCAGATAAACTAATAGCGGTTCCCTCCCAAGAATCTGAATGAATAGACCCTTTTGTCCTATAGTTTTCACCTAAAAACCATTCTTTATCATCTGAAGTTGAGGAACTAACTTTTTCATCTTTTGCTTGTAAATCTTTATTAATTCTTTTTCTGAATGAATCTAATGACTCAATAGAGGTCTTCATTGCAAATCTCAATCCATGAGATTGATAGCAGTACTTATTATTCCATCCTCTTCTTGATGGGTTTGGTTCAATAAAATAGGACAAGGTAACTTTAAGCTTAACGTTTTTTTCTCCAAGCCCTTCAAGCTCTTCTTTTGGCCATGGTAGCTCATGTATATTAAGCTGATTCATTGAGTCTTTTTTAAAAGGCTTTAAATAACTTTGAGAAATTAAAGTTAAACAATTACTCGCACTATAGAGAGCTCTATCTAAGTTAGGGACACCATAACCAAACATTTTCAACAGAAGTTGTTTATGTCTCTTTTGTTGAACAGGATATTTCAACATTTTAGGAGTCCATTCCGCAGAATGTATGATTAAAGCTCTTACTGTTTCAGCCCAATAATCAGGATAGCGAGCAAATATATTTGCAGCAATATTTGATACTTGGGCACATGCGGCACTTGTATCAGAATGCCAAGTAAACTGACTTTTAGTAATTGAATGATGAGTCGATAACAGTGACAAACAGGTAGGTTCATCTACATTACCTTCAGAATCTATTGCAGCATTGCCGCCTTCAAAAACCACATCAGGTTTATAAGGCCACTTATTATCCCAAGTAAAAGAGGTTGTTGAAGACGGAGCTAAATCTCCTGCTTCAGCAATAGGCTCCCAGCCGGGGATAAAATGTTCATCAGTGATACTAGTCTTCAAAGTACAGGCTCCAACAACTATAGAATTCCAAGATTGAGCAGGGTCATGAATTGATTCAACTAAGTTATCCTTTGGGTAATTACTAGTTACTACTTTATTGCCAGCTGCAACAATCATCAATGGAAGAAATCCCTCAATCGATGTACCAGATATGATTTTATCAATTGCTCCAGACCATGAAGATGGCTTTCCACAGTCTCTTCCATCATGGGATGAAACTGCTAAGCAAAGGATTCTATTTCTAGATCGATTTTTACTGACAGCTTGTAAGATTGACTGCTCTGTAATAAATCCATACAGTCTTGGATCATTATCAGATAAATGAGGAGGTGGCAAGATCTTAATTGATTCTAAAATGGCTGGGACATTAATTCTATGACTGCTCAATAAAGCATTTGATAAATCTTGATATAAAACAAGACCAGCCATAGCTGTTCCATGACCGTTATGATCCTCAGTACCCCATGAATCTTCAAAAGAAAAGAGACTCTCATTAGATAGAAAATTCTTAATAAGAGCATGTTTGTTATTCACACCAGTATCTAAAATACTTATAATTGGTAAATTATTTGTAATCTCATAATTAATTCGACCTGCAAGTGACTCAACCCACTCTAATTGATCAAAATTTTTCATTTGTATAAAATCAGAAGTTGTTTCTTTAGCCAGCCTTAGCTCTGCAAAATAATCTAATATGTCAATTGAGTCTAGTAATTGATTTATAGAGCAATATATTAAAAAAACAATCCGCTCATTAAAATACAAACTATCTTCTTGATAAACAATAGATAGATTTTTCAACTTTTCTTTGAATTCATCAATATTACTATCTTCACATCGAAACCATACTTCCCACCATATCTTTGTATCATTTTGCTTAGGGAATAACTCATCAACATCTGTCCATAAAGATTTCAATAATGCAAGCTTAATATCACTAATACTATTGACTAAATCATTATTTTTAGGCTTACCTCGTGAAGTATCTTTATCTCGATAATCTCTAAACTTTTCAATGAAAGTTGAGATTGACTTGTCTTGAATATAAACTGTTGCCTTTGAACAGACTTTATCATCAACAGTTTCCTCTTTAATATTTAATAACTGTATCCCCTGTGACGGTAAATCTAAACTTTCAATTTTCAGGTTTTCACCTGGCTCTGATATGATCTCTAAATATATCCCCTCTGAACCTAAAATACCTTTTTCCGAATCACGGACAGTCTCACTACTAGATTGATTTTTCAAATCAATACTTTCATTGAGTTTTGTTAATAAAAAGTTTGCGTGACTTTGTCTATCTCTAATAGGAAAAGACTGAGGCGGTGGTCTACCTGTTGATGTAAAATTTTCACTTTTACTAAAATTACTTATGGAAAGATGACTGAGCTTATTCTTCATAAAAGACTAAATCAATTCCTCTGAAAATCTTCTATACACTCCAAAATCATATTGTTGGATATACAAACTTCACTTTCTGACAATATTATTTCTTTTATTGAATTGTCACATATTTTTTTTATATCAGAAATATTAAAGCCAATACATTTATCAGAAAGTAAGCTAAAGTCTAATTTATTTGAGCCTTCAATGGTACATAAACTGTTTTGAATAACCTCAGAAATAATATCTTTTGTTGGAAGTTCAAATTCAATTAAATCGTCAAACCTCCTAAATAAAGCTTTATCAATAATATTTACATGATTAGTAGCAGCAAGAATAATACTCTCAGAATGATCTTGCTCTAAAAACTGCAAAATCGAATTTAAAATTCTTCTTATCTCACCAACGTCATTACCTGCAGCTCGATCTGCTCCAAGAGCATCAAATTCGTCAAAGAAATAAATACCTTTGGTGGTTTGTATATGATCAAAAATTAGTCTTAATTTTGAAGCTGTTTCTCCCATAAACTTAGTAATAAGGCTATCCAACATTATTGTATACAAAGGTAGATTTAATTCTCCTGCTAATACTGATGCAGTCATAGTTTTACCAGTACCTGGGGGACCATGGAACAAAATCCTATGCCTTGGAGAAAGACCATACTTTGCCAAAGCACTCTTCTGTCTTTGTTCTTTAATAATTCTTTTTATCTTATTTTTTGTTTTATCTAACAAAAATATTTGAGAAAGAGTATCCTTGGAATATTTTACAGAGAGTAATCCACTAAGTTCACCTCTAGGTTGAGATATTGGAATAACACTGCAATTTTTTTTATTAAATCCTTTATCTTTAGCTTCTTGAACTAAATCTTTAAGCTCTTTTGAAATCTTAGAGTGACCTTTATTTTTAGCATGGGCAGCCATTTGCAAGGCTATTGAATAAAAAAGCTCACTATCACCATCGGTATGGCTTTTTATTAAAGCTTTTATTTGATCAATATTAGCCATTGAATAATCCCAATATTTATAATATACCCTTTAAGAGATAAACTCAATAATCACTAGAATGATTACATATTTATCAAAATTACTGATAATGAGGTGAAAATAGTTTATTTAATTTATCTCTCAAAAGGGTCTTCAAGTAAATCATCATCAGGATCAAATCTAAATATAAGATCAATTTCACCAAGATAGTCATTTGAAAATATTTCATCCCACCTATAAAATAAATGCCTTGGTATATTACTTATATCTATAGTAAGTAGTGCTTTTACGTTTATCTGTATATCTTCAGATACAGTGAAATATAGTGGACTGAAAATTTAAACCAAAAATTTTTTTTTAGAAGGTGTGAAAGTTTCCATTAACTATTTAAAATTT
>JAKVAO010000125.1 GCA_022447685.1 Candidatus Caenarcanales bacterium | reverse complement strand
AAAGATTAGGACAATCTGCAATTCTAGCTTGCCAAAACATATTTGCTGCTAATTTTCAATTTACCTGAGTAGTTACTAGTTAAGAGTTAGTTCAAAATAATACCAATCTTTATACATCTGGTATTGTTTTGATTATGTTTAGTGCTAATCATATTGCTTTGCCTACTCAGTCAAATTTCATAGACTCGAGAAACGTCCTGAAAGATAATGGTGCCGAGGTCAGATATATATCTAATGTTCCTTTACAGCCACCGCAAAGAAAGGAGACAGAAGCCCAGAAACTGATGAGGCTTCACACACTGACTATAATTGATTCAAATAATTCTACACTCAAGAATCTTGCTACGGAAGTAAGAGAATCAAGTAATCTATTGAACCGCAGCTTAGCTGATTTAATTATAAAACTTGATAATGATGGAACTGGTAGCTCCTTTGACTCTGGCGAAACAGAAAATTTAACTAAAATAAATGAAGTGATAACAGCTTCTTTAACAAATGTTGATGCTAGTCAAAGTCCTAAAATCCTCGAAGATATAATTACATCATTAAAAACAACTAAAGAAGAACTAGATGAAATCACAAAGCAAGCTAACAGCAATAATACTAGCCGAAGTATAGAAATGGCTGAAACCCTAATGGAAGATTTAGCAAAAGTACTAATGACATACCGAGAGACATTATTTGGTTCAGGCTATGAAGAAAACTCTTTTTACCAAGACCTTAAAAAGATCTCACAAGGTATAAATATAGCTGATCATAACTATAAATTAAAGCCTACTACTAAATCACTTTATCGTTAATATCTTCAATATCTATCACCATACCAGTTCCTTGCTCTGATTCAGCTTTACTCATATCAACCAAATCAGCGTCGTGAGTTACCGCAATAATAGTAGTTTCTGGATGTGATTTTCGGATATTTTTTAATATATCCATGACTTGAACTCTTGATCCTCTATCAAGACTCGCTGTTGGCTCATCTAATACAATAATCATCGGAGCATCACTATGCTTTCTTCTGAGTAGAACTTTAGCAAGTCCGTAGCGAACTCTTTCACCACCTGAAAAATTAGGTATTTTCTCATCTAGTGAACTATCAAATTTACTTAAATTCAGATCACGGAACACAGCTTTAATATCCTCATCTGAATATTCGTTATTAGTACCTTGCTTTAAATTATTTCTCAAACTTTCAGATTGCATCACATTTGGTGACTGAGTACTGTAAAGCACTATCTGCTTCAAAGATTCAGGACCAAATTTACGGATTGTTCTAATATCAGTGTTACCCAATTTAATTGAACCATTTTTAGCATTATTTAAACCTAGAATTGTTTTTAGCAAGGTAGATTTACCAGCCCCAGATGGACCTATAATACTGAGCAGAGTCCCTGGAGGAATTTCCAGATCAATATTCTGTAAAATCCCCTTAGCGTCACTTAAAGATTCAATTTTTAGTGTCATATCCTCAACACTGGAGTAAGGAACTCTTAATTTATCAAGCTCTCTTTGAGAGGTTTCCCACATTCCCATATGTTTCAATAAATTATTCCTTTTCTCAATTTGATTTATATAAGCTGGATATTTTTGAGTTACTGTTTGAATTAAGTTTGCTGTCTCTGCTTGAGCCACAAGTGAACTCATGATAAAAGAATGTATTTTCTTTCCAGAGACCATTCCTGTTTTTTGAAGAAGTTCCCCTGTAATAAGAGTTCCAAGAAAACCTGCTTGAAAAGGTAATTCTGCCAAAAGAGCATTTGTCCCTCTTGATTCAATAATTTCCTTGTCTATCTTAGAGTTTTCATCATTCAAATCATCCACTTTAGCTAAAACCTGGTCCAATTCAGGGCTAGTCAATATTTCATCATAAGCTTCACCTATACCTTTGAGTGCTTCTTGGATTCTAGCAGCAATAGCTAATTGTGAATTTTGCAAATTCTGCTGATCATTAGAGCCAAGCTGTGAAATAACTATTTGTGAAGCTACAGTAGCAGTATTAATCAATGCTAAAACTGGATGTATCCCAAAGACGTTTGCTGTATCAAAAGCAACTCTAGTAATACCAGGAACAGAATCATTGAGAAGTTCTTTTAGTAGATTAATAGAAGCTTCTGCACCCTGATCTAAAATATTTCTAGCTTGATCGAGATCAATGTCCTTATCTAGAAACACTAAGTCTCCCCAATAAGCAGCCTCAGTATTAGCACTATCTAAGTTAGTTCTGAGATTTGACATTATTAAATCCATATTTTTTCTGGAATCCATCTGAATATGACGGGAAACAGACATCATAGTATTAGATATAAAAGTATCTAAAATCTTCATATTGCCATCTTCGTCTAAACCTTTTTCCTGATTTGAGTTAGTAAAACTTTTCACCCCTTGCGCAAGAGTACTTTGACCTAGGGCATAGAAGAGTTCCTGTAAATTATCTTCAAGCTTCAAGTCTTTGTATAAATCTTGAAGAGTAGTAAAGATTTTTTGTGGATTATATTCTTCTTTAAACTCAAATCCAAATTCTTGAATAATTGCTATTGCGGATTCAGCATCAATCTGATGCTCTTCGACAATCTCTTTGACTAAATTTTCACTATGCTTTTGTTGTTCTGGTAAAGCTAATTTAGGGTAATTCAAATCTTTGTTCAAGTGCTTAACTTTTCCATAAATATCATCAAGAATCGACATTGAGATTTTACGGTCAAAATGTGACAGCAAAGATAGTTCCTGATTTTCATTGATAGGATTTGAGTTTGCTTGAAGTGAGGTCAGTGAATCAAGAAACTGAACAAGATCATGATTGATTGATTTCATATCACTCTTGCCATTTTGAATTAAATTCAGAATAGTATCATAACCTTGATTATCACTTAAACTGAAAGGCAAGCTTTCTACAGACATATTTGCTAACTTATTTTCATTTTCAAAGACTTCCAAACCATTGAGTCCATCAGGGTTAACAGCCTTAAGCCGTAATTCAGTATGGATATTTTTGGCTAAACGGACTAAGTTTTTGGCTCTTGTTGTATTTCGAATATTTAAATATTCTTGAACTGGGATTTGCATGTATATCTCCTTTCTAACAAGATCTATCTCCAAATCCCCTGAGATCTATTTATCTAACTTTCATTATCTTCATTCAAATATATAAAGTTAGATTCAGGAATTTTTATACATTAAGATTGTGACAATCCTACTTAAACTAAAGCTTCGTTTTGCTGCTGTAGACAGAATCTCACCAAAAGCTCACTATTATCTTGAATGCCAGATTCTCTAGCTTCTTTGAGTCTTTTGAAGGCAGAAACTTCATCAAAACCTAAATTCACCAGTATATTCATCACCTCTTCTTCACAGTTAAATCCTTGCAAATCAGACTCTGACTGTGAATTATAATTACTATTAAATTTATTGAGCTTAGTATTCAACTCCAAAGCTATTCTCTGAGCTGTTTTAAGACCAATACCTTGAGCTTGAGAAATAAGCTTAGGCTTATCATTCAGCACAGCAGAAATCAAATCATCTATATCTAGTGCATCTAGAATACTCATTGCAGCCTTAGGACCAACTCCAGAAACAGAAAGTAAAATCTCATAGATTTCTTTAGAAGCCTTATCTGCAAAGCCAAATAACTTCATCTCCTCTTCTTTGATAATTGCTTTAACATAGAGCTTAAGCTCAGAGTCCAGGTGAAACTTATTCATAGTCTTGAGATTAGTCTGAATTAAATAACCCCAACCGCCCTGCTCAACTACTATAGACTTATTCTGTAAATCTTTCTCAACTAAAAGCCCTTTCAAATACTGATACATTTGTAAGTATTATAACAGATATTGAAGCCCATGAAACCAGAAGCGAAACAGGGACATCCCCAATCTAGATAAGATCGAGGTGCAGATCATGATCTTGATTTTCGGTTCAATTTAGTTATAAGATTGATTTACTTAGAGCCTGTCTTGAAAGTTAATTAAATCAAGCGAGTCTTTTAGTCATAATACGGATCATGGCTATTTTGACCA
>JAKVAO010000124.1 GCA_022447685.1 Candidatus Caenarcanales bacterium | reverse complement strand
TCATGAATAACTAGATTTGGCCAGAGCTAGACCTATTTGTTTACATAATCTTTATTTTTTACCTGAGTAGTTACGTTAAATCAAAGAAATAACGATAATAATCAATTACCATCAATTTAATAACTAATTCCGTTATAAGTAGTAAAATATATACTAATGAGCACCGAAAAGTTTCATGTTCCTTTACATGTCCACACTGAATTTTCTTTACTAGACGGAGCTAGTAGAGTTAAGGATGTTTGTAAAAAAGCTGCTGAAACCGGTATGCCTGCTCTTGCCATTACCGACCATGGAACTATGTTTGGTACTTATACCTTCTACCATGAGGCTAAAAAGGCTGGAATTAAGCCTATTATCGGATGTGAAGTTTATGTAGTTAATGGTGATCACCTAGAGAAAGGAAAGCGCTCGAAGCTTTATCACCTAGTATTACTTGCGAAAAACGATATCGGTTTTAAAAACTTAACTAAGATTTGTTCCGAAGGCTGTACTAATGGTTTTTACTATAAGCCTCGTATCTCTAAAGCTTATATTCGTGAGCACGCTGAAGGAATTATTGCGCTTTCTGCTTGCTTAGGTGGTGAAGTTAATAATAATCTCCTAGCAGGTAGAATAGAAGAGGCTAAGGAAGCAGCACTTGAGTATAAAGATATTTTTGGTGAAGACTTTTATTTAGAAATTCAAGACCATTTATATCCAGAGGATAGAAAAGTAAATCCTCTAATGATGAAAATGGCTGAAGAGATTGGCGTGAAGGTTATAGCAACCAATGATAGTCATTACACCAATAAAGAAGATGCTATTGCTCACGACGCTCTGCTTTGTTTACAGATGCAGAAATATATCTCTGATTTCCCGCGTATGAGATTTTCTGGTCATGAGTATTTGAAGACTGGTGAAGAAATGGCTTCTTTATTCCAGGACCATTTGGATGCTGAAACCATAGAACAAGTTGTCTATGACAACACTATGGAAGTTTTCGATAAAGTTGAAGATTACGATAGCTTTGCTAACCCTCAGATGCAAATGCCTGATCCTAAGGTGCCTGAAGGATTTACCTTTGAGACATACCTAAAGCATCTTTCTTATGAAGGAGCTAGAAAGCGTTTCAATAGAGAAACAGATGAAGATTTAGGTGATAAGATCTGTGATCGCCTGGAGCATGAGCTTAAGATCATGAATGGATCTGGTTTCGCTTCTTACTTCATCGTAGTTTGGGATTTTATTAACTGGTCACGTGAACAGAAGATACCTGTAGGTCCAGGTCGTGGTTCCGCTGCTGGCTCACTCGTCGCTTATTGTTTAGGTATCACTAATATTGATCCTCTTAAATATGACTTACTCTTCGAGAGATTTTTAAACCCTGAAAGAAAGTCTATGCCCGATATTGATACAGACTTCTGTATCGAAAGACGTGAAGAAGTTATCCAATACGTTCGTGATAAATATGGTGACGACTGTGTTTGCCAGATTATTACCTTTAACCGTTTAACTTCAAGGTCGGTAATTAAAGATATGGCAAGGGTTTTAGAGTATCCATACGCTAAGGCTGAGGATCTTGCGAAGATGATTCCTGTAGTTCGTGGTAAGCCACGTTCTATTGCTTGGATGATAGAAAACCATGCTGATTTCAGGAAAAGATACGATGAAGATCCTGAAGCGAAACAAGTTCTAGACCTAGCTTTAAAGAATGAGGGTTTAAATAAAACCTTTGGGGTTCACGCAGCTGGAGTTATTATCGCGGATCAGCCAATCACTAATATTATTCCCACGTCTAGATCTAATGATGGTGGGGTAATCACTCAGTACGCAATGGAAGAGTCTGCAAACATGGGACTTCTGAAGATGGATTTCCTTGGCTTAAGGAACCTGACTATGATTCAGAAAGCGATTGATATTATTGCAGAGAATCGTCCAGGTGAAGAACCTATAGATATTGATGAAATTAGTCTTGAAGATCCTGAAACTTTTGATACCGTTTGTTCAGGGAATTTATCAGGTATATTCCAGTTGGAGACTTCTGCTGGTATGCGTCAGGTTGCAAGAGATCTTGCTCCTCGAAACTTAGAAGATATTTCAGCCTTGATCGCACTATACCGTCCAGGTCCACTCGATACTGGAATGATAGATGACTTTATTAATCGTAAATCTGGTAAAGAAGAGTATAGCTTTGAACACCCTCTACTAGAGCCGATTCTGAAAAATACTTACAGTACTATAGTTTATCAAGAGCAAATAATGCAGATCGTACAAAGCTTAGGTGGCTTTAGCCTAGGTGAAGCGGATTTATTAAGAAGGGCGATGGGTAAGAAAAAACCTGAAGTTCTTTTACCTTATAAAGATAAATTCGTGCAGGGTTGTAAAGAAAATAAGCATGAAGTGCCTATAGATGAAGAGCTTGCAGATAAACTCTTCGAGCAGATGCTTGCCTTCGCTGAGTACTGTTTCAACAAATCTCACTCTACAGCTTATGGTTTTGTAACTTATCAGACAGCTTACTTGAAAACACATTACCCAGTTGAGTATTTAACAGCATTGTTTATTTCATGTAATGGTGATACTGACAGGATTAAAGGCTATATCATCGAAGCACAGCGCTTAGGTATTAAGGTGAAAGCCCCTGATGTAAACGAATCAGAACTTGAATTTAAAGCTGATGTTGAGAATAAAACTATCATCTTCGGTATGAAAGCTGTTAAAGGAGTTGGTGAAGCACCATCTCAAGCAATTATAGAAGAGCGTCAAGAAAATGGTCCATATAAGGACTACCACGATTTCTGTGAAAGAATTAACCATAAGCTTGTAAACAAAAAGACTATTGAAGGTTTGATTAAATGTGGTGCTATGGATCAGCTTGGAGCAGGTCGTAAGGCGATGATAGAGAATCTTGAGACTTTCATTGATAACGCTAAGAAGAAACAAGCTAAAGCTGGTTCAGGTCAATTAAGTTTATTCGGGGCTGCTTCAGTAGAAGTCAATACTAGACCTAATTACATTAATGGTGAGAAAGATGAGTATCCTGAACGTGAGATGCAGTCTATGGAGTATGAACTTCTAGGCTTATTCGTTAATAACCACCCAATGGAATCGGTTAAGTCTCTCTGTAAGATGGTTTCCGAGCATGATATTAAATCACTTAAGAACATGAAAGATAAATCTCGGGTGAAAGTTCCAGCCTTATTAATAGATTTTCAAAAGAAACTTACAAAGTCTAAGAAAATCATATGTATCGCTCAGCTTGAGGATATGGAAGATAGAATCGAGGGGGTAATTTTTAGTTCTAAGCTTGAAGCTATGGATCATTTATTAGTGAAAGGTAAGAGGCTTTTAGTTAGTGGTACTCTTTCCTTCCAGGCTGAGGGTAACTGCTCACTAATGATAGATGAAGCTGATGATTTGGATACTAAAGAGCTTATGGAGTTTGATTTAGATGTTGATGGGATTTCTGATTACTTTCAAATGTTCCATTCTTTACGCGCCTTTTTTGCTAAAGAAGAGAATAAAGGTGACAACTTAGTTGTACTAAATATCAAACAGGGAGAGAGTTTTAAGAAGCTTTCTTTAGGAGCCAGGTATACTATTAGGAATGATGATCTTATTCGTGGCTCTATAAATGATTTAATTGATAAGTTTAGGGTTAGGTCTGTTAGTACTTCAGCTGGTGAGCATGCTGCTCATGGGGCTGGGGTGGCTTAATATTATGTGAGCTTCAAACTAGCCCTGAGTCTTTTTAACTTTATTGGCTATACCTTTCCTTTAGTTCTTTGAACTTAGGGTTTTCAGTAAATAATCCCTTCGCATATTTCTTGAAAGCTGGCTCTAGTGCATTAACAGCTTGATTTTCTAAATTCTCTAAATAGTTAAGGGTAGCTAGTTTTTCATATTTTCTATCACTCAGTAAATTTATCTCGTCTCGGCTCAGATCTAAGTCAAAAAAAGCTATTGAACCTTTTTTCTGATATTCAGTTCGAGTGAATATAGCTCCATCTATGAGGTAATTAAGTTTCAGATTCATGTCTTCATGTAAAAATTGATGTTTATCTACATTGTCATAAGATGATAAAGAGTCGCTTACTTTTTGGTAGAAAAATTCTTGTATTCTCCTTTCAGAATCTCCAGTGAAAGATACTTCTAATTTATCAGGGAGATTTACTTGATGCATATTTTCCCCTTAATTACCCGGTCAGTTGCGGCATAATTACCCAGTCTTTTTTAGTAATAATAGAACTTCATC
>JAKVAO010000123.1 GCA_022447685.1 Candidatus Caenarcanales bacterium | reverse complement strand
TGGTCAAAATAGCCATGATCCGTATTATGACTAAAAGACTCGCTTGATTTAATTAACTTTCAAGACAGGCTCTAAGGATTTTGATGATTGGGTCATTATAGATGAGGTTCAGAAAATACCTCAATTGTTGAATGAAGTACATAGATTGATAACGAACCATTCCTTCAAGTTTATTCTTACTGGCTCTAGTGCAAGAAGTTTAAAAAAACTTGGTTCAAACTTACTTGCAGGACGAGCTCTTACTTATAGAATGTATCCTTTGACTTGCGAGGAGCTTGGTGAAAAATTCTCCTTACTGAAATCATTAGAATTTGGACATTTACCGGCTATTTATTCTGATTATAAGGGTTTGGAACAAGAATATTTAGATGCATATATTAAAACTTACATCAAAGAAGAAGTTCAGCAGGAAGGTTTAACTAGAAATATGATGGCTTTTTCTCGTTTTCTCGAGAGTGCGAGTTTCTCACAGGGTTCGGTGTTAAATTTTGCTGAGATTGCTAGAGAAGCTGCAGTAGAGCGTAAGGTTGTGGAGTCCTATTTTCATATACTTGAAGACTTATTGATTGCATATAGAATTCCTGTTTTTAATAAAAGAGCCAAAAGAAAGTTAGCTGCTCATCCGAAGTTTTATTTTTTTGATTTAGGAGTTTTTAAAACATTAAGACCAATGGGACCTTTGGATACTCCAGAAGAAGCTAATGGACCTGCTTTGGAGACTTTAGTTTTGCAGGAATTTATGGCTATAAATCATTATCATGCATTGGGGTACGAGATTTATTATTGGCGTACAGCAAATAAACTTGAAGTGGACCTGGTTTTGTATGGCAAAAAGAAGATTATTGCAATTGAGATCACACATAGTTCAAGATTCAAAAAAGATAAAACGAAAGGCTTAAAAGCTTTTCTTAAAGATTATCCTCAGGCTGAGGCTTATTTGTTTTATACAGGTAGTCAGAGATATTTTGAAGATGAAATTCAGGTTGTACCGGTTCAGGATGCTTTGAGATCTGTGAAAGATTTTTTGTGAGTCAATTTTAAAAATGATTCAATATCTTTTTGTAGTTACTAATAAAAGCTTGGCTTCTATTTTGCTCTTGATCACCTGCATAGACTAAATATTTTTCTTCAACATTATTTGAAAAAAGCTTTTTAAAGTATTCTAGTGACTTGAAAAACTCATCTTTGACTCTTTGGCTTGATTTAATTTCAATTGGGATCAGCTTTTCAGATACTTTATAGATTAAATCAACTTCCTTTGATTTATCTTTATAAAAATATAAGTTAGAGTTTTTACCCTGGTTGAAACGAAATTTAAGAAATTCTATTATCACTAAATTTTCATAGAGACTCCCTCGTAAACTATGGGTTAGTAATTGTTCTGGTTTTTCTATATCAAGTAAATGAGCAGCTAAGCCCACATCATAAAAGTATAGCTTCGGAGCTTTAACTAGTTGTTTATTGATATTGGCTGAGTATGCTGGATGTAGATAAACTATGTAGCTAAGTTCTAATAAGTTAATCCATTTTTTAATAGTGGTATGTGATAAGCCTAGATCATCACCAATATTGCTGAAATTTACTGGCTGACCAATTCTGGCTGCACACATTTTGATAAATTTTCTAAATAAGTTAAGATCTTGAATATTTGCCCAGTCTCTGAGATCTCTTTCTAGATATGTTTTGATATAGTCTTCAAGAATAATTCTAGGATTGGCTTTCTCTTCATATATTTTAGGATAAAAACCTTTGAATATCAGGTCTTCCAAGCTATGTGATTTGAGATCATAAGTTTCTCTTGTACTAATTTCTTCTATAGAAAAAGGTAAAAGTGTGATCAAACTAGTCCTACCAGCAAGCGATTGAGTAATTTTTTCTAAGAGAAGGAAGTTTTGACTTCCAGTAAGTATGAACATGTTTTTCTTTTTCTGTTCATCAACAATTACTTGAATATAGGAAAGTAGTTCTGGTGCTCTTTGTACTTCATCTAGAATCGCTCCTGCTGGAAATTGTTGGAGAAACCTCTCAGGATCATTAAGTGCAAACTCCCGGTCATCTAATCTTTCTAAATTTATATATGGTTTATTTTTATAAAGTTCTTTTACAAGGGTCGTTTTTCCTGACTGTCTAGGTCCAGTAATGGTAAGTACAGGATAGATATTCTCTATTTCTTCTTTGATAAATTTGGATATGGTTCTTGGTGTTGAACTCATATAATTATTATAGCCAAAAATAGATAAATTGAAACTTGAAATTTCGATTTATCCAAATAATTTGTGCTCCAATTAATTTATTTCATCCTTAACTAGTCTTTAACTTATATGGCTTAAGAATTATATATACAGCTTGTTGGAGAAATATTAGTTTATGGTTGAAATTAAGCCCGGTGCATTTTATATTACGAATCCTCAGAGTAAGTTATCTGAAGGTATGGAATACGTTCCTGAGTTTTTTTTAGGTGAAGATGTTCTTGGAGAAGATGGTTCTAAGGAGGTGTTGGATTATGCAAATGAGCTGAAAGTTGGTAATACAGATAATCTGGGGAAATTAATTTCTTTACTAGAAAAAGTTAGTAAGACAATGCCTAAAAGTAAGAGTGGTGAAGTAAGATTTTTTATTAATGATATTGTTGATACTGCAAAAAATCCTAAGATACGTGGAGAACTTATTGCTGCAATCGATGAATCTTCTTCTCTCAAAGGTTTATTTACTGATAAAAAAGATGCAAATACTCGTGATTACTATACAACTAAAGCATCAAATTTTCTAGAGAATAATCAAGCAGCTTTGAGGGATGAATTGAAAGATTTAAATAATGGTAAAAAAACAGGTCCTAAGCTTCAAGAAATGATTAAAATGGCTAATCTATATACTAATGATGGCGATAAGCAGAAATTCCTTCATGGCGTTTTTGCGAGTTATCAAGATATGGGTTTCAATGTTAAAGAAATCAAAGGTAATGAAGTTACTAAAGTCGGTGAGCATCAATTTAATGCTAAGAACCATGCTTTAGATTCAGACGGTAAGAATATTTTAGAAACGCAAGAGAAATTTGTAAAAGTTGACGGTGTAACTACTGCAAGTAAAGCTAAAAACAAAGATGATGAGGATGACGATGATGAAAAATCTTCGTCAGGTAAAAGTAAAAGCGATATAGATATGTCTTCTATCTTATTTGCTCATGGTCCTCATGAAGATGCTGAGTATGAGAGAATTGTTAATGGTGAAAGAACTTTACATGGGCAACATAGGCATATAAATCATCATTGGCATGGACCTCGTCGAGTAGTTCATAATCATGATGGTCTCGGTCCTCATGCTCATCATGTAAGACCTGGAGCCGATTATTATAATCAACATGTAAATAGTGGTGGGATTTTTGGAGATATTGATAATATTTTCACTCAGGGATTAGGTTTCATAGGTAAAAGACTTTCTGAGGGTTATGCTATTGGTAATATCTTCAATGGAAGAGTTAGTAATGGTTTTAATATAGGTACTAATGGTTTTTACTCAGAGCTTAGATCTACTCCAAGTTATTATGAAGACTACTATGCTTATGGTGGTGGCTATGCTGATCCGTATTATCATCAGCCTTTTCCTGTTAATTACGGTGCCGTAACTGGGCAAGGTAGAGGTATTGAATTTAATCCAGTAATTAATATAGATAATACAAGTTCAGCTAATGCAAATCCATATGTAAATCAGACTGGAGCTCCGATAGCAGTGAATACTAATACACCTGTTTCAGTCCCTAACCATAATCTGAATAGTCATCTAGGTTTACCTTTTTATGGTTAACTAATAAAAACGCAATAAGTTGAAAAAACTTGTAAGAATCTAACCAAATCTTAACAAAAATGTAGTTAATAATGTATAGAGCCTTTAAGAGGAGGGCTTAATTTAGTAATGTCAATAGACTTTAGCCAAGTATTTAATTTAGATTTTGACTCAGGGTCTATTAGTGAGACAGTGAGGTCAGCAGCAGGCGACTCAACAAAAGTTCTAAGTGAAGAAGATCAAACAGAGTTAAAAGAGATAAAAGATGAATATGAAAGCGCAGAGAAGCGTGCATCAAAGTATCAGGATATTCTAGAAGGTTTAGAGGATGATAATGACCGTGATGCAGTACTGTATCTGATCAAAGATAAAGATAAAGAAGGTGCAGAGGCATTAGTAAACTCTAAGGATTTTAGTAAGGGCATAACAGACAATAAAGAAGCTTGGAAAGATGTATCAACAATAGCAAGTTTGGTAGTTCTTGAAGAAGAAGGCTCAGATATTGCAAAAGATATTAAAGCAGGTGTTAAA
>JAKVAO010000122.1 GCA_022447685.1 Candidatus Caenarcanales bacterium | reverse complement strand
CTCATGAATAACTAGATTTGGCCAGAGCTAGACCTATTTGTTTACATAATCTTTATTTTTTACCTGAGTAGTTACAAGACAATAGATAGTTTAATTTAATATAAAGTGCCTTCCAAATTCTAATAACATATTGCAACCTCCAAGTATAAAGGTTTCTTAGCTCCATTGCTATAAGAACTATATTAGCAAGTTCAAAGTTTACTCTCATCCTTCTTTAGTCTGATGAGATAAGAATATTTTGTATATAATTTGTTTATATTTAACCCTCTGGATGATATTAATTTTCGATAATCTTTAGCTAGAATTTATTAGTAAGCTATTAAAGAGGAGGTGAAACGATGTCACTGTTTGTGTGTTATGTAATTTTCAAGCTGTTCAAGAAAATATCAAAAACATTAAGTGTTTAGTTTTATTTTCTGTTAATATTCATTTTAGGTTACAGTGTGTAAATGTTGATTTTTGAAAGTCATATTAAATATTGTGAATTTGAAGGTTTTGGCAGCCTTAATGCCGTGTCTTCCCTAATTAATCATTTCTGCACTGCTGATAGGTTAATTAATGTTCAAAGGGGAACGAGAAGATGATAATGAAAGAGAAGCGAATAAGAGTAGTACTGTATGAAGCGAATGACCTAATGCGTTATGGTCTTCGTTTTGCATTCAAAAAATTTGATGATATTGAATTGATTGCTGATTTAGCCAGCTTTCCAGAGTTAATTCATGTTACTGAGGACCTTGTACCTGATTTATTGGTTTTGGATTCAGTTACTTTGTACGATCCAATAGAATCTTTAAAAATGCTTAGAGAAATTAATAAATCAATGAAAATAGTATTTTTGTCTGATTCTATTGAGCAAGATCGACTCTGTACCTTACTGAGAAATGGCGTTGATGCAGTTACCGAGAAGGACGCTGATGCTGACCAACTTTTCTTTACTTTGATGTCAGTTATGGCTGGAAATATATCTATTTCTAAAGAATTATTCTCGGCTGCGAATCTCTTAGAAGGATACAAGAAATCAAAAGCTATGTCTCCTTGTAGTCTAGGCTTGTCGGCTAGAGAAGCTGAGGTTCTTGAGCTGATTGTGAATGGTAGAAGTAATGACCAAATCTCCAAAGAGCTTTTCATAAGCTTAGCTACTACGAAAACTCATGTTCGGAATATATTAAATAAATTGAATGTTGAAGATAGAACTCAGGCTGCTGTTAAAGCTTTAAGGTCAGGGCTATATAGTTTTAAAGAGGCTGAAGAAGCAGTCTTAGTATAAACTTACTGAGTCTATGTCTATTATTAGTCTGGCTTTACTTGCTTTGCGGTGTTTTAAGAATACATCTTTTATTTTGTTCTGATTCAACTCATTTTCTTCTTTTAGTTTGACTAGTATATGATATCTAAATTGATTATTGATTCTATTAATTTGGCATTGGCTGGGTCCAAGTATCTGAATCTTTTCTTCTGTTGCTTCGTTGATAGCAGTAAGTTCTTCGTGGACTATATTGAGTGAATTTATTGCCTCTACTTCGTTTTCACTACTGGCTATGAATCTAATTAATTTAGCAAAAGGTGGATAAGAGAAGTCCTCTCTATTTTGAATCTCATTCTCATAGAATTTTATGTAATCCTGGGATTGAGCGTCTATGAGGGCTTCTCTTTCTGTTTGATAGCTTTGGAATATGACGCTGCCCTCTTTGTCCTTACGACCAGCTCTGCCGCTTACCTGGGTTAAGAGTTGAAATCCTTTTTCATCAGCTTGATAATCTAGCTGACTGAAAGATGAATCTGCTGCTACTACTCCTACGCAGGTTAAATTAGGATTATCTAAGCCTTTAGCAATCATCTGTGTGCCAATTAAAATATCAATTTTGTGATTTTTGAAATCGCTCCATATCTCTAAATATGTTTTTTTATTTTTGTTAACATCGCTATCCAGTCTTTTTACTCTGGCTTCAGGAAAGGCTTTTTTGGCTTCTTCTTCCAGTTTCTGTGTTCCTAGTCCGAAATATTTGATAGCTTGACTATTACAGGCTGGGCAATGGTCCGGATGCTCTTCGTTGTTACCACATAGATGGCATATTAATCTTTTTTTATCTGAATGGTAAACCATCTTAGAGTCGCAGAATCTGCATTTGTATATATATCCACAATCCCTACAGAAAACATGGCTTGAATTTCCTCTTTTATTGAGAAAGAGTATACTTTGTTCTTTTTTCTTAAGCTTAGTTTCTAATAATTCTTTGAGTTGTTTGGAGAATATAGATTTATTACCTAGCTTATATTCTTCTCTCATATCTACTATATCAACCTTGGGGAGAGGATTCTGGTTGAATCTGCTTTTTAGAGTTATTAATTGGATGTCTTTATGTTTTTCGCTAAGGGCTTTATAATATGTTTCTAAATTAGGAGTAGCAGAGCCATATACTAGTTTCGCCTTGTTTTTCTTTGCTCTAAATTCTGCGATTTTTCTTGTATGATAACGTGGTGCAGGCTGATCTTGTTTGTATGAATTTTCATGTTCTTCATCTATTACTATAAGTCCTAAATTCTTTACTGGACAAAAGATTGCAGACCTAGCTCCTACTATAATTTTATTTTCGTTTTGTAGAAGTTTATAGAAGCTATGCTGCCTTTCTTTGATATCAAGCGCGCTATGCCAGACTATGATTTTGTCTTTAGGAAAATTGGCTTTTAATCTTTCTATTAATTGTGGGGCTAAAGCTATCTCTGGGACAAGAATAATTGCACTTTTGGCATTGTTTAAACAGTCTTGAATTAAGTGAAAATATACTTCGGTTTTACCAGAACCAGTTACACCGTGTATGAGAAATCTAATAACTTCATCTGGAGAATTGGAAATTTGCCGATAAGCATTTTCTTGTTGCTCTGATAATTTATTGAGATCTGATATTTCAGATTCGAATTTATCCAAATGATCTGACGATACTTTATTCTTATTAAATTCTTGGTATAAGTAAGTAACTTCTATAAGCTTTTTGTTTTTTAGTTTAGATAGTTCATTATTCAGCAGCTTACTAGTTATTTTGCAAAGATTTCTTAGATGGCTAAACTTTGCTTTCTGTGAGCGGCATTTGCCCAGTGTTTTTAGTACTAGCTTGGTTTTCTCATTAGTAGAATTAGTTATTTCATTCTCTAATTCATCTGCATTTATTTTAAGTTGAATTTCTTTTTCAATTTTAGGTATCAAACTCGCTGAGATAACAGTTTCTATAGTTTCTGAGTATTTAGCACAATAATAGTGTGAGCAAAATTTGACGATATCAATTATTTCCTGATCTACCTTCAAGTCTGGATCAAGCACTTCAAGAATATCCTTCACCTTAAACTTGACTACTTCATGAAGGCCCGTTTCTATTACTAGTGCTGTATGAACCTTGTCTCGAATTGGTACATAAACGAATGAACCTGAGCTTACGTCCTCTATGTAAGTCTCTGGAATATTATAAGTAAGCGAGTCATCGATTAGATTGCTAAAACATTGTGAATTATTCAGAACTATTACTTTACAAAGACTCATTTTTTGTTATTATAATAGCTTAGTTGAAGGACGCTTAGCTCAGTTGCTAGTGGCATAAGCCACAAACTAAAGAGAATCTCAAAAGAGATGCGTTTTCAACAAAACCTGGACGCTTAGCTCAGTTGGTAGAGCATCTCGTTTACACCGAGGAGGTCAGAAGTTCGAGTCTTCTAGCGTCCACCATTTATTTTCCCTCTTCTATTCTTCTAGTTTTAAATTCATCGTTCTCTACTCTGCTTACTAAGAAAAATAAATCTTCTTCACTTAGGACTTCTTGGGCAGATTCTTTTAATAATCTAATATCATCGCTGTGAAACTTAAATCCTTCAATCATCTTATTTAATTCACTAGAGTCTCTAAGTTGAAATACTAAGCCGCGAATCAAATCTTCTGCAAGATGATAAGGTACGTGTGAAAAATCATTATTAAAAAATATGCAATTTTGTGATAAATCTAGTATGTTATTTTCAATTTTACCTTTTATTATTACTGCTGAACTCGGTTTTGCTTCATTTTCTTCCCCGTGTTTCGATATTTCCTCATGATTGGCACGAGGGTCTAAGTGGTCATATATGTGTACTTTAGGCATTATTATTGGCATGATTATTATTTCACTATTTATATTTGGATCAATTAAATAAGTATCCAGAAATTTATTGTTAACTTGATATGAGATATTTGCCATAGCATCTAGGTCTTCAGCTGCTAAACGAATTTTTTTTATTCCCCATTTGTTACTTAATTCTTCAGAGTCTATCTGATCAATTGAGTCATTAAATGATTTTAAATTAACGATATTATCTTTGGTGAATGTCTGTTTAGTAACTACTCAGGTAAAAAATAAAGATTATGTAAACAAATAGGTCTAGCTCTGGCCAAATCTAGTTATTCATG
>JAKVAO010000121.1 GCA_022447685.1 Candidatus Caenarcanales bacterium | reverse complement strand
GCTTAGTTTTAGAAGAATGCAAAAATTAGCACTCTTTAATATTCAAAACCTTGAACATTTCCTTGGTATTTCTTAATATTTAGTGCTTTTGCCCTGCCCATAGAAGCCACCACTTAAGATAATAGTACAATTTTATTCCTTTATCTTAAATCGAGTTTCTAAAGTATAATTGAATAGCATGTCAGAGAAAATCGGACTAGTCGCAGGAAATGGTGAATTACCAGTACTTGCTGTAGACGCTCTAAAGAAAGAAGGTTTCACACCAGTATGCTGTGCATTATCAGACTCAGCCTATAAATTAATTAATCCAATAGCTGAGACCTACAGATACAGCCCAGTTGAAGTCTTAAAAATCCTAAAACACTGTAAAGAATTAGAAATCAAAAAAATAGTTTTTTTAGGGAAAGTTCCTAAACTCAGTTTTTTTCAAAATATTCACAAATTAGACCTTAAATTACTAGACGAACTAAAAAAAGTAAATAGCTTTAGTGATGACGCTATCCAATTTAAATTAGCAGACTACCTAGAAGAAGAGCACGGTTTAGAAATATTAGATCAAACCAAATATCTCCGCAACCTTTTCCCCAGTGAGCAAGTCTTCACCATCAAAGAACCAAGCGAAGAAGAGTGGCAAGAAATTAATTATGGTATGAGTGTTGCCAAAGGAATTGCCGCCCAAGATATAGGACAAACAGCTGTGGTATCGAATAAAAGCATTTATGCAATTGAAGCTATAGAAGGTACAGATGAGTGTATTAAAAGAGCTAAGTCCTTAAAGAACTTCTGGGATAAGAATAAATCCATCACGGTTTGCAAAGTTGCAAAGCCTAATCAAGATCAAAGATTCGATGTACCAACAGTAGGCTTAAAAACATTAAAGTCCATTGGTAAAAATGGATTTTTAGCATTTGAGGCTGGAGAAACTTTCTTCGTTAATCAAAAAGAAGCCATTCAGTATGCAAACAATAATAATATTTGCATTTGTGCAGTTAAAATCAACCAGTTAAAAGCTACTTAATACACTTTAATAATAAATAATTACTTAATCAGCCTAAAAGCTTATTGAAAATTATTCTCAATAAGTGCAAAAATATGTTAGTATAACTATATAGTTAAATGAGAATAATTCTCAAAAGGATGTTGTTATGATTTCAAGCTGGTTTAAGAAAGAAAAAACACAAAAGGACAAGCCTCTTATGCTTAAATCGCGCTCTATATCTACTGATACTATTTTCTTGAAAAATTTATTTAGAAGTGAAATATTTGATATTGACTTCAGAATGGCAGTTGATGACTTCAATTCAGCTAAATATGCCAAGGCTTACAAAACTCTTTTTAAGCTATGGCAAAGATCAGAAACTTGTAACCGTAAATTCTTTTACCAAGGTTTACTGAAAACCTGTGCTGCACTTGAATTAATTCAACAGTCTAAGTTAGAAGGTTCTAAAAGAACATATAGAGCTGCTATCAACCATTTACTTAATTTCTCTTCGCTAGAAAGGCCTATAAATATTGCCAAACTTGTAAATGAAGTAATAGCTTATTTTGATTTTATTGATCACGACCTAGATCCACTGAATAATGATATTGCTCCAGTATCTAAGCCTAAGATAGAAATTAGTTTTTAAGGTAAGAGGCATAAAGCAACACAGCAAAACAGCACTTGTTGTCAATTTTAATACTGCACCGGCTCATCATCTAGGCTCCGCCATATATACCATGTAGCAACAGTACGATAAGGCTGCCATTTACTGGAAAGCTTTTTAATCTCATCCAAGTCATTAATACCATAAAGCTTTTTAATAGTATTGATTAAACCAATGTCTTTTACAGGAAAAACATCAGCATCCATTAAATAAAAAATCTGAAACATCTCCAAAGTCCATTCTCCGACACCTTTGATTGCAAGTAGCTCTTTTTTGAGTCGTTTAGATTCTAAACCCTGGAAATATTTATTCAAAATAGTTCTCTGTAAATTCCCTAAGCACTGTCTAGCAAGTTTTTTTTCAGGTTTATAAAGCTCAGATTCTAAGAAAATACCATTTAAATACTGTGCAATATTTTTAGAATATTGAATCTTCATCCGTGAAAAACCAATAGCGCGTAGCTTCTCTTCATCTGGCTCTAAGAAATCACTAAAAAGCATATTTTCTGAAATTTCATTTTCTAAACGTGCCCAGATACTATCAGCAGCTTTTACTGAGATTTGCTGACCAACCACAGATTTAAGTAAAGTCCTAAATGGATCTAGATTCGAATAGAGCTTGGTATCGGAATATTCTTGAATTAATTGTCTTAAAATCTTATCCTTTTTAGATAATTCCTTACTTGCCTCTTGCCAATATTCTGGATAAATCTTTTTCATAAGTTTATTTCTTTTCTGCAATCATTGCCCAAAATGAATCACTACTAAAACTATACCTCTTCATCATAGCCTCAAAGCTCTCATGGTTTGCTATTGGACTTATATCAATATCCCTAACGTTTTGCTGAGCTTCAAGCACCATGTCTAATTGCAATTTTACATCTCCTTTATAAACTAAAGAATGATTTTTTAATGCATTCCAAAAAGCATCAATATTAACATCAGCAGTTATGTCCAAAGCCTCAAAAGATTCATGAATCTTTTTGATATCCTTAACATCAGAAATGAAAGACGGAAAGAATCGAATTCTATTTCCCTCAGTCATCATATTTTCGAATTTTTTAGCATAGTCGATATTTAAAATTTTAATTTTTTCAAAATCTAAATCTAACCATTTATTCCATAAATTTTCCTCCTCTAAGTTTAGAGCAAGCGGAATTTCTTTATTCTTCATTGAATCTTTTATATTCACTGTATTTAACATTGATTCAAAAAAATCTTTAACCTTAAGATTTTCGCTTAAATCAACATCTATAAACTCAGAGATAATTTGATCATTTTATCTAGTCTAATATACAATTCCTTGACTTGACAACTATTATCATCATTTATTTTTAATGTAAAGTAATCCATAGGCTGAACATCCATAAGCTCATTTGCCATAATGAAAATGGCTGGCTCATTATCTACTGAAAATTGCTGTCGAATTTTATCAAAACTTGCTTTATCAAAAGCACTACCCTCGATAAAATTACCTTCAGAATTTTCACCTCCTAAACTCTGACTTAGTTTCATTTGCTCTTTTAAAAGAGTGGGTGAAATATCAATAGTAAAAATTTCATTAGGCTCAACACCTAATTTTTGCAAATTATTTCTTAAACTGCCGACCCCATCAGAACCTAGTACCAATACACTATTAGGATTTTTTTGTTTAAATGCAAAATATTCTTGAGCAACCATTTTACAAAAAGGTTGACTCGAAGTAAAAGTTGAAAAATCTCCTTTATTTAAACCTCCAGTCCCAATTAATTTATTTTCGCTAGAAGTCATATCATTTTCAGAATAGTAGCCGTGTGAACCAAATAATGATTCATTCATAAATTCTTTAAAACTTATTTTCATATCAGGTCTAGTCTTTAAATAATCTTTTAAATGCTTCATTCTTTCAGAAGTATTACTTCTAAAATCAGATTTTCTATCTTTCATGTCTAGGATTAGCTGTTGAATATCTAGTTTCATTATTTTTGGATCTTTAAAATAATTCTTCAATTCATACTTTAAGTCCCAACTATCATTGGTTCGAGTTGCAATCCGTTCTTTAAATTCATCACTGATAGAATCATCTACAAGAACTTGATTTAAAAATTTAGGAAACTCAGAATGAAGATTTCCATCAGAAGGTAAATTCATTTCATCCAAAATTGTGATTAGTTTACTATAATCATCTGAAAATTTATTAAATTCCTTAGGTTTAAACTTTAAACACATTGCTTTTATGATTTCATCTTGAAGAGTCTTGGAATATTCAAGGTCCGTTCCGAGAGTTTTAATTTTCCTTATATGAAAAAATTCCATCATGAATTTTTTCATAGTTTTTGCTTTAAGTTCTTTATCCTCACTTAAACACAAAAATCTCAACACGTCTCCACCATTATAATTCAAAGTATTATTTTGTAACAAAGCCTCACTCTTTCTTTCAAGAAACATGGTTTTAAAAGCATTAAATGAGTCACCGTAAGTAGTAAGTAACTTTAAACTTTCTTCCTCTTGGTCTTTTCTTACAATCAATAAGTCTTCAGAAACAAAAAATATTAAAAATTCAGCATATTTTTGTCTCAATAACTTGTCATAGGTTAATTCTGGATTAATACTAGAGATAGGTTTAGATAGAGTGCTTAAAGTTGCTTGGTCATGTATTTTCGTATTACCTGCTTGCTTTAAAAGATCTTGCTGCGCCTCTTGAAGTAAAACATAATTATTTGTTTTATTTCCTCCTCCAAATATATTCTCTTCACTAGTTTTAAAGAAACCATAGGGAAATAAATCACAGGAACTAATAGTATTCCTCCAGGGCAACCGCAAAGTCGTCTAATACGAATGTAAGTCTGGCCAATAGCCAGTATTCATGACTTAATAGAGTTGTGA
>JAKVAO010000120.1 GCA_022447685.1 Candidatus Caenarcanales bacterium | reverse complement strand
ACTCATGAATAACTAGATTTGGCCAGAGCTAGACCTATTTGTTTACATAATCTTTATTTTTTACCTGAGTAGTTACCAAAAATCCTGAAACTAAAGAAAATATCGTGTTCCCAGAATGGAGTACCGTCAATACGAGTATGGTAAAGAGGCGAGACTTTATGTTCAAATTTTTAGTTGAACAAACTCATCAGTTAAAGCTCTTTAATGATCAAGGAAATACTTCTGCTATTGACGAGCCTGTCAAAGATTACCCTCTAGTACATTTTTTAAGGTTGGCAGATTTTGATTGGTAATAATAACTATAACCCTGACGTATTAAGTTGCTTAGCTAATCTAAGTAGTGATGAAGTTTTTACACCTCCAAATATAGCAAATCAAATACTTGATTCTTTACCTTCAGACTTATGGAATGATCCAAATTTAACTTTTTTAGATCCCGTATCAAAGAGTGGGGTATTTCTTCGTGAAATAGTAAAACGTTTAGTAAAAGGATTAGAAGATAAAATACCTAATAAATCTGAAAGAATAAATCATATATTATCAAATCAGGTATATGGAATTGCGATTACAGAGTTAACTGCTCTTATATCAAGGCGGACCATTTATTGCTCAAAAATGGCAAATGGTAATTATTCCATTATTAATGAGGTTTTTTCATCAGAAGAAGGGAATATTTTTTTTTCTGAGGTAAGCCATACTTGGTCAAAAGACGAAAAGTGTATTTTTTGCAATGCTAACCGCTCCAATTATGAGCGAAACAGTAGCCTTGAAACTCATGCATATAATTTTATACATACACATAAACCAGAGGATATATTTAATATGAAATTTGATGTCATTATAGGTAACCCCCCTTATCAACTTAGCGATGGTGGACATGGTAGGAGTGCAAGCCCTATCTATCACCGATTTGTTGAACAGGCTTTAAAGCTGAATCCACGCTTTCTAAGCATGATTATTCCAGCCAGATGGTATGCAGGTGGTAAGGGACTTGATGATTTTAGGAGCAAGATGCTGAGTGATAAACACATAAGAAAAATTGTCGACTTTGAACATTCAAATGAAGCATTCCAAGGAGTAGATATCTCTGGAGGTGTTTGCTATTTTCTCAGAGATAGAGAAACGCCTGGTCCATGTGAATTTGTTAATTATTCGAAAGGCTCATCGAATAAAAGTACAAGATATCTTGATGAATTCAATGTCCTGATTCGACATAATCAAGCAATCTCAATTCTCAAGAAAGTTAATCTTCTGAAAATTAATAATGGTAAAAAACTGAGTGATAGAGTCTCGCCTCGTAAACCTTTTGGTCTTGAAACTGATTATAAGCCTAAAAAATCAGGAGTTCCTTGCTGGTTTACTCAAAAAATAGGGAAAAGATTTGCTGATATTTCAGATGTGAGTGATTCTTTTAAATATCTAAAACAATGGAAATTATTAGTTCCACCGTGGCCAATTGCTGGTCAAACAGACTTTTCAAAGCCAATAGGTTTTTATTCTAATAGTAATGTCAGAATTGCTGAGCCAGGTGAATGTTGTACTGAAGCCTATATTGTTGCAGCTGCTTTCGATACTAAAGAAGAAGTCGAATCATTCAAATCATATTTATTTACTAAAATAGTAAGATTTTTAATTTTGCAGACCGTAACTTCCCAACACGTCACTAGAGAAAAATTCATTTTTGTACCTGATTTAAAAGAATACAAGCAAGAGTTTACAGATGATCTATTAATAGAAGAGTGGGGGATTACTGATAGTGAATGGAAATTTATAGATAGCAAAATCAAACAAATTAGTTAATTTAAAAGTAGTGGAATCTTAAAATGAAAAGTACATTCTTCCCGATTAGACCATTAGTTGACCCCAAAATTTATGTCTATCAATTGTTAGATGTTCCGTCACATAAAGGCTGGTTAAAAATTGGATTTACAGACAGAGATGCAAAAACTCGCATTAAAGAGCAGCTAGGAACAGCGGCTTTGAAGTACAAGATATTACTTGAAGAATCCTCGATGTTAAAAAATGGTAATTCTTTCACAGATCATGATATTCACAAAAGATTAAGAATAAAAGGTATTGAAAATCCTGAAGGTGAGTGGTTTATTTGTAATTTAGCAACAATTAAATCTGTAATCTTAGAAATTAAAACAGGTAAGCAACTAGATGAACTATCGAGATATCTAAATTTCCCAATGCGTCCTGAGCAAGAGGCTGCGGTAGTGAAAACCATAAACTATTTTAATAGTTTTAGAAATGAAGATTTTAAACAAACTCCACATTTTTTATGGAATGCAAAAATGAGATTTGGTAAAACTTTTGCAAGTTATCAACTGGCAAGAAAAATGAACTGGAACAAAATCTTAGTTTTAACCTTTAAGCCAGCTGTCGAAGATTCATGGAGGTCAGATTTGATGACACATGTTGATTTTCAAGGATGGCAATTTATATCTAAGAACGATTCCTTAGATATAAATTTTGAATTTCCTATTGTGTGTTTTGGATCGTTTCAAGACTATATGGGAAGAGATAAGAAAACAGGTGCAATTAAACTAAAAAATGAGTGGGTACATGAATTTAATTGGGATCTAGTTATTTTGATGAATATCATTTTGGAGCATGGCGAGATAATGCGCAAAAATTATTCTATGGTGAAGACTTTGATGCAGATGAAGAAACCCAATCCTCGAAAAGCATAGATGAGAATGGATATGATAACGAATTATCCGATTTTGAAGACATACTACCAATCACATCAAATCATTTCCTCTATTTGTCTGGTACCCCATTTCGTGCAATCAATTCTGGTGAGTTTATTGAAGAACAAATTTTCAACTGGACTTATACAGATGAACAAAAAGCTAAAGAATCATGGGAAGGTGATATCAACCCCTATGCATCACTTCCAAGAATGGTTATGCTAACTTATGAAATGCCTGAGTCAATTACTCAAATTGCAATGCAGGGTGAATATGATGGATTTGATTTAAATCTATTTTTCAAAGCCGAGGGTGAAGGTCAAAAAGCAAAGTTTATATATGAAGATGAAGTTCAAAAGTGGTTAGATTTAATAAGAGGTGAATTTAAAGAAACATCAGTTGATAACCTCAAAATGGGAGCCAAAAAACCTCCATTACCATTTTCTCATGCACCATTATTAAAAGTTTTGACTCATACTTTTTGGTTTCTTCCTTCAGTAGCTTCTTGCTATGCAATGGCTAATTTGCTATCACAACGTCAAAATAAATTTTATAATGACTATAAAGTTGTTATAGCTGCTGGTACTAAAGCCGGTATGGGCGTTAAAGCTTTAACCCCAGTCCTAGAAGCTTTATCAAGCAATCCATTGCAATCTAAAACTATTACTTTATCATGTGGAAAATTAACAACTGGTGTATCTGTGAAACCTTGGACAGGTATTTTCATGTTGCGTAACTCATCTAGCCCTGAAACTTATTTTCAAGCAGCATTTAGAGTTCAAACACCTTGGACGATCAAAAACCCCGACAATAAGTCCCCCAATTCTGAAGAAATATTGAAAAAAGAATGCTATGTTTTTGACTTTGCTCCCAATAGAGCCTTGCGGCAAATAGCAGAATATGCGTGTAGACTCAATCATAGTGAGTCAAATCCTGAAAAAAATGTTGCAGATTTTATTAATTTTTTACCTGTTCTAGCTTATGATGGAAGCTCTATGAAGCAAATTGATGCTGCTGGAATTTTAGACATTGCCATGAGTGGCACTACTGCAACATTACTTGCTAGGCGCTGGGAAAGTGCACTTTTAGTGAATGTTGACAACAGAACACTATCTCGTTTAATGTCGAATGATGAAGCAATGAAGGCTTTGATGAATATCGAAGGTTTTAGAAATCTCAATCAAGATATTGAAACTATTATTAATAAGTCAGAGGCTTTAAAAGATAAGAGGAAGGAATCTATTGATAAAGACCTAACTACTAAAGAAAAAAAAGAACTTTCTGAAGAAGAAAAAGAATACAAGAATTTGAGGAAAAAAATTCAAGAAAAACTGATCAAGTTTGCCACTCGAATTCCAATTTTCATGTATCTAACAGACTTTAGGGAAAGAAGTTTAAAAGATGTGATTACTCAATTAGAACCTAAATTATTTAAAAAAGTAACTGGTTTGTCTGTTAAAGATTTTAATTTACTAGTTAGTTTAGGAGTCTTCAACTCATCATTAATGAATGATGCTGTATATAAATTCAAAAGATATGAAGATTCAAGCTTGGAATATGTGGGAATTAGCAAGCATGAAAAAGAAGATATTGGACTTTGGGATACTGTCATGAATTATGATGAGCCCCCCTGTCAGTCGTAAGTCGTAAAACTTAACAACTTACAACTGACAAAAGCCCTCACTATTTTTGCATTAACCTAATAATAGTAGTTAATTCACCATTATTAGATTTGTTCTGAACAGTCCTAGAATCTATAAGCCCTAAGCCCTTTAACTTCTCCGTAACTACTCAGGTAAAAAATAAAGATTATGTAAACAAATAGGTCTAGCTCTGGCCAAATCTAGTTATTCATGAGT
>JAKVAO010000012.1 GCA_022447685.1 Candidatus Caenarcanales bacterium | reverse complement strand
GGTTATATTTTTTGAAAGAAATTGCACCAACAAGTAAATCTAGATTAACTCATTCCACTTATTTTGGAGAAGAGCCATATATTTAGTGCTTTACAGATAGCTTTATTTAAATCTGAGTTTTGGTTAGCTAGAAGTTTTCCAAATTCAACTACTACTCTTCTAAGCGGATTAACTGGTATCTGAGTGATATCCATCATTTCAAAAAATAACACGCTTAAGATAATAGCCTTAGATGTATTAGATTATCTTAAGCTTTTGAGGTGCGTTTTATTAAACCCAAGTAAATTAATACCAGCTTCAGAATCAGGGAAATCACAAGCAATCTCTAAAACTTTATTTTCAGATTCTTTTATTATGTTGATTTGCTTTCTTTGTTCTGGATCTCTAAAAGCTAGGAAGGAAAATACTAAAACCTTCTGATTTCGATGCTGAGCTAATATTTCACTTAGGTTACTTTTATTGTTGAAGCGCTCTATTTTAATATTAGGAAAAATTTCATCTAAAACAAAGTTCTCAATCTTATGATGAGCGAAACAAAGTATCAGATCTGGACTTGTGAAATCTTTTAAATCATAGTCTCTGAAAAGTTTTTTTAATCTTTCTTGGTGTTTATATTTCAAGTTATTTATCTCTTGGTCGATATTGTTTGGAGCTTCATAACTTTTCTCTCTCGCTTCTAAAAGTTCATGAAAACTATTGATTTTTTCCAGCGAAGCATTGATTGAATCGAATAAGTTTGCATCCAAGTCTAAATCATAAACAGCTAAAGCCTCATCAATATTAGTGTTCCAGATGATTAGGTTATTTCCTGCTTTAATCATTTGCTTGCAAATACTCTCATAGTCACCAAAGTTACTCAGAGCTTTCATAGTAATTTCATCTGAGATTATTAAGTTCTTGAATTTGAGTTCTTGCACCAGAAACTCTTTAATTAGCAAATGATTTATACTTGCTGGCAATTTTTCAAGATTTCGGTTTGGGAATTTGAAAAGTGCATGAGCAACCATAATTGAGTCTGTGTTTAATTTAATGGCTTCTTTGAAAGGACTTATATGCTTATTGAATTTCTCAGGCTCCGATAAATCTATCTCTGGTAAAGCTAAATGAGAATCTACTCTAGCGTCTCCATGCCCTGGAAAGTGTTTCACGCAGTGCAATAATGGATGTTTCTTCAGTTCATTAATGATTACATTAAGCTGCTGCGTAAGCAACTCTGAATCTTCACCAAGGCTTCTAGTTCCAATGATAGGGTTATCAGGATTACTATTCAAATCTGCACAAGGTGCGAAGACTAAATTAAAACCTAAGTCTATTAAATCCAGAGCTAATAGTCTTGTGTGAGTTCTCAAATTAGCTATAGATTCTTTACTTAATTTCCCATCAGAGTCTAGCCCTGAACCCATCTTGCCCAAGGCATATAAACTAGAGAGGCTAGGAGAGATTTTGCGAAGTCTTTCTACTTTACCCCCTTCTTGATCGACAGAGATTAAGGTATTTTCACTAAGTAAATTTTTTAAATCCAGGATTAGTTTTTTGACTTGCTCCCGAGATTCTATATTAGTGTCGAATAAAATTATTCCAGCAGGCTTGAGTTTGAGTAATTTCTCTCTAAGCTCATTTGATAACTCAGTTCCTTCAAAACCAACTATAAATAAATTTGATAATTTTAGTTCAGACTTAGATAAGTTCATGCTTCAAAAGGTGTTCTTCATAGAGCTTTAGCCCAGCTTCGTGTTTATCCTCGAAATCGAAATTAAGCTCATTAAAATAAGCATATAATACTTTTTTGCTGATGCCTGTTTTTCTGTAAGCCTCAATAATAATATCCTCTAGAAGATTCTTGATTGCGTAGTCTTTTAATTCGTGCAAGAACTTAGATATCAATGCAGCTTCAGAACCTAGTCTATGAGTCCAAAGACCAAAGACCATTGCAAGACCATTACTGAATTCAAACCATTCCTGCCCTAAATCTAGAGCGTATTTGAATTTATGATTTTGGATTTGACTTAAAGCTTTATCACCTATAAGTAATTTGTTGGTGAGACCAGAACCACTGTTAGTAAAGGTATTAAATTTAATTTGTTTTAAGTTGAGTCCATATTTTTCAGCAAGTAAAATCTTTAGAAGAGCTACCGAGCTTGCACTCTCATGACTGAGATTAATTTCTGTGAGTGTTTCTATTTCTTCATTGCTAAAGAAAATTACACTGTGAACTTTTCCTAATGAGCTTATAGAAGCATTCTCGACTAATTGGTAATTATTCTCTGGATTTTGATTCTTGGATCTTAGATACTCGAAGCTTGATATTGGAGCTATTTCAAGCTTACCTTCACGTAATAATTGGTTCAAAGAACTTGGTACATCCTTTACTGTTTCGAGTTTAAGCTGTGCTTTTTGAATTTCCTCATAGCTTGATATTTCAGTTTCAAGTTTTTTGTTACCTGAAAGCAGAAGATCGAATGGATAATTAAAAATCAAACAGTTGATATATGAGATTTGTCCAATTTTGATAAGTTGAGTCATCTTTTTTTATTATTTATGTTTATAACCTTGAGCTATAGGCATTTTGCGACCATAACCAAAGGTTTTCCCCTGTATCTTTACTATAGGCGGATATTGTTGTCTTTTATACTCATTACGATCGATGAGATTGAGAATTTTTTTCACGAGTTCAGGGTTAAAACCTAAATTAATAATATCTTGAAGTGACATCATTTCTTCAACATAATGATAAATTATCTGATCCAGTATCTCGTATGGTGGAAGTGAGTCCTGATCTTTCTGGTTTTCTCTAAGCTCAGCTGTAGGAGCTTTGTGAATTATATTCTCAGGAATTATGCCGGCTGGAAATTCTGCTTTGTGTTTCTCATTGATATATTTAGCCATCTGATAGACTTGGGTTTTCATTAAATCCCCGAGTACTGCAATCCCGCCACAGGTATCACCGTAGATAGTGGCATAGCCAACAGCAAGCTCTGATTTATTACTAGTTGCTAGAAGTATTGAATTATCTGTATTGGATTCAGCGAGTAGAATATTTGCTCTGAGGCGTGCTTGAAGATTTTCTTCAGCTAGAGCGCTGATTTCTGGCATTAATGTTTTCATTTCACTGTGAAGGCTATTAATATTGATTTCCAGGTAATTGTTTGTGGAGATTAGCCCTAAGTTATGAGCAAGTCCTCTTGCGTCTTTGAGGCTTTCTTCACTAGTGAAAAGGGATGGTAGCATGATTGCTTTGAGGTTTTCTTTTCCTAGGGCTATAGCGGCTATATAGGCTACCAAAGCTGAGTCCATGCCACCCGAGAGTCCTAGTATTGCTTTCTTGAAGCCACATTTTCTTAGATAATCCTTCAAACCAAGCTTGATAGCCTCTAAATTCATTTCAATTTTTTCATCTTCAGTAAACTCTAGAGTTGTTTCTAAATCACCAGTTGTGGATAAATCCTCGAAGCCAACTTCAATCAGATCTTCTTCAAAGGCTTTTGCTGTATTGATAATTTGATTATCATGGTTTAACACTACTGAATTACCATCGAATACCAGGTGATCATTTGCGCCAATTTGGTTTACATAGATGATAGGTTTTTTATATCTTTGTATACTTCTTTTGAGAATATTTTTTCTCTCTTCAAGTTTATTTGTTGTGAAAGGGGAAGCGGAGCAGTTAATTAAGACTTCTGCCCCATAAGTGTTTAACCTTTCCATAGGATTATCTAGGTAAATTTCTTGTCCGTCTTCAGTCCAGATATCTTCACAGATACTTACTCCAAATTTCTTACCATCGAACTCAAACGTATTTTCATCTATTTCAGCCGCTGGCGCAAAGTATCTTCTTTCATCAAAGATGTCATAACTTGGCAAAAGGCTTTTATTGAAAACTTTAGAGATTTTGTTCCAGTGTAGGTAGTAAACAGAGTTAAATAACGGGTTGCCTGCTTCTGGATTGCGGGATAAAGCACCTATAAGTACTCCAGTATTGGCATCAACTTGTTTTGCAAGTTCTTGAATATATTTTAATTGTTCATCATAGAAGCTAGGCTTGAGAATCAGGTCACGAGGGGGATAGCCGATTAAGCTAAGCTCAGGGAAAATAATTAATCTATGGCTGTGCTCATCTGTTTTTTGAATAATTTCAAGATGTTTCTTGAAGTTATATTCTAAGTCACCTACTATGGGGTTAATTTGAGCTAGGTAAATTTTCATTGACCTATAAATTATACTTTTTAAAATGCTTTTTGGATTTTTGTATTAAATAAATTAATATACTATGTATTCAAGATTTTGAGTGACTGATTGATTTCAAAAAGTTATTTTATAGCGACAATTATTGGTCTTGACCAATAATTGTCCTTTTGTGTATTATCTTATGCGCGGTTGTTCTAAATAATTCCGAAGAGAGTCCTAGAGATCCAATTCAATACGCTCAACTTATTGAGAAAGATACTGGCATAGGTGCTTATACTGATGGAAAAGGTTTCATGACTAGTGGAGCTTTGCGAAAACAAGCCGTTATAAATTTGGCTAAATTAAATACAGAATCAAATGATAAAAACGAAGAGAATAAATTAGTTATAAAAACAAACCGATACAATATTAAGATCCACCGAAGTGAAGAAGAAAACTTATTAACCAATTTCAACAAATACTTAGATGCGATTAAAATATTTCAAAAAATAGCTAAAAAGTATCCTTGCTTGGAAGTAATTCCATTTGATGCAAAATTACAAGATCTTAGCAGGAATGATAGTAACAAAGAATATAGAGTCGTATACTCAGAACCCGACAGACCAGAACTCTATAACTCCTTTGGAGTAGATATTTGTTCAGCAAATTATGAATCTAAATTTAATAAACCGAAAACAGATGAATCAGGAAAAGCAGTACAGTATATCAAAAATAATTATGATACGGTCTCTACCTCGCTAAATCAAGCAATTAATCAATTTGATCAGTTTGTTACTGAACTGAAAGATAATGGGATTAAATATTTTGATTTTTTTGGTACTGATAATGTGAGAATAATTCCTGGTAATCAAACCAAAATAGTTCTAAACTCTAGTTGCGTAAAATTTGATCCAAAAAAAATTATATTTGGAGGAGAGATAGATCAAGGTTACTTCTTAGATATTATTAATCTGTTTAAATAACAGTATTTCAGTAACGCTGCCCAGAAATTGTTAATCATCTAAATAATGCTAAAATATCACCCTATGTCAAGCCAAACAGTTAGTTCAAGTCACCTCAAACCTCTTACATATTCAGTAGATTCCGAGCAGGAAATCTCTATAGGTTCTATCAAGATCAAAGATCTAGTAAAAGAATTCGGTTCACCATTATATGTTCTCTGTGAAGAAACTATTAGAGAGCGTGCACGTCAATATACACAGGCTTTCAAAGATTTTTATGCAGCAGATACTTTAGTTGTTTACGCTAGTAAAGCCCTTAACACTAGAGCTATCTGTAAAATCATAGACCAAGAGGGATTAGGCTTAGATGTAGTTAGTGGTGGTGAGCTGTATACTGCACTTTCTGTTAGTTTCCCAGCTGATCGCATCATATTCCACGGTAATAATAAATCATATGAAGAATTAGAAATGGCTATCGAAAATGAAATTTCTTCGATTATGCTCGATAACTTTCATGAATTGAATTTAATGTCGACTATACTCGAAGAAAATCAAGCCTTAAGATCTAAGAAAATTAATTTCACTATCAGGCTTACTCCAGGAATTGAGTGTCATACTCACGAGTACATCAAAACAGGAAGAATAGATAGTAAGTTTGGTTTTAATTTAAATGAAGTGGATAAAGTTATCAAAACTATTCAAGAGCTTCAAAGTAAATATGAAAATATCTCTATTAAAGGTTTGCATGCTCACATAGGTTCGCAGATTTTCGAGACTGAACCTCATAAAGATGTTCCGAATGTACTTCTTCAGGAATTTAAGAAAATTCAAGATACCTATAATATTAAACTCCAAGATCTTAATGTCGGTGGTGGACTTGGTATCAAGTATATGGAAAGCGATGACCCACCTGAAATTAGAGATTGGGTGAAGATCATTTGTGATTCAGTGAAAGCTAACTGTGAGAAACTAGGCTTAGAGCTACCGAGAATTTTAGTTGAGCCGGGTAGAAGTTTACTTGGTCCAGCGGGGCTCACTGTTTATGAAGTCGGAAACATCAAAGATATTCCAGGAGTTCGCAAATACGTTGCTGTTGATGGTGGCATGGCTGATAATGTTCGCCCTATTATGTATCAGGCTGAGTATGAGGCTACAGTTGACTCTAAGGTTAATTCTAAAGACATAGAGAAAGTTACTGTCGCTGGTAAATATTGCGAGTCTGGTGATATTTTGATTAAGGATATTGACTTACCTAAAGTTGAATCAAAAGATCTGATTGTGATTTTCTCAACAGGTGCATATAACTATAGTATGGCGAGTAATTATAATCGAGTTACTAAGCCAGCTATGATACTTGTAAATCAAGGAAAAGCAGATATCATAGTAAGGAGAGAGACTTTAGATGATTTGATTCGTTTGGATCAAGTGCCTGAACACCTCTCCTAAATTAGAGCTTCTCTTTGAGATGAGTCCGGAGTAAAAAAATCGACGACGAACAACTTAGCTTAGAACTCAATTACCTAGATTTTGGTGAGTTCTTTTATAAGATACTAGATCTAGAGTTCGATACTATGGGTATCATAGCTGTAATTTTTCAGCTGTCTTTGCTCGCTTGGACTATGTACCAAATCTATGTCAGGTTTAGAGGTACACAGGCTGAGCGTATTTTGAGAGGTCTCATCATCTTTGTGCCAATACTTTTACTTTGCTACGTACTGAAGCTTAGTATTATCACCAAAATTTTTGAAATCTTCTCTCAGACTTTTATTGTTGGTTTAATTGTAATTTTTGCTCCTGAGTTTAGAAGGGTTCTAATTCAACTTGGTGGAGAGTTTAATTTACTCAATTACACAGAAGGCTCTAAAGGCTTAGACTCAATCCAGAAATCTAACCATGAAATCATAGAAGCTTTGCAATTACTCCAAAAATCTAAAAAAGGAGCTTTGATTATTATAGAGAAGGCTAAGGCCGAGAGATATTATATAAACCCTGGTTTTGTTATAAATTCTGATGTTTCTAAAGAGTTATTAGTTACAATTTTTTCTGATAAATCCCCTCTTCATGATGGTGCGGTGATAGTTAGAGGCTCTAAAATAGCTTTTGCGGCAGTTATTTTACCCATGACTGAAAACCCTAAGCTTGATTGGCAGTATGGTACTAGGCATAGGGCTGCTATTGGTTTTAGTGAAGTTACTGATGCAATGTGTTTCGTTGTTTCAGAGGAAACAGGGGATATTTCTATAGCGATCAAAGGTAAATTGAAGCGTTATGATGATTTTGAAAGTATTGAAGATACTTTGAATAGATTCTATTCTCAGAGTTCAGCTAAGAGACATAGAAGAGCAAGGTTCTTTCATTATATGAGTTCTATATTTAATCAATATCTTCATCAGAAGAAGTAATTTTTTTATATAACAAATCAAATATTATTACGTTAATACTTTATATTGGTATGACTCTTATTTTGAGAAGTGGCTTTATTATTAATTCAAACTATAAGGAGTTGTTTTTTAATGATTTATCAGAGGAAATTCAAGGATCACAGCCGGACCCGGAGAAACTGCAGAAATTAAGTAACTATCTATGGGATAAAAATGCAGATAAATTTGTGAGCGAACGAGATTTTAAAAAAGCTGCAGATAAATTTGGTCTAAATATAGATTGGGAGGATGTGATTGATCAACAAGGCTCATTCACAGAGAGCTCTCACAGGATTTTTCTCACTAGTAAGGGACGAGAAATTGACTTGCCTGATAATATCGCTGCTGATACTTTTTCTATAAAGGAGATTTCCAAAGATCCTAAATTTCTTATAGGAAATTTAGGCATGGGCGAAGACTCAGTAAGAAGAATTTTAGATGGCTCAAATTACGACTTACTAATGATTGAAAGGAAAGATGGTTTTAAGCACTATGCTCTTGTTAATACTGAGGGAAATGGCAAGCAATCATTTACAACTTTTAGCACAGATAAAGTTAATATGGTTAATACACACTTGCATGTAGATGATTTATTTCAAAAAGCATTTCAATTCTTTGGGTTTTGGCAATTAACAAAAGCTCCAAATTTTGATGTGGATGTTGTTGATCAAGCAGGGCATGGTAATTGTGGAGTGCTATCTGTAATTTCATCGTTAGATAAGACTCATGATTGGCAACCTGAGATTTCTTATGATGGAAATGGAAGGTACAAAGTTTATCTAAGAGGTGGTAATCAAAGCCATGGTCAGGATATATATCCATCTGATGATCTAAAAGGTGTTTATGTGGAGATTAAAAGATCTGAAATCTATTCGAGCAATTATGCCGATAATGATCTGGATGTAAATCTTGTCAATGCAGCTGTTGAAAAATATATGAATGCTGACCTCGATAGAAGGTTTTATGAAGATACAACATTGAATGGTATTAGTGTTGTAGATGGTGCAGAGATTGCACAATTAATTACTGGACGTAAGGCTGATTATGAGAGTATAGCTAGTAGTCCTGCAGATGAAATGAATGACAGTCAATTTAATGCTTTCAAAGAGAGGGTTATTAATCAAAAGGTTATTTATGCCGGAATTGATTTAGAACCTATCTATGGTGAGTATTACAAGGATGGTCAGAGATTTCCACATATCACTGCTTGGGGCGGAGATTTTGGACCATATGATGCACAAGCGCTTGTAGATTCTCATGCCTACGCTGTTCTCGATTACAGTTCAGATCGAGGTTTTTTAATTGCCAATCCATGGGATGATGAACATCCTTTTTGGGTCGATGAAGAATTAATGAGGACTATTACACATCGTTACACATATTTTGATGAATCCGAAAACTAACCTAGATATAAGCTTTTTCGTACCTGCGTATTATTTTTAATTTAAATTTGCTAATATTCTGCAAACACTGCTAAAATAGATTAAGCAATGAATCAAGAACTAAAAAAAGACATATTGGTTATCGATGACGATCCAGCAATCTTAGAGTTAGTAAGTTTTAATTTAGAGCTACAAGGATATAACGTTGAATCTTGTGATAACGCTATTGATGGTTTGGCTATGGCTTTCCAGAAGCCTCCTCATTTAGTAATCCTTGATTTGATGATGCCTAACATGGATGGTTTTACTGCTTGTCAGAGAATCCGCCAAAATGACATGACTAAAGATACACCAGTTCTTATGCTTACTGCACTTAATAGGACTACTGATAAAGTTACTGGTTTTGATTCTGGTGCTGATGATTATTTGACTAAGCCTTTTGAGCTTCCTGAATTATTTGTTAGAGTTAAGGCTTTACTTAGAAGATCTGGTGCTATTACTTTAGCTCAGTCTATTCCTGAAGTACTTCACGCTGGCGATATTACTTTGATTCCAGAATCTAGAGAAGTGAAAATTGAGGATAGAATTCTAAGACTTACTCCTATAGAGTTTGAAGTTTTACATTGTTTAATGCAAAACCACGGTCAGACTGTTTCTCCTGGATTAATTTTGAAAGAAGTTTGGGGATATTCACCTGAAGATGATATCGATACGATTAGAGTTCATATTAGACACCTTAGATCTAGAATTGAAACAGGCCCTAAGAAGTACATCAAGACTGTTTACGGTGGTGGTTATCAATTAATTCCAGAAGGTTTTGTTAAAAACCAGTCAGCTTCTGCTACATAGAGCTGTTACAATATTCTTATGAGTTTAAATAAGTTCTTATTAGTTATCTTGTTATCAGCAGTAATTGCTGTTCCTTCATATGCTTCAGGTACAATATCTAAGACTGGTTCTGCTATTGTATCTGCGCCTGTAGGTGGTTTTGTTGGACTATTTAGAGGTGGTGTTACCAAAGGAACACAGTATGCAGATGCTTTTTCTAATGAGTTTGGTGATGGAACATTGGCTAAACTTCTAGGCGTACCATCTGGAATTATAGTTGGTGGTGTTGCTGGTGGAGCTACTGGTATTCTGAAAGGCGTTATCGATGGAATTAGAATCAGTTTGCAAGAACCATTTTCAGTTGAAGCTATGAGCCTTGATGGAGATTTCTTGGATTTTGATCCATATGATTTCCTAGGAACTTATTAATGAAATCTGTTGAGATTTATGACACTACTTTAAGAGATGGCGCACAGATGCGAGGAATCTCTTTTAGTGTTAATGATAAGCTCAAAATACTTAAACTCTTGGATGAACTAGGAGTCGCTTTCGTTGAGGGAGGCTGGCCTGGAGCGAATCCTAAGGATGTAGATTTCTTCACTGAAGCTAAAAAACTTAAACTTCAAAATGCTCACTTAACGGCATTCGGTAGTACTCGCAAAGCTACTAGTAAAGTAGAAGAGGACATCATACTGAGTGCTTTATTGAGAGCTGAAACTGAATATATTTGTATAGTAGGTAAAAGTTCTTCAGCGCAAGTCCTGAATACTCTTAAAGTAAGTTTAGAAGAGAATTTGGATATGCTTTCTGAGAGTATTAGTTTTCTAGTCAGTCAGGGGCGTAAAGTTATAGTAGATGCAGAGCACTTCTTTGATGGTTACTTTGTAGATAGTGAATACTCACATTTGTTTGCGAAAAGAGCTATAGAAGCTGGTGCTGAGACTTTAGTACTATGTGATACCAATGGTGGTAGTTTGCCAGAGCAGGTTTTCCAGATCGTAGAAGAATTTTATCAACAGTATAATCAAGCTACTAAACTTGGTATTCATGCTCATAATGATTCAGAACTTGCTGTTGCTAACAGCATTAGAGCTGTCAGAGCTGGTGCAGTGCAAGTACAAGGTACTATCAATGGTTATGGTGAACGTTGTGGTAATGCTAATTTGATTTCTATAATTCCTAATTTGGAGCTTAAGTATCAGTCAGAGCTTATTTCTTGTTTGCCAGATTCACATCTTGAGATGTTGACTAAAGTCTCTCATACTGTAGCTGAAATCGCGAATAGAAACCATGATGCTAACCAGCCTTTTGTTGGTAGTGCTGCTTTTGCTCATAAGGCAGGGCTTCACGTTAGTGCTATGAATAAAGCTGATTTTAGTTATGAACACGTTGATCCGAGTAGTATCGGTAATATTAGTAAGGTTGTGATTTCAGAGCAGTCTGGTATGAGTAATATCATGGATTGGCTTAAGAAGAAAGATATGCTTTCTGATGTTGATCAGCAGCTTATTAAGGAATTTGGGAAATTAGTTCTAGAAAAAGTCAAAGATATGGAGCATAAGGGCTATAGCTTCGAGAATGCAGATGCAAGTCTAGAGCTGATGATAAGAAAATTAGCTAAAGCTTTTGGTGAAGAGAAATTGAAAATTCAAGCTTATACACCTTACTTCAAGCTGATTGAGAACAATGTTTCAATACTTAATGGTGAGAAAACAGAAGCTACAGTTAGGATTGAAGTTGCTGGTGAAGAGAGGCATACAGCGAGCATAGGAAATGGTCCAGCAAATGCGCTTGACAAGGCTTTGAGAAAGGCTCTGCTTGATTTTTATCCTAGTATCGATGAATTTCAGTTATTGGATTATAAAGTTAGAATTCAGGATAGTCACCTGGGCACAGCTGCACTCACCAAAGTTCAGATTAATACAGGAAACCTGAAGTCTGATTGGGATACTATTGGAGTTAATGCAAACATTATCAAAGCTTCATGGGATGCGATTGTAGATAGTATTGAATTTGGACTTTTCAAGCAAGGACTTAAGCCGCTAGAGCAAATTCCTGCTACTGAGCTAATGGCTGAAAAAGTTTAAGCTTTTCAATTTCATTTTGGATACTTCTTAATTCCTCCAGCTTTTCATTTTGTTTTTGATTAGAATTTATCGATTCTTTAGTCCAATTTATAACGTTTACTGGAGTGTAGGCAAGAGCCTTAGCTCCAATCGCAAGTGATTCTAGGAATGATTTATCTCGAAACTCTTCTTTAAGATCTTCAGGAAGTTCATCTTTGAGCAGTTGCATTTCTTTTCTTTCCCATAGTTCAGGAATATCTAGCGGCATGATTCCAAGTGAACCGTATGTAAGGCGGTTTAGGTTGAAGTAAACAGACTTGAGGTTATTTGCAAAGAAGCTTAGTATTGGTTTTATGAATTTATGAGCGGTGAAGCGTTGCTCGTCACTGATTATGTTTTTAATAGACATTGGTGTAAATGTTTTCTCAAATGGTGGGATAGTGAACTCCAGTAGCATTCTACCAATATTTGATTTGGTTGCTGGATTGATACTCTTGAATGGTAGTATTCCGGCTATAGCATCTACAGCATACTGTGCTGATGGGACTAGTAGTTTACGAGAGATTATATTTTCATAGAGTTCATCCCAGCTTCTGCCTTCTTCTAGCATACTTGGGACTTTTTGCATTAGCGTTGTGTTTATTCTTGAAAATACAGTGGTTGTAAATACTCTAAAGGCTTTTAGCGGGCTAGATGCTTCTTCGAAACCAACAGCCGTAGTTTTTTTGTCGAGCGTAAAAGCTGTCAGCAAGAAACTTGTAAGCATAGTTCCTCCTAGTTTTAAGTAATTGATCTTAGGAAGTTTATAGATTTCTTTCCCTTCTTCGTCCAAGACTGGGTTCCCTTGTTCTGTTAATAAGAGTTCTGGCTTTTCAATTCCAAATATATTTTTTAATAAGCCATCTGTTACTGGTGCTATTTTGTCTCTTAAAGAGCCTTTGAGAAATCCAATAAATTTCATGATGGGTTTGTCTTTGGCTTTATCTATAATGCTTTGGCTCTTTTCTGTTCTATTGCTGTTGAAAGCTTTTTTGAGCATGTCATTTTCACTGAGAGTAATATTTATTAGCGGACAAACTATTGATGCTGTTGCTTGAGTGATTAAATCTGAAGGCACACTTTTAAACAGGGGAATACTTTTAAAGAAAGACTCTGAGAGCGACATTATGCTCTCTGTCCCAATCCTTGACCAGAATGTACTGTTGTAAACATTGTATAGAGTATCATTCAGGGCATTTGCTTCTATTCTGTGGGGTTCTTCTTGTTTCTCTTGATTTTCAGTTAATTCTTCTTCCTTAAGTTCTTGAGTTTCACTGGATTCTGAGATTTGTTTCTTGAGAGCTTCTAGTTCTTCTTGTTTAGCTTCACTAGCTTTCTGGATTTTTTTGATTGATTTGAGCTTTAAAACTGAGTTGGAGATAGCATCAGCAGGGACACTTGTTAATATGGCTTTGCTAAAGTTTTTTAGTATGTCTGAGTAGATAGAGTAGATGGTGTGTGTGAGAAGCATCTGACGACACCAAAAATCTTAGCTAAGTTAATGGCTGTATATATTAAAACCCGCTTATATACCGCATTTTAAAATATTATTTATTTAATGTATGCTATTACTTATTAGCTTAAAAAAAAGTAATCCATAGGGATGATAAATGAAGTCTTTTTAATTTTCGCTTCTTCTATAGGTTATATTTTGAGTGTAAGGTTTTTTTGGATTAAAAAATCGGACCATCCAAAACTTTCCATGTTTCTGTATTAAACATTGGTTGGGCATCTGTAAAACACTGTTATTTAATAATCCAGAGGTGTTATATGTTTGGTCCTTTAGTTGCTTTGGCAGCTACATTCTCTTACGCGGCTTTTACTGCAAGGCAGGATGTGATGAGTCAACAGAAAAAACAAAATTCTATGTATGCTCCTATGCAAACGCAAGCTCAGCAACCGCTTAAGCAGGCTCCTGGAGCTGTTAATAGGCAGGTTCTTCAAAGTCTACACTCTGTTTAGATATTGCTAAAAAGGTCAAGCGTTTAATTTCAAATTTTAATATTTGTATATTTTTTATATTTTCTTTAGTTTTGGGGGCTTGAATAGCCTATGCTGCCATGATATTATTTTCTGAATAAGGTCATAACTTTCCGTGTTTCTGTATCAAATACGGTTGGCATAAGCTATAAAACCTAATTCAATAAATTACATAAACTTTAACTGTGTGTGAGGAGGGGTTTATGGGTATTCCAGCTGGCATGGTAGCCGCAGGGATTGCTGGCATTGCTGTTCTTGGCAATGTTATCAGCAATAATAATCATCAATGGAAAATTACTCAAGAGTCTAATAGTAGATCTATAGTTTCTCAAGGTAACTTTAACTCTGTGAATAATAGTAATTCAAGAACAAGAGGAAGGCAATTGGCATTTTAGTCAATTGTCATTTCTTTTATTCTTGGCTGTAGATAAGATCTGGAATTTAGGAAACTAATTCTGTTTCTTTTTCTTTTGTCTCTTCGTTTTTAGTTTGGCTTGGCCCTTCAACTATATTATTAGCTTCTTCGAGTTTCTCTCGTCTTTCTTCGTATCTAGCCTTAATTAGCTCCATTTCTTTGTTGTGGACATCTGTGAGTTTATTGGCTTCATTGAAGGCTGATAACAAGGTTGTCGGAACCTTAGCAATAGAGGCGAGAAAGCCTACTGTCTTCTCTGGAGCAGATCTTTCGTCAAGTTCTTTGATGTCGTCTGGAATACCTTTATCAACAAATTCTGATTTTTTCATTTCATTACTATCAAGTGGTTTATACATTAAGTCTTCACCAGTATCTTTGTCGATAATTGGTCTATAAAGTCCTGTTAGTGGAGCGTAGAAATTCTTGAATATTGTTCTGAATAGAGGCACTAAGCCTTTGTCAGCGACACTGATTAGAGGTTTGATGAGTTTGTGTCCAATGTATCTATAATCTTCAGGAATTCGGTTATCTTTCTTGATCATGAATATACCTTGAGTGAATAATGGTTGTAGTATTTCGACGCCCATTCTCATGAATAAAGAAAGTGGTACTGTTCCAATTTTCTTAGCTAAGCTAGATTCTCTCATACCGGCTGCAGCTGCATCAGCAACATATTGTGAGAAAGGTCCAGGTAATTTTTTGAAGGTTGAGTTCTTGAGGATGAAGCTAAAGCTCTTACCTTTGGCAAGCATACCCATTTTTCCAAATAGATCTGTATGAATTCTTGAAAGTACGTGGGTGACTAAGGTTGAAACTGCTCTGAATGGAGAGTTGACTTGTCCGAATCCAGTTGGAGCTTCAGCTTTATCTTTGATCAAGAAGGTGAGACCTATACTTCCAGCGATACCGCTGAGTAAATGGAATGGATTTACTTTCGCTGAGTAGTGTAATTCGTTACCCTTGATATCTTTAAGAACAGTACCATCACTTGCTGTAACCTTCTCAGGGGCTTTGATACCAAAGGCGATCTCCAAGAATTTGTTTAGTGGTCCTTTTATATATTTGATTCCATCTGTACTGAGTTTGTTGAAGAAAGTCAATAACCAACCAGGATTCTTCTCATATTCATCTTTTATGATTTGTTCACGCTTAGAAAGCTTGCCTTGTCCAGACTGAATAGTTTGTTGGTTTTTACTGTTGGTAAGTGCTCTACTAGTTAGATTTATTGGTGTCGCTGCTAAACCTTGGATTATATCCTCAGGTAGGATTTTCATTAATCCAAGTTTATTTGCAAGCGGGATAATTAATCCAACACCCATGTCTGTAACTAATCTTGCTGGTAAAGAGTCAAAGAACGTGTCATAGACAATGGTTGGTAAACTTCTGATACTGTTACTAATAAATGAGTTGATTTTACTTGGATCTTCTTGAAGGGCTTGTATGAATTCTTCGGTGGTGATATTTTCATTTGCAATATCTTTGCCCTTTCCATTCCCTTCTGTGATTACGTTTCTGAAAATTTCTGCGAAGGTTGAGTTGATCGCTTTAGCGTAGTTTTTGATTAAGGCATTAAATATGCTGCTAAATAAACTTTTATCTTTGTATTGGTCGTAATTTGCTGCTGAACTGAAGTCTGGTTTATTGTTTTGCTCTGGAGCTTGAGAAATACTTTGTGCTTGGCTGTATGCAGAAGGACCGGCGACAATATTGTTAGCGGCATTTAAAGTGTTAGCGGCGTTAAAAATCGGAGCCCCTTGCATCGGGCTCATTTGAGTATATTCAGTTGGAGGACTTGTTAATTGATTATCAGCACTTATGGTACTGTTAGCCAATCAATCGCCCTCCGCTACCCGTCTCTTTCTGGACTCCTGAGTTCATTAATGGCATATTGATATTTACTTTAAAAAAGCATCCATCCCTCTCAAGATAAGAGGACCTAGTTTTGAAAAAAAGTGTTGTTTTTTTCATGTGTGGAGGAAGGTCAGGTATTACGTAATATATTATAAACAAAAGTTGGTGTATTTACATAAAAAAGTGAAAAATTTCAAAAATTGCTTATTTCTGAAAAAAGTAATACTATAAAGATAAGGTATTTATGCAGAGAAAAGCCCTATATCCTGGAAGTTTTGATCCATTTACTTTGGGACATTTAGATATTATTTCTCGCGCTTCCATGTTCTTTGATGAAGTGACTATTGGTGTTGCTACAAATAACAAGAAAAAAAACATTTTAAGTTTAGACGAAAGGTTAAGGCTAGCATCAGAAGCAACTGCTGAGCTTACTAATATTAATGTTGTTCCTATTGATGGTTTGGTTATCGATTATGCTCGCAACCATGATTTTCGTGTGCTACTGCGTGGAATTAGAGCTGCTAATGATTTTGAACAGGAGCTAGAGATGTCACAGATCAATAGATCGCTATCTTTAAGAAAACATAATGATGCAATCGAGACGATTTTCTTAATGACCAGTCCAGAGTACTCTTTTATAAGGGCGAGCCGTGTTTGGGAGTTGCTAGAATTAGGTGGTGACATTTCAGCCTTGCTGCCAGATTCTGTGAGTAAATATTTGGAGGAGAATAATATTGGATATTTTCAAAAAACTAGATGAGATCGGTGAATATATAGAACAAGCTAAAACTGTTCCTATGATTAACCAGAAAGTAATTGATCATGAATATCTCATGAGGTCTTTTGAAGAGTTGTATTCTTTAGTTCCTAAAGAGATTGAAGAGGCTAAGGAAATCCTCAAGAATAAGGACAAGGACCTGGAAGAAGTTGAGAAAAAGTCTAAAGAGCTTCAAGAGAAAACTAAGTCTGAGTGCGAGAAGATGATTTTGAAGGCGAAAGAAGAAGCTGAGAAATTACTGGACGAGAATTCCATTAAACGTGATGCTGAAAACGAGGCTAAGTCTCTATTTATAGAGTTTAGTGAGCAAGCTAAAAGATTATCCAAAGAAGCGGAGCATGAAGCTGAAGCTACTCGCAAAGATGCTATCGAAAGAGCTAAGAAGATAGAAGAACATGCCTTAATGAAAGCTGGCAAAATCAAAGAAGATGCTGATAACTACGCTCAGCATATACTTGAATATATAGAGAATGATGTTGTTAGAAAAATCGATGAATTAAATTCTAGAGGTAAGAATTTCTTCTCCGAGATTAAAGAAAAAGATTTGTCTATAGATCTTGCTATGTAGGCTAAGCTTGGCGATCTCGACTAAGTGAGTTAATTCAAATTGCCAAAAGTGAACAAAAAATAACATTTTTTTCACTTATCTATATATCTGGAAAAATAATTTGTATTTCTGTTAGTATTAGACTTTACCCGCGGAAGTGGCTCAGTGGTAGAGCAATTCCTTGCCAAGGAATGGGTCGCGAGTTCGAATCTCGTCTTCCGCTCCATTAAAATTAGGACATATTATGAGTAAACTTGAATTAATAACAGAAGAATTGATATTTGATGATTTAGGCGGTGAGTTTGAGGCCCTGCTAGAAAGAAATAGTGATATCACTTCATTTAGCGCTGGAGATATTATTAAAGGTAAACTCATAAGAATCGACAAAGACGGTGCTTTGATCGACGTTGGTTTCAAAAGCGAAGGTTTCCTTCCATCTAAAGAAGTTGCTAACAGAGAAGAAGAAAAGACTGTTGAAGATGTTCTTGAATTTGACAAAGAATATGATTTCTATGTAATCAGAGAAGAGAACGAGAAAGGTCCTTTATTACTTTCTTATAAGAGAGTTGCACAAGCTAGAGGTTGGGCTAAGCTTGAAGAGATCAAGACTAAAGATGAGATTGTTGAAGGTGTTGTCTTCGCTGTTGTTAAAGGTGGAGTTGTTGTTGAAATCCATGGAGTTAGAGGTTTCGTTCCAGCAAGTCAGTTGAGATCTACTAATGAAGCAGACACTGATAAAGGTGCTACTCTTAGACTTAAAATTATTGAACTTAATAAGAACAGTCGTAAGCTTATTTGCTCACGTAAAGTTGTTATCGAAGAAGAAAAAGCAAATCTTAGAGAGAAAGCTCTTGTTGAGCTTGAAGTTGGCCAAGTTATATCTGGTTCAGTTGTTAGAGTTGCTGAATTCGGTGCTTTTGTTGATATCGGTGGAATCGATGGTTTACTTCCAGTTTCTGAAATTTCATGGCAGAGAATTAATCACCCTAAAGAGAAGCTTTCTGTTGGTGATCAAATTTCAGTTAAAGTTCTTAAGATTGATGAATCTGGAAAGATCAGTTTATCTCTTAAGAGACTTGAGCAAGATCCATGGACTGAAATCGAAGATAAATTCGTTGAGAACCAAATCGTTAAAGGATCTGTTGTTAAGATCACTGCCTTTGGTGCGTTTATCGAGATTTATCCAGGAGTTGAAGGTTTACTTCCATCTAATGAAATTTCTGATGATGAAGATGCTACTCCAGACAAGTTCTTAGACGTTGGTCAAGAAGTTGAAGTTATCATCAAGAAACTTTCTCCATATGAAAGAAGAATTCTTCTTTCTATGAAAGATATTGAACAAGTTGAGCTTTAAAGATAGATTAAGCTTTCTTTCTTGGCTAAGAAATATTTTGATGCCTTTTATTTCAAAAAATCGTCACTAACTAACTGGATATCTCCGCCAGAGGTAATGGCATTCTCTATCCATTCATCTCTGAAGTAGCTTTGTTCGGATTTCCTTGTATTTTTGTTTATAAATGATGCTTATAAGCTTCTTTTATTTCTGCTACTGTGAGTATATTGTCATCAAACATATCATTATCAGCAGCATATAATGTAATTCTATCTCCAATATTCATTCTAAAATTATGAATAAATGTATCATCATCTACTCCCACATTTGCTGGTTTTTGAAAGTTTTCAGGTTGCCAATCCTTAAGTCTTTGATTAAGAACTTCTTTCGCTGATGTCATTCTTGAACTTATCTCTTTATTCAAAAACCGCTCAAGTAAAGGCTTGGTAATATTTATGGTATTATTTCTAAGTTCTTGCATTATTTTTTATCCAGGAAAATCAATGATTTTGATTTGTATACAAAGTTGATTTATTGTGAATTTGATAATGCTTTGTTTAAATCTCGGAGTCCTATTATCTGACCTTGAGAAAAATTGATTAAGCTTCGAAAACACCTCTAGGTATTAACCTTTGGCGGTATTCTATTGATTTTTCTAACTCAAAATCTTTGATTGCTTTGTTTTTACCATGGCTTGTATCGTACTGAGCTTTAACCATTGCAACGTCCTTTAGTGAAAGCTCACTATCAGTTAGTAAACCCAGTTCCTCTGCTTTCTTAGCAATTAGTTGTGATGTTGGATCATTAGCTCCCAGCTCAGATTTGGTTTGCTTGGATATTTCTTTTGCAAAATAATTGATCCTACTAGTATTGCCCTCTGCTATTGTTGGCATAATTTCTCTCCTTCTGTTCTTTATTATTTAGTTGTTTTTAATAATAGGATCAAGAGTCATAGGATCATAATTAAGATCTATTTCTTCTTGAGCTAAAGTATTTCTTAGCCACTCTTTCTTGGGTAGACCTGAATGGTCTAGGTCATTACTATTTAAGTCACTAATGGCAGCTTGGATTTCACTTGATGTGAAGCTAAGATCACCATCACTTACGTCAAAAGCATCATTGTTATATCCTTCAAGTGTTATTTTATAGGCTAAATCATCAGCTTTGTCTTTATCTTCTACACCTGCTTCTTCCAGTTTTTCTCGAATCTCTCTTTGAGCATTTTGAAATACGGTCTGATTTTGTGAATCAAGCTCGTTGAAGCCTCTAAATTTACTCTTATTTCCCTGCGCTAAAAGCACAGGTCTACTCATCTCTATATTCATGATTTTCTCTCCTCTATTCTATTAAAAACTTTTATAAGCTCTAAAGCTTAATGCAGTTAAAAACTGCATATAAACATACAAAGAAAAATTAGAGCTATTATTTATATGTAATACTTATAGGGAGAAGACTACCACTCTTTGAAACGAGAGATATTAAGTAAAATCCCAGCAATCAGGCAAGAACTTATAAGGCTACTACCACCATAACTTATAAATGGTAGTGTCATTCCTGTGATAGGTAATAACCCTGTGGAAACACCAATATTGATAAAAATTTGTGTACAAACAAGCCCAATCAGGCTAATTCCCATTATTCTTGCAAAATTATCAGGTATCAAATAACATATTTGCAAAGCCCTAAGTATCCATAGACAGATAACTAATAGAAAAGCTGTAGCCCCTAGAAAACCCATCTCTTCACAGATAATAGAGAAAATAAAGTCAGCGTGAGCGATTGGTAAAGCACCTTGCTTTTGGAGTGAGGCACCGAGTCCTAATCCCCAGAGCTGCCCTGAGCCAATAGCGTATTGAGACTGAATTAGATTGTAACCATAACCTAGAGGATCAGAATATGGATTTAGCCAGTATTTAATTCTTAGCATTTGGTAAGGTGTATGGGTTATGTGATACCAGGCAGCAGCGCCACCAGCACCTGCAATTAGCCCTAGCAATTTCAGCGGAACATTGGCTGCAAAAGCAACGAAGAATATACCACTAGAGATAAGTATGCTACTTCCCAAGTCAGGTTGTTTAAGTACTAGACCTAACATTAATAATGAAATTAATAGAGCTGGAAGAATTTTTTTCCTATCGACAAAACACTTAGTCATTAAGAGCACGATGGCGATTTTCGCAAATTCTGAGACTTGTAAATTTATAAATCCTAGGTTGAGCCATCTTCTAGCACCACCGATTATGACTCCGTATTTTGCATTGATTATGAGTAATATCAGTGAACATATCGCAAAAAACCAGGCGTATTTCTTCCACCAGCGGAAATGTGAGAAGCTCACAAGAAACATAAGCGGTATGCCAAGCAAAATATAAATGCTCTGCTTGATGATGAAAGTCCAAGCGCTGTCTGTGTAATGGTAAGATTCACTCCAAGAAGCACTGGCGACAAAGATCAAGCCAATAGTTATGAGGCTTAAAGTGAGGTATAAGAAAGGTTTATCTACTGATGAGATATTCTTCACTATATAAAGTTTATCTTATAATCTGCTACTGCTGTGTTTTAGGACTGCTTCTTTAAACTTTTCTCCTCTATCTTCAAAGCTTTTGAACATGTCAAAGCTAGAGCTAGCAGGGGTTAAGAGTACAGTGTTGTTTCCCTCATAAGCTAAAGATAGTTCCACTGCTTCATCAAGATCTTGGATTTTTTTGTAATTCGTGAATTCTTTTTGCTCAAGTAAACTCGCGATTTCATCTTTTAATTCACCAAGTATATAAACATAAGCAGCTTTGCTTAGCAGAGTTTCGATGAGTATATCTAGGTTTAGGTTTTTATTTTTACCGCCAACTATGCAGATAGGGGTTTCGAAGGCATTGATGGACTTGATGGCAGATTCTGGGTTGGTAGCTTTGCTGTCATTATAAAAGTCTTTACCACGAACAGAAGCTATATATTCTAGTCTATGAGGAACTGCCTTGAAGCTTGAGAGTCTTTCCTTAAACTCTTCTGAAAAGATATCCATAAAGTCATTAGCTGCAAGAATTGATGCTAGGCAGTTTGAATAATTGTGTTTTCCTTTGAGTTTTATATCATCTATCGAACAAACACTTTGAACTTCACCTTTATTACGGATTTTAAGTTCATTATTGTCAAGAAAAGCACAGTCAAAATTAACCATGGTATTTAGCTCTGCTAAGTTATGCTCAACTGAGAAAAATTTGACTTTAGTTTTGATTTGATCTTTAGGGTTTTCAGTAACATCGTTCATAGCTTTTGCATTGCCTGCAAACTCTAAACCTAATTGTCTTAGATACAAATCATCGAAGTTAAAAATCAAAGTATTTTCTTTGAAGGTAGAAAGAGTGAATAATTTTTTCTTACTCCACTTATATTCATTCATATCTCTATGCCAGTCTAGGTGGTCTTCTGTGAGATTTAAGTAAATAGCTGCCTGTGGTGGGTACTTGTGAATAGAATTAGTCTTAGAGTAAAAAAGTTGGAATGAACTTAGCTCTAGTACAGCTTTATTGGATCTGGAGTAACTCCAAAAATCTAACATCGGTTTACCATTATTGCCTACAGCAACAGTGTCTAATAAATGAGCGCATAGCTCTGAACTTGTGGTTTTACCATTGGTTCCCGTGATGGCAACATAGTTAACGGCATTAACTGTTTCTTGCAAGCCGTGTAATTTGGTTAAGAATAAGTCTAAGTCAGTTAAGTAACTCAGTTTATCTTCTTCAACTTGCTTGATTATGTATTGAATAATTTCTGAATCTGGTTTGAAACCAGGGCTAATAGCAACTATGCTTACATCATCTAATAAACTTAAATCTTGAGTGCCGAAGTGAAATTCTATGCCTTCATCAGATAAGAATTTGATTTTGTTCTCGATTTCACCAAAAGCATCTCTTTCTTTCTTCTCTATGACTTTAATATTGTAGATATCATCATCTAGTGCGTGTCTTACTAGAGACAGTGCTGTCTTGCCTAAACCTAAAATCGCGACTTTTTCCATTAATTTACCAGTAAAAAAATAAACCCATATGGTTTCCAAGGTAGTTCCATGTAATTTTATCAAAAATTTCTCTTAGTAATGGAATTCCTCTGCCACCTTCACTTTCTACATTTACTTCATCAATACTGAGAAACTTATGTTTATGCCAGTTGAAACCGTTACCTGGGTCTTTGATCACTATTTTTAGTGAACCTTTTCTAATCTCATAACCTACATCGACATTAGTGTCCTGCTGTGCTTTTACTCCATACTGTGCAACATTGGCAAAGGCTTCTGTAAGTCCTAGTCTGAGTATGAGAGAATTCTGTTCTTCTAAACCTTTGCTTTTGCAACCATCTATGATTTGCTTGATATAGGCATCACAGTTATTATAATCACTCATGTCAACTTTGTTTAATTTGAAATCCCTCTGCTCAAGGCAGATTAAAAGTCTGTCATCTGTAAGTGAGTTAGTGCCAAGACGCTTATTGAGTTCATTATTGAGACCACTTGTTATATCTTTAACATCAGTGTCTGTCATAGTTTTAAGAGTATTGAACATCCAATCATCAGTAGGGTTTGATTCATCGATAAGAGTTTGCTCCATGAAACCATCTGTAAATAAAATCAATTTATCCCCTGGTGATAGTTGAAGAGTTTGGCAGTGATAGAAAGCATCTACTTCTCTTGGGTCGATTAGACCAAGTGGGACACCGGTGTTATCAGAAGTATCTAGCATTCTTGCTTGTTTGTCTTTGATGATATAAGGTTTTAAGTGACCAGCATTAGTATACCTCAGTTCTCCTGTTGTGAGATCAAAAACTCCATACCAAGCTGTCGCGTAGAAATCAGAATTATTACTCTGAGCAAGTAGAGAATCGCAGAGAAAAGAAATTACTTTCTCAGGAGCCCAAGCATGGGCTGCATTCTCGATAATGGAGTTGAATTGACCAAGTATATATCCAGTAAGTAAAGCAGCTGCTGGACCTTTACCTGATACGTCACCGATGAGTACTCCAACTTTATTGGGTGAAAGTTCTGAAACCCAATAGAAATCACCAGAAACGTTACTATGTGGTTTGTAGAGTACAGAAATATTCATGGAAGTCTTGAGTATGTCACCACCAATAAGTGAACTTTGTACTCTAGCTGCTTGTTTCAGCTCTCTAGAGATTCGAGATTGATAATTGTTTAATTGCTCATAGATCTCTGACTGCGTCATGGCTACAATTACCTGACTGGCAGCAGCTTCTATGAAAGTAACTTCATCTTCAGTCCAAGCACGAGGGAATAGTGATTGAAAAACAATCCAGCCTTTCAGTTCACCTTGTGCAAACAGTGGAGTTGCCATAGCAGATCTCGCTTGTGAATTGATTAAGGCTTGTTTCTCTTCATGGTTGAGCTTACTGAGGTTGTCTGTAGATATCAGGTTTTCCATGATTATAGTGGAAAATTCATCTTCTTGATCACTTAGTTTGTCGAGTATAAGATGCTTAGTGTCTTTAGCTATGCTGCTTACACCAGTTGCGCAGAATTCCTCTGAGATATGATCTTTTATAAAAAGTAAACATCGAGAGACTTTGAGTGCAAAGCCAAGTTCGTTTACTGTTCTTGAAAGTATGTCTTTTAAGTTTAAACTTGATCTGATTTGACTTGTAAGACTGTTGAGAAGCTCTGCTTGCTTAGTTCTTTCATGCGATTTTTTGAATAATCGAGCACGCTCAATAGCAGTCATTAGTGGATAAGAAATTGCTTGTAATAGTTGAATATCATTATCTTGCCAATTATTGAAACCACTACAGTCTTGTAAGTAGATTAAACCTAGAACTTCATTTCTGAGTAAGAGTGGTACTGAGAGAAAGGAATTAACTTTTTCTAGGAAATGAATAGATAGACTATTGTCTATTTCTTCGTATTGAATTGGTGTTTTGCATCTTAAAATTTTGAAGAAGAATTCATCTTTTCTAAGTAAGTTATATTCAAGGTTTCTACCGTGTTCATCCTCGCAAAATTCTACTACTTGGAATTTGTTTCCTTGCAAGAAAACAATCCCACAACGGCTTACTTTGAAAAATTTCGCCATTTGTTTAGTTAAATATTTCAGTATGTGAGTTATATTTAGAGAACTGTTTACTTTCTCAATCCACTGGTTAAGTAGTCTTTCTCTTTCTGCAAGTGCGTGTGCGGCTTGTCTTTCTTGCATTAGTGCAAATGTAGTGTTCTGTAAGTAAAGTGATAATCTTTCGGTTTCTGCAAGTGTCTTTTCCATCATTGCAGTTTTTTCAGTGTTTAATCTTCTTTCTTCTTCTAGCTGGGTCGATAATTCACACAACTGCTTCTTAAGATCATCATTGTCGTTGAGATCCTCAATGTTTTGATCTGTAGTTTGTATATTTTCTTCCACTTTAACTAGTCTGAGAACTTATATTGGTTAATTGGTGTAACCTTGCAATCTTTAAAAGATTTTGTACATGTTCAACTACGTTTTGAAACTCTAAATCTGCCCCGATAATTCTACATTCTTTCCATAATCTGACAAATGAACCCATGCCTGCACTATCGATGAAGTCAAGCTTGGTACAATCAACTACTACTCTTGCCTGTTCCTTTAGGTAAGGAAGAATGGTGTCTTTGAATTTTTCGGCTTCGCTATAAAGTAGTTGCCCACCGACTTCTATCTCAAGAAGCTTCTCTTCATTCTTCTTCACATCTAGTTCTAACATAAGTTCATTCATACCCACTGGTGTTAAGCTTATTGCTATGACACACTCTCTATATACCCAAAATATACTAATTAAAAACCCAAATGAACTAGTTAAAAATGCTTATATAGAGTGTAAAGATGGTTTGCTGGACTCAATATCTAGTCTAAATGATAAAAATACGTTAAATGACCTAGGATTCAAATATATAATTAGCCCAGGTTTTATTAATCTACACTGCCATTCTGCTTATCAGAATCTTAACTTAAGCTCGAATAAATTATTTCCATGGATCAAAGATCTTTTAATTGAACAAAACCAAGATTCTTTTGATGCTTTAACTGCAAGCAGAAAATGTTACAAAGAAGCTATGAATACTGGGACTACTTTTATGGTTGATAATACTAGTTTCCCAGAAGCTTCTATGAAGGCCTTGGGGGATTCCTCGGGCTTTCGAGCAATTATTGCAAGCGAATTATTTGGTTCAAACTCAAAATTAGCAGAAGAGATTTGTAAGACTGTGGTTAAGAGAAATCAGAGTGCCTTAGAGGAAATACCAGATGAATTGGAGAGGATTTTAAACTTAGCTTTCTCACCACATTCTTTATATAGTGTGTCTCCGGAAATATGGGGCGCTATATATGGCGAGCTTGCTAATGCAGATCAATTTGCTTCAGTGATTTTTAGTCACTTTGCTGAAGATATTCAAGAAGAATACTGGTTTCAGGATAGAGATTCTTCTAAGATTCAGGATCTTGAGGAATTCTGGCAAGGAATTGGACTATGGGGTGAAAAACAGAAATTCTGGAAACAGGCTGATTCTTCTTGGGATTATTTTAAAAAGTATATTTTAGATGATTTTCTTAAATCAGGAGCAAAGATGGTTCTTACTCATGCAATTAATTTAAGTGAGCAGGAAATCTCTGAGATTACTGAGTATGAAAGTATTAGATTAGTTACTTGTCCTCGTAGTAATGATTTTCTGAAACACAATATGGCTAGAGTTGATCTGTGGGAAAAGCATGGTGTTCTCTATGGGCTAGGCACAGACAGCAAAGCATCTAATTATGATATGGATATGAGAAAAGAAGCTCTTGCCCTTAAGGCTAACTTCAAAAAATTAGGTTCTGATATTTCTTACAAAAGGCTCTTTGAGCTTTTAACTATAGATGCAGCTAGAGTGCTTGATATGGATAAGCAAATTGGAAGTTTGGAGCTAGGCAAATCTGCTGATTACTGTATCTGGAAGCTTAAAGATCAGAGTGTTGATTTGGATGCATTATATGAGCAGGGGAGTGAATCAATGTATGAATTTTTCTTGTCCTCTGATGAATTGGAGCTTGTTTAGCTTTTGTACTTATCCAATAAAACTCCGCCTAGGATCTACACCTCCTCTTTTAAAAGCTAATTGGGCTTGAATTATTGGTTTCTCTTGCCTGGATAAATTTGGTGAGGATGAACAATAATTCAACACATATTTCTGGAAAATAGGATCTTTTATAGATTCAGCGATTTGATCATATACAGGTTCAGGAAGAATATCAGCTGAATCATAGATAGCTCGACCTGCTTTATCTATAAAGCCTATCTCTTTATCTATACTTAGTTGTAGTATTTGATTGTCAGGATCTATAACAATTTGAAAGTTTATTTCACCATTAAAGTTTTGAGCTAGAGTATTATTTTTTGAACCGTCAATGATTTTAATTGAAGATCCGAGAATACTATAGAGCTTAGTATTTAACAATATTGAGTTTTCATTATTACTTTTATTGTTTGGCTCGAAGTTGATACCGCTATCTAGGTCAATATCTTTTACTAAACTGTTGAAACGTGTAGATGGACTCAAATTGATATCTACTTGTTTTTCTGCTTGAAATTTTAAATTCTCACTAGGTATATTGACTTCTCTTTGCTCTAGCCAGGTCTTTACTGTTGTTTGAGTATCTGGGCCTCTAAATCCTATTGCTACAGCATTCTCGGCTCCATTCCTCTCTAGAGCTTCTCTTGCTAACTGCGGCAGCTGCGCTAGTTTAGCTTCTTCTGTAAAAAATGCATTTGAGTTAGTTCCCAGAATAACTATATTGGGATCTGCACTTAATTCTTCTGCGATTTTCACTTTGCTATCTCCATTTAAAGTGAATGGTGATCTCAGCTCTATACTTGCTAATGCTTGGTTATCATCACTCTCAGCTAACTTTTCACTATATCCTTCTAGTATTCCATCCAAATTGGATGTAAAGCCAGTAGCAGCAATTACATAATTTCCTTTAATTGGATCTCCTTGTAAGTTACTAATGAGTTCGAAGTCTTTATCAAAGACAACTAATTCTTTGTCATCATTTTCTTTGAGGGTATCAACATCACAGACTCTACTATTAATAATTTCCACGAAATTTGGGTTGCTATTTCTTGGGAAAATATCTTTGATCTTTGCATATCTAGGTCTAGCATTGAAGTCTTTGTCTGCAACTACATATATTTTTTTGATATTTTTGATGCTTTGATTGGTGTTGTCACTAAATTGTCGTGAGAAAAACTCTAGTAATGTATCTAATGAATTTCCAGCTCCATAAATGATTAGTGTGGAGTCTTCTTCGAATTCTTTTTGATCATTTTCATCTACCAATGCTTTGAAAGCTTCAAGGGTAGTAGAAAGCTTAGGAAACTCTTTTGAATTTTTCTGTTCTTGACCTAATAAATTTTGAGAAGCTTGACTGCAATCAAGATTAAAGCCATAATTTGCTTCACCTAAGCCACCTGCTATAAATAATGCATCTGTGCGAATTTGAATTTCTTTAGAATCTTCACCTTGCTTAATTCTTAGGGTTACAACTTTATCTCCTGCTAAATTTGGGTCAAGATTTGGTTCAATTTTCACTAGTTGGGTTTCTAAGGATAAATTCTCAACTAATAAAGCATTCTGGACTGCAATTAGATTCTGAAGATCCCAATTATTTGCATAATCTTGATCATTGATCTCGCTGAGCATGACACTGTAGTCTACTATTGGGTTAATATCACCATACCTGATATCTGGCTTTTCTTTGAGTCTCTCTCCTGGAAACCATCTTAGTGAGCTTCCAGTATTGCCTCTTACTGTTTTAGCCTCTTCAGTATTTTCAGGGAGATCTGTTAAGTTTCTAACAGATGCTGATTTTGCGTTGGCACTATTTAAAGACCATGCAGCTCCATTCGGAACGGCAAAAGGTCCTCCAACTTTGGAGCCAGAGTCTATAACTAAGATTTGCTTACTTAGGTTTGGATTGTTTCTAGTAACTTCACCAAGGGCTATGGTTCCAGCTGGACCAGTACCTACCTGTATTAATGGAAAGTATCCCTTGTCTTCAAGCTTGGCTTGAGTTTCTGTTGATTTCAATTCCAGAACTTCATTTGCAACTGTGCTGACTAATTTAGGGTTAGTGTTAAAAGCAGCAACTAGATAAGGGTTGAAGACACTTAAGCGCTCTACCGATTTAAAGTATTCTGCTTCGACAGGGCTTAAATCTCTTTGTTTTTTTAGCTGTGAAAGTCTTTGTTCATAAAGACTTTTCGGTCTTGTTCCATTTTGAGTATCTAGATAGCTATTCATTTTTGCTTGAGAGCTTGGGTCTGATCTCATAGTCTCAACAAGTGCATGGAAACTCCTTAGATAATTGTTTTGAATATACAAAAAGGCTTCTTGATTACCTCCTAGATTACTTTCAATATACTCTTGATTTATTTGAGCTTCTAGTTGACTATTAATTTGAGGAATTAGTTGATCTAGAAGATTTGTATCTTGGCTATTATTTTGTAGAATTTCTAGTAATTTTTTTCCTATCTGGGCGTTGAATTTATTTAATTCTGCAATCTTTGGAGCTTTAGTTCTAATCAAATTCAGGTCAGTTGTTTCAAAAATATTTTTAAGTGTGCTAGCTTCTTGAGCCACTCTATACTGAATGAACAATTCTCTAAGCTCAGAAAACTCATCTTTAAGTTTCGTGATTTCTGACTGATAATCGAAACTAGATATTTCTGGTCTCCCTTCAAATTTTTTATTTAAAAGTCTTTCAGATTTATCAAAGTTTAACTCATCTTTGCCAGCTTCCTCGACAAGGCTTTGTTGAAGAGACTCTCGGTAATATTTCAGTTCTTTTCTATAAATAGTCTCAAGAATAGCTTCATAGATTTCAGGTTGATCTTGCACTTTTGCAGCAAGTTCTAATGCTTCACTTGTTTTAATTTTATTTGTGCTTTCTTCTATTATCTTTGCTGTTTTATAATTACTTACAAGTTTTTCTAAGTCAGATTCAAGCTCTTTATTTAAATTAAATTGTGATTTTTTTTGTTCGAATTTAGCTTCTACATCTACAGGGTCTTCAGTATCAACTATCGATTTGGCAACGATTAGTATTGTTTTAATCTCTTTGAAGAAAAGGCTTAATTCTTCTAGAGTCTCTGCTTTTTCATTGCTGCTACTTTCAGGATTATTTTTTAGTGATTGGGCATATTTATCAAGAGCTATGGCATTACCGTCTGTTATGAATTTTTCAATAAGCTGCTTGAAATCTTTATCCTCTTTTATGAGTTCGGAAATTTTTTGTAAAAGATTTTCTTCTCTTGGAGAGTCTGCTAAATAGCTAGCAGTGCTTTCACTATTAATGATGATTTTGAGGGCTGCTCTTTTTTCAGATAGCTTTCTTCTACTTTCTTCTGACTTTAGCTGTGCTGCATTATTTGATTCTAAAACAAATTTTGCAAGTTTTACCTTTGTTGGAGAAAATGATTGGTTTATAAATTCCAAGTCTTCTCTTTTTATTGAGGTATTCAAGTTTTTATTTTTTGCTGTTATGAAACCATCTTTAAGTAATAGTTCACCACTAGAGTTATATATGGGATTTTCAAATGCTTCTATAACTTGAGGATTAGTAACTGATCCAAAATTTATTAAATTAATAGCTTGGCTTAATCCAAGTGTGGACTCTTCTGCTGAAGCTGATCCTGGATTGAAAAATATAGCTAATTTTTCTAAAAATTCAAGATCTTTATCTGTTATTTTAATAGCTTTAGGTAAGTCATTTTTATTAATAAATTCATTGTTGCTATTTCTAGCGTAGTTACCATTTTCTAGAACAAGATCATTTCCTTTATATATAGGGTTTATTAATGCTTGAATAATTTGAGGATCAGTATATTCTCCACTCAAAAATTTATTGGAGATAAATCTACTGTAGATAAATCTATCTCTACTGGTATCTACTTCATTTGTTTGTGCAGTATTTGTTTTTGTTGAATTGATTTTAGTATTTGAAATTGGTGCTTTTATAGTAAATGCAGAATTCACGCTGTTGTTCCTCTCTATTACTTTCCCCTTCGCCTAAGGTTAAAAAGAGCTTAAGGTTGAATTTTTGACAATTATTTTGATGTATTTTTTTGCTGCTGTTCTAGACCTAATAACAACTCAATCAAAAAACAACCCCAGTACAAAAGAACAAATGCAAGAAAACGCGAATAAGCCTACTTAATAACTTGCATCATTTTAGTTAGCTCTTCATAGGAAGTATAATCTTCTGTTTGCTGCCTAAGTATGCTGTTGATTTTATCTATAGAAGCTACAGCTTTGTCTATAGCAGGATTGCTGCCTTTCTGGTAAGCACCAATATTGATTAAATCCTTGGCTTCCTCGTAGCTTGCCATCAGTGTGCGAATTTTACCTGCTTGTGCTTTATGTTCTGGTGTGACTATGGATCCCATAACCCTACTTACTGACTGTAATACGTCTATTGCTGGGTAGTGATTCTGATGGGCAAGTTTACGTGATAAAACTATGTGTCCGTCTAGCACCCCTCTAGCAAGGTCACTAATAGGTTCATTCATATCATCACCATCAACAAGTACTGTGTATAAAGCTGTGATACTCCCTCTCTCACCAGTTCCAGCTCTTTCAAGTAATTTGGGGATAATAGAAAAAACACTTGGAGTGTATCCACGAGTGGCTGGAGGTTCACCTACAGCAAGACCAATTTCTCTTTGGGCAAGAGCGACACGGGTAACACTATCTAACATAAGTAGTACATCTTTACCTTCTACATCCCTGAAATATTCTGCAATTGAGTGAGCAAATAATGCAGCTTTAATTCTTATAAGTGCAGGTTGGTCTCCGGTGGCAACTACAACTATAGATCTTTTTAGACCTTCTGGTCCTAAACTCTCTTCGATAAACTCACGAACCTCTCTACCACGCTCACCGATTAAGGCTATAACGTTAATGTCAGCATTGGCGTTTTTGGCTATCATACCCATTAAGGTACTTTTACCTACACCTGAACCAGCGAAGATTCCCATTCTCTGCCCTTTGCCGCAAGAAAGAAAACCATCTAGTGCTCTTACTCCGAAAAACATTTGATCTGTGATTCTACTTTTCTTGAGAGGGTTTAATAGCTCTTCTCCCCATTGTCCAACCTCATGGTGAGTTCTGAGTTTAATACCATCATCCAGAGGTTCTCCGAAAGCATCTATTACTCTACCTTTTAGGTTTGGACCAACTTTGATGGAAACTTGTTTACCTGTAGGAACTACTTCTGCGCCCATTTTGATTTCATGCATTTCCCCTAGCGGCATTAATATAGTGCTATCTTCTTTGAAGCCTACGACTTCAGTTCTTAAATCTCTACGCTTGGATTTAACTATACACATCTCGCCAAGCTCAACTACAAGTCCCTCAGCTTCTATAGTAAGACCAATGACCTTAGATACTTTACCTAAAGTTCTTACACTTTCTGCTCTGCTGAGATCCTCAGCGATTCCATCAAAATCAAGTTTCATCGTTGTTTAAATCTATATCTAAGCCTTCCATTAAGCTAGAGAAATCACCCATGTCATCCAAGTCCTCGCTTGTCACACTTTCCTCGTTTGAATTAATGTCTATCTCAGTGATATTCTCAGAAATTATATTTTGCTGACTATCTTTATTATTTACTTGAACTTCTAATTCATCTTGCTTATCCTCTGTTTTAGCTTCACTTACAGTTTTAGAATACTTTCTAATATGCTTAAGATCATTTAATAGTGTTTCCATCTGAGCATCTAGTCTTAGGTCCAGTCTTTGTTTTTTTGACTCAACTATAAGGTCACCATTGTCTAAGCTCTGATCTGCTGTAATAGTCAATGATTCTAAGTCTGGAAACTCAGCCGTGAATTCTGCTTTGAAGTCATTGAGAGCTTTAGCAGATTCACTTGGTAATGAAACTAGAATTTCTTGTTTGAAATCTAGATAGTTAATAGATTTTCTAAGTAAATCTAGTAGCGGCTCTTTATCGAAGCTAAGATCTTTAACTATAATTTTCTTCGCAATTTTGAAGATGAATTCAAGCATAGCTTCCTCTTCTTCTTCTAGAGCTTCTCGCTTCTCATGCTCAATTGCCTGAATTATATTTTGTGCATCTTCAAGTAGAATACGATACTCATTCTCTATGGCAACTCTTCCTTCCTGCTCTCCTTTCTGGAAACCTTCATTGTAAGCATTGTCTCTGATAGCCTGCTCTTCTGCTTTGGCTTTGGCTATCATGGCTTCTGCTTCTTGCTTTGCTTGAACCAGAGTGTCATTGACGTATTGTTGAACCTCGGCTTCTGCTTCTGCCTGCCTTTCTTGGAGTATTAACTCTTTAGTTGGAAGATTTAGAAATTCATCTTCTTCGAGACCCCCGATGATAACTCTATTTGAAATAGGTTCTAGTTGATTTGAGAATATTTTTTTCTTTTTGTCATTAAACATTATTTACTAGACTCCAACTTCATTGATGTAAGTTTCCAAACTCTTAGCTACTGCTTTTGGATTTTCATCTATGGTTTTCTGAAGTTCATCTTTCATCTTAGTAATAGTTTTATTCCCATCTAGACTGATTTTCTTACTGTAGGCAAGCTCTGCTTCCTCTATCTTATCGTCAATATCACTCAAGATTGCTACTTCATCTTCATCTAATAATCTATCTAAGTCTTCATAGTGGTCAGCATTGATTCCTTGTTTGAGGATTGTTAACAGGATTACTGTTACTATACCACCGATTAGAAGAGTTACGAATAGAGAGATATATTTCTTGACTAACATTTTACGTTTGGCTTCAGCAGCTTGTTTCTCTCTTTCGATTTCTTCAAGGTCAATATATCTTGAAGATGAGAACTTGATACCAGTGATAATAACTTGGTCGCCACGGTCTGGATCTAGACCTGAAGCTACTGTAACTGTCTGCCTGAGTACTGCTCTTTCAGAAGGAGATAAGTCTTTGTTGACTACAACTGCTACAGATACTTTATCTATCATGCCAGTTGCTTTTTTAACTTTTTCTACAGTTCTGCTGATTTCATAATTAACTGTTTTATCTTCTTTTACATAGTCTTTTTTAGGACCCAGGTCTTTAAGTTCATTTACCTGAACTCCAGCGAAATTAGGTATATTGCTCTTACTGCCAGGTACTCCTCGAAGTCTTTCGCTAGCACTTTTAGCATATTTCTCGGTAATAACTTTTTCACTCCTGATAACTGGGTCTGCTGCTTTACCTTCAGCATCCAATGGTGAGAATCTTTCTATGTTCATTTCAGATTCATCGAAGTTTAGTTCAGCACTTACATTAACGAGTACATTACCAGCACCAAGTATTGGATCAAGTAAACTTTGTAAATCTTTTTCTAATCTCTTCTCAAATTCTCTTTGTCTTTTTTCATTCATCTCTAAACGGTTAGCAAAGAGAGTTTGCTCACTTGTAAAAGTAACTAAAGACTTTCCAGTGTTGTCAGTGATTTGAACTTTATCTGGTTGAAGACCTGCTATGGAGCTAGAAACTAAATGTTGTATACCTTTAACTTGAGCTGGTTCTAAATCTTTACCGAAGTTTGGAGTTATAACTACAGAAGCTGTAGCTGGTTTTTCTTTACTAGCAAAGACACTTTTCTTAGGAAGTACTAAGTGAACTCTTGCGTCTTTGACACTATCAAGTGAACTAATTGTCCTAGATAATTCACCTTCTAAAGCTCTATGGTATTTTAATTTCTCACCGAAATCAGTTACTGTTAGGTCTTTTTTGTCAAAAACCTCGAAGCCAACACCGCTTCCTTTAGGCAAGCCTTTACCAGCAACATCCAATCTTAATCTTGGTACAGATGTACCAGCAACCATGATAGTATTACCGTCACCAGTGATTTTGAATTTAACATTTTCTTTTTTGAGGTATGAACTGATTGCAGCTGCATCAGAAGTGTCTAAGCCAGAGTATAGTACAGAGTATTTAGGTTTGAAGACTAAGTAAGATCCGATTCCACCGACAACAACTACTACAGCTACTATGATGATATTGACTGGGTTTGCAAAGAAACCTTTGGAGGATTTCCCTTCTCCAAAATCATCGAAATTGTCGTCAATTATGTCACCTTGTTTTTCTTGTAAATCTTCTGCCATTATTTAATCACCCCTATACTTGTATATTGTTTATTTCCTTATATCCTTCTACTACTCTGTTTCTGATTTGAATCGCAAGGTTGGTAGCCATGCTCGCTTTCTCCATTGCCAGCATTACTTCAGCTGGGTCAACGGTTTTACCAGAGATATATGATTCCATTTCTATTTCAGCAGCAGTGTTGGTATCTTTCAGTGTCTGCATTGCTTTTTCAAGAGTCTTATCGAATCTTTCGACAAGCGTGTCATTGCTTGGTTTTTTGTGAAGTTTAGAGAAATAACTTGGGTTCTCGTCTAGTAGTGGTGTTTTGACGGAGGTATTGTATAACTGTAAGCCTGTAATAAAATCCATAATTAAAGCTCCAAACCTGCTCTGAACATTTCTTTATATGTTCTTATCGTTGTAATATTTGCTTCGTAAGCTGCTTTCGCTGAGATCATATCTGTCATCTCTTCTTCTATTGAGATGTTTGGGTAATAGACATAACCTTGATCGTCAGCGTCTGGGTGACTAGGGTCATAGACTACATTCAGAGCTTCAGTATCATTCATAACACCATCGGCTGCAACTCCCTTGATTAGGCCGCTTTGCTCATCCATTATGGTTTTGAAACTTACCAATTTACGAATATAGGGCTGTACCATTCCATCAGCGTTATGTGTAGTATTCATGTTTGCGATGTTACCTGCAATAACATCCATTCTGAGCCTTTCAGCTCTAAGTGCACTTCCTGCAATATCTAAAGTGTCGTAGTTATACATCTAGATTTAACCTCTAATAATTGCCTGCATATGTTCAAAGAATCGTTTACCCATGTTGGCAACGGCTTTATATTTCATTCCAGTTTTACCGAGAATTAGCATTTCGCGGTCTAGGTCAACGTTATTTCCATTGGTAATAAAGTCTCTCTCTGGTTCTGAAATTTCGATCTTCGCTTCGATAACACTGCTCGCTGCAAGTGAAAAATGCTCGTCATCAGTATTTGAAAGTTCTATATCGTTACCGTATCTAATTTTTCTTTGAATTTTAGCGAGTTCATCTTCGAAGGCTACTTCTTTCGCTATATAGTTTGGAGTACCTGCGTTGGAAATATTTCCTGCAATGATCTCGTGTCTTTGCATTAAGCCGCGGATACCTACTTCTAAACTCGCTATTGTTGTATTACGTGAAAATGAATCATTAATCATATGTCTCGACCTGATTCATTTATTCACAGGCTGTAGTTAAATCTCCATAGTCCAGCTGTATGATTTTACATAATAGTTACTAGGTTTAATTTGATCTTAATGTACTCCCCCAGCTCCTGCTTCTCTCATTTTGTGGATGTTTTGATAACTTCTTTGTCTATCCTCTTCTGTGTACTCGTATAAGTCTGCCCAACCTTTTTTGAATCTTTCCCAAAAGCCAATGTTCTCTTCAGGTTGAGTGTCGCTACTAGGAGTATCTCTTGTATCTGTTTCACCAATTTCAACTTCTGGGTCAATAGATACTATTACTCCATCCGTTCCAATATTGTTATTCGCAACAAGTATTTCGTTATTTAAATCAGTTGCTCCATGTCCCTGAATCCAAGGGTAATTTGCATTTGCAACCACCTCAGATACTTCATTTGTAGTACCTTGATCTGTAGGTAAGTTTTCTGAAAGCGTAACTGGATCGACGTCTCTAGGTGTATCTGTGATACCACCAAGTCCTGTACTTAGAGGTTGCTCTGTTTCTACTACAGGTGCTAGTTCTTCTTGAGTTATTGTTTGCTCATATAAATATCCAACTGTATTATTAATTTCTACCATTATTGTTCTCCTTCTTTTTTACGCGACTGCTGTAAATTACCAGCTTACTTAGCAGTCTTTCTTGACTCATAAAATTATTTATTGCGACATTGATATTAATTGATTTACTTTCTTGTATGTCTCATTTTATTTCTTAATTTATTCAGAATCTATTGCCATTTGATCTGTGGGGATATTGTTTTTGTATATATGTTCCATAAATATTGATTCATGTGTTGTATCTTTCGTTACTTCATCAAAACTACTGTTATTCTTGAAATTTTCCAAATGGTGAGGAAATGCTTGTAATGCTGGATCTATGTGTTCATTATAAAAATTAGTCAATTTTTCTCTTATTGTGGGTTCTTCTTGGTACGAGCCAGGATCATGATGAAATGCTACGATAGCTCCTCCATTTACTGTAACAGCATTACTCCATTCATTATTGGTGACAGCCCCCTGTTGTGCAAGGCTAAGTGCTTTTGTGTTGCCTTGGCTATAAAGTTGCCCTTCATTAAAATTAGTTAAAAATATTTGTGGCTTATTATCATTTTTCTCTTTTAGATTCTCTGTGAGATATTCAGAATTAGTTTCTATAGTTGGAAGCTCAAATTTTACTCCATAATTACCGCCGTTGACTGTTCCCATTTTCTTTCTCCTTTTGACGCAAAGCTCTAAGCCCAGCTATAGCTGGATTAATCTGCTTTTAATTGTTGTGCCATTAAAACTGTATCTATCTATTTTGTTTTTGAGCATAAGTAACGCTTATAAAACATAGATTTGATAACTATATAAAGTGAGCTGTAGGATTATTTGATAATAAATTTGAAAAATTTTTGAAATTTATTTGACGAAGATAGATATTTCCTTGCTGGGCTTGATTATTTCTTTACTTAAGATACTCATTTCTTGATCGCAGAATTAAATTTCTTAAGCTTTGATACTGATTTCTTGATGAAAGATGGTTATTTCTTTATTCGCAAATATGAATTCTCAAAAATAGATACTTGTTTCTCTATCGACGCAAGCATTTCTTGCTAGCAGAATTAACCTACACCTGCAAATGAGATGATTCCTGATGTCTGTAGGTTATTTCTTAATTGAGCTTGGTCGTTTCAGTAAAGTAAAAATTAATTTACTTGTCTAAGTTTAATATTTACTTATCTTTGGAAGCATAAGCTACAGCATTATGAGGGTGTAAGCTCTCAATATGTTGGATTTTCACTTGGAAGTCTGCTAAATACTCTAAACTATTACAGAATTCTTTGAATCTTCTAGCCGCATCTTCACTGAACATGAAGTTTGCACCATTTAATCTTGCAAATTCCTGCTCATCTTCACGTTTCACGGCTGCTTGAACTGGAGTCGAGATAGTTGTCTCTAAACCATCTATTAATTCAAATAATTCTTTTGAGTCTTCGATCTGATCTTCGTAGTGACTTAAGTTGATATCTGCATAACTTCTCTGGCTATGTGGAGTTGCAACCTGGCTTTCTTCTCTACCGAGCCAGTTGTAGATTTCTTCCATAGAAAGATCTTTATTCGCAAATGCTTTTACGAACTCTTCTTGGATTAATTGTCTTGATAGCGCAGCTGAACAAGGGCAAGTGCTAGAGTAAGCGATATTGATCTTAGTGTCGAATTTAACTTTATTGTTAGCATCTATCTCTGCACATAGACTAATTGGATAGAATCTCCAAGCGGAGTTATCACTTAATAAGGCTTTTCTTTTCAAAGCATACTCAAACTTAATCTCAACGAAAGCAGAAAGGCTCATATCGTTGTGAGATTCTTTTAATTTTCTAACTAGCTTTGCAAGAGTTGCGTAGCTCATAGACTCATTTTCGAAAATTTCGTGAGCATTGAGTAATAACCTCGACATGTGGATTCCCTTCTTATTCGGAGCATCCAGGCTAACGAAAAGATTCGCTGTGGCTGGTAAAGATATCAAAGAACCATTATCAGATTGGACTTGAATTACTAGTTCGACTTCTTCCATACCGACTTTGTCGAGTGAACCAGAGACTTTCGCTTTAGTTTCTATAGCTATATCTGGGAATTTTTTTTCCTCTACGCCCGCTTGTGCTTTCTCTGTTTTCATAGTAATACCAACTCCTTTTGATTCTAACATTTTCGGTTAGGAGAGCGAACTTAAATGTTTATCACTTTCTAAAGATTCCAAAGGCAGCTCTCTTAGACCTTTTTCGGTTATTATTCCACTAATTAAGTGATTTGGAGTGACATCGAAGCCAGGATTAATATATTTGACCTCAATTGCGGATTTGGAGTACTCAGATGAATCTTCTGATTTCACGAAGGTGCAAGCTCTATCATTTATATGACTTAACTCAAGTCCTGATCTATATTCAATCGGTATCTCGCTTCCAGACTTGATATTGAAATCAATAGTTGACTCGGGTGCTATTACATAGAAAGGAATATTGTGATATTGAGCTAGAATTGCTAATTGATAAGTACCAATTTTATTGGCAACATCGCCATTGACTGCGATACGGTCAGAGCCAACTACTATGGCGTCGATTTTTCCGCTTTGCATCAAGAATCCAGACATAGTATCAGCGTTCATGGTTACGGGGATTCCTTCCTGAGCGAGTTCCCATACTGTCAGCCTTGAACCTTGTTGACGCGGTCTGGTTTCGTCTGAGTAAGTCATGTTTAGAAGATTTTCTTCATGGAGTCTGCGGATTACACCAAGTGCGGTGCCATAGCCTCCTGTCGCCAGGGCACCTGCATTGCAATGAGTTAGTATATTGATTTTTCTTTCTTTTAACGTGTTTCTAAGATCTTCTTTGATTTTATTTACACCATGCTCACCCATTTGTTTGCATCTAGAAAGATCATCTTCTTGAATCCATTTGGCTTTATTTAAAAGTGTTTGGTAGATTTCTTCATGGTTTTCTTCCTTGCTTAGAAGATCTTCAAATTTTTGTTTCATTAATTCTAGTGCCCAGTGAAGGTTAACAGCTGTAGGTCTAGTTGCAGCTAATTCTTGGTAAGCAGTGTTGAATTGCTCGGTTAATGTGCTTTGGCTTTTCTTCTCTGCTAGTTTGTCGTTTTCTTCTATGTAAGTTTGCAGGGCAAGTACTAAACCATAGGCAGCAGAGATGCCGATTAGTGGTGCGCCTCTTACCAGCATTGCTTTAATAGCATGCGCCATTTCTGCATAGCTTTTTATTTCTTCCCAGATACACTCATAGGGAAGTTTGGTTTGATCAATAATTTCTACTAGTGCTTTGCTTTCATTCCATTTGATTGGGATTATTTCTGAATTAGCTAGATTCTCTGACATTTAAGTAATTTTATAATAAATATGATAGTTATTACTTACCCGAGTAGTTGAAGAAGCTAGGATTAGCCCTACTGAGTGAACTATCTTCTGTCATTGTTTTGTAAAGATCTTCATCAGAAACCATTGTAATAACTTTAATAAGGTTTTCCTTGATCTTCAAGTTCATCTATCATTTCAATTAGAGTCCAGTAGTCATCATTAGACTGGTTTGAGCTGAAGCTTAGTATTTCTGGCTCTTGTTTTTCGTTATTAATAAAATAATTATTTTTAATTAATTGTTTTATTTCTTGTTCAAATTTACTTACATTTTCTGTTGGTACATAGATGATTGGAAAATTATTTGAGAATTCACCTAATCTTGAATTGAAATAATTTGTATTGAAAATTGCTGATTTAATATCTTGAATACTGTGCTGAGTAGATTTGTGTTTTTGTCGTATTATTTCCCTTTTTTTAAGGGTATATTTTTTCTAGAAGTTCTATTATTTTCTATCATTTTGCTTGCCTTTTTGGTATCTTATCTTACCCTTTGTGCTTACTGAATCTATTGGCATTATTTTTAAGGAAAATTGAATAATTATATTTTTTAGAATAAAACTTAACAAATTTATCTAATAAAACTATAATTCATAGTGAGGGTGTAACGAAGCACATGAACTCAGTACTAACTTTTCAAAATCCTACTAAGACAATAACTCAGCCAGAAACTAAGCCACTTTTGCTTATCTCTGGTGCACCAGAATCAGGAAAACTCTCTGTAGCTAAAAGTCTTTCTGATTTTATTCAAGGCTTAGCTGAGATGGATGTTAAGGGTAAATCAAATCTTCAAGAGCGTGAGATCAATTTGCTAAGTCCAAATGAGTTTAATAATGGGCAATTTCGTGAGCAAGCCTCATCACTTCATGATGTAGATGTGGATTTGAATATTGGTTTTACAAAGCCAGAGAATATCGCAACAATAAAACAAAATTATAATGGTCCAGTCTATACAGCGTTACTTAAAGCTTCTAGAGTAGGAGATATTCCAAATGACCAGCTTGTGAGTCTTAAAGAAGCTAATGCGGCTTCTAGGAAATCAAATTCAGCAGTAGATAGATATAAAATGCATTTGTTTGGTCAAGAAGATGAAAAAATTGCAAAAACACGTATGTTACGCAGAGGTATCGAAAATAATGATACTCGGGCTGTAGACCAAAGAAACATAGATGAGCAGATCAAAAACCATATGGCGCCAGATATAGCGAGGCTTAATAAATTACTAGAAAACGGTGATGTCTCATACATAATCCAAAACCCAGATGCTAATCCATATATCGAGAAAAGCTCAATGAACATAGTTTTAAACCAAATCGATGAAATAATCGGTCAGATTCTACCTGAAAATAATATTGTAAACTTTGAAATCGCTTCAAGGAAAGAAGCAAGCTTAGTTTAAGCCATGTCGGTGGCTCTTTCAAATGGGTCAATATCATAATATTCGCGCATATCTGAGTTTCTCAGACTATTTGCAATATCATCCAATCTCTTTTGATTGGGACTTAATTGTTTTCTATGAACCCGACCATTACTATCAGTATCAGAATCATTAGTATTCTTAATACCAACCTGCTTTAATATGCCTGCAAAAATATCGTTCAAGCCTACATCTCCTAGAATCTACGACTAATCACACCTGAATGTGATTCTGAGAAAGTCTATCAAATCTTTGTTAAAATACAGTTAACGCCAATGACATTAAGCGGTGAAATTTACAGTTTTGAAGAAGCGCCACTTTATCAAAAAAGTGCAGAGACTTATATAGAGACAGGGATTGATATTTTCGACCTGAAGAATAAGGAAGCGATTCCGAATGTCTCGACGAGTTCCTATCCGCACGCGCATAGTATAGTAAAGCTCCTGAAAAGAGTTAAAAGAAGTGACAAAAAGTATAGAATACTTGAGTGTGGTGCAGGTAATGGTATATTTGCTCGCCATTTTCTTTTCGCTTGTAAAAAAGAAGGTTTACTGGATAAAGTCGAATATTTGATCTCTGATTTTAACTTTAGAATCGTCAAAGACCTTAGAAGTCGGAATCTTTATCAAGAATTCAAGGAAAATGTACATTTTAAATATTTACAGTTAGATTTATTGAAAATTGAAGAATGCTGTGACATCAAATCGAAACCATATGAACTTGAGAATTTAGATTTGGTGATAATGAATTATTGTTTACATACTTTGCCTTGCTCTATCTACAAAAAGAGTTCAGGTCAGCTTGAGAAGCTCTACATTGAATTTTTAGAGCATAGCGACAGACAAGTCCAAGTTCTTAAAGAATTTTGGATGGAAGAGAAGAAAGTCCGCTTTGAAGCGAAAGAGAAAAAATATCGAGATTTTATTCATAGCATTGCTGATTCCTATAAAGATGAACAGAAGATTCACTTTAACTTTAATGCATTGGAATCACTGGACCAGCTTTTTGAAAAACTAAATCCAAATGGTTTCATCTATATCTCTGATATTCCGACCATGGATTTTGATAGTAAGATTTCATACAGGGCTTTTGCTGGAGCTATAGCTTATATAATCAATTCGCAGCTTATAAGTAATTTTATTGAGCATAAGAATTATTGGGATTATATACATAACGATTTCATACTTTATAAGCATATTTTGAGTAAATCTGAGCCAAGCTTTCAGTTTAAGAAGGCTCTTAAGGAAAACTTCGAGCTTAATAATCCGTGTGTTCTTTTCTGTGAAATGATTTCAGCTATGAAAATTTTCGTTAGCGACCAATCTCATAGAGCATATAAGGCGTTGCTGAATGAGTTTATTAGCATTGATGATGTTTCTGTTTATAGTAAGCTTTACCAAGCGATTTACTATATGAAAATTAAGAATTTTAAGAAATCCAAAGAATTCTTTGATCAAGCCGAGAAAGAGAATTTCTTTAATACTTGTCCTGTACATCAGCATAGAAAGAAATTAGATTTGTATATTGAGCGTGAGCAACTATTAAAAAACTTATAGCAGCTTTGCCATTGAACATTTCGTGACAAACCTAGCTTCTATAAAAGAAAAAAGAAGCGACTTCCTTGTCGCTTCTTTTTAAAAATAATCTTGCCTTGATAAAAAAAAGTTCGATAAGGAGATGATGGGAGATATCTTATGCATGAGGGATCTTTCATTCATCAAGGCAAGTATTTTGTTCATCGGGGGGATATCATGATTTACGTATATACAAGTACGCCTGTAAGAATTTTTGACATTAAAATTAAGAAATATCTTTTAGCGGCTAAAACTAATTCTTTCGCCTCTGAAATCTTCGTCGAATTTACCTTCATTAAAGACTAATTGACCGTTGATAATAGTTTTATGAATCTTAGAGTGGAAGCTGTAACCTTCTACTGGAGCCCAATTGCACTTGTATAGTATGTTGGATTTATCTACAGTCCATGTTTCAGCTCGCTCTGATGTATCTAAGCTAAATACTGTTAAATCAGCCTTATAGCCTTTACGGATAAAACCTCGTTTCTCGATCTGAAAAACTGTAGCTGGAGCGTGAGCAACTTTCTCGATAATATGCTCTAAGCTGATTTTGCCTTGATAGTGTAATTCAAACATTACATTTAGGGCGTGTTGCACCATTGGTGCACCTGCTGGACATTTGAAGTATGTGTTTTGTTTCTCATCTAATGTATGAGGCGCATGATCTGTTGCAACTATATCGATTAAATTCCCTCTAAGAGCTTTTTGAAGAGCGTCTCTATCGCCTTTGGTTTTAACTGCTGGGTTCCATTTGATAAGTGAACCTCTTTTCTCGTAGTCCTCATCTGAGAACCAGATATGATGACAACAAACTTCACAAGTGATTCTTTTTTCACGAGTAGAGATATCATTTCTAAATAATTTCAATTCATCAGCTGTAGATAAGTGAAGAACGTGTAATTTTGAATTATATTTCTGCGCTAGTGCAACAGCTTTCTCACTAGATTTGTAACAAGCTTCATGGCTTCTAATAAGTGGATGATAATCAACAGAAAGATCCTCTCCATGTCTTTCTTTGAAGATTCTAGTATTGCGGTTAATAATTTCTTCGTCTTCACAGTGAGTAGCAATTAGTACTGGTGATTTCTCGAAGATATTAGCTAAGGCTTCGTCGTCATCAACCAGCATATTACCAGTAGATGCACCCATGAAAATTTTGACTCCACAAACTTTCTCAGGATTTATTTTGACAATTTCATCGATATTCTCATTAGAAGTTCCCATGTAGAAAGAATAGTTAGCGTAAGCTTTAGACTTCGCATTATCAAATTTCTCCTCTAGAAGATCAATAGTAAGTGTTCTAGGGTGAGTATTTGGCATTTCGAAGAAACTAGTGATACCACCAGCTACAGCTGCTTTAGACTCTGTCTTCATGTCGCCTTTATGAGTTAAACCTGGGTCACGGAAATGCACTTGATCATCGATCATACCTGGCATTAAATATTTGAAGTTCAGGTCGTGTACTTCCATATTATCTTTCATTGCGTGATTCCTGAACTCTTGGTAGTCCTTGGAATCATGAGGGATAATATCTTTAATTAGATCGCCTTCAATAATAACTTCTGCAGCAAAAATCTGCCCTTCATTGATCACTTTTGCGTTAGATAGTAATATGTTTTTTTCCATTGCTATCTTCTAATTATATAGTAAATTCAGATCTTTTATGAATCTATCAAGCTCAGTTTAGAGAGCCTTGCTTTTAATTTGAGAATAAAGTCTTGGGTATTTAGCATCTGTTCTGCCTTGCTTTTCGAAGACTAGCAGAGCTTTATCTAGACCTGAGCAGCTGTACTTATGTTCTTGCATGAGTTTAAATTTCAGAATTTCTATAGCATTCTTAGCGTCAGCGAATTCATTTTCACCTAGTTGTTTGAAGGCAAGAAAATTTCCTTTGATTCTAAGAAGCGGCGCTGCAAGTTCTAAAATTATATTCAAGTAAGCTACAGAACGGCATAGCACCATGTCATAGACTTCTCTTTGTGGAGAATCTATTCGAGCAATATCTTCTGCTCTAGCAGCTTGAGTTTCAATATTATCTAAGCCTAGTTTTTCTTTAATGATTTCAATGAATTTGAGTTTTTTGGCTACTGAATCCAGCGCTGTGAAACGGATATTTAGATTTTCTCTTTTGGCAACTAAGGCTAGAGGGATTAGAGGAAAACCTCCTCCAGTTCCTAAGTCTAAGATCTTGAATGGCTTTTCTGTGCTTTCTTGTTGATTCAGGCAGCTTTCTATTAAATCCCAAGCTTCTAATGCGTCTAGGAAATGTTTTTCGAAAACTTCTTCTTTCTCTCTGATAGCCGAGATATTGATATATGAATTGAAGCCCTGATAGAGTTCGTAAATTTTTTCAAAATCATCTAAGTATTTATTTAATAAGCTCATAGGTCCAGATAAAACATTGTCATAATTAAATCAGTAATTATAACTGCTATAAAACATGAAATTACAGTAACAGTTGTAGCTCTCCCCACTTCACGGGCTCCACCTTTGCCGACACTTAAACCTATGGTTGAGGCGATGACAACAATAATCAAAGCGAAAACAGATGCTTTGGAGATGCAGAGATAAAAATCATCGAGCTTGTAATAATCAACGATACTAGATAAATAACTATTCCAGGAAAGATCTTCATTTACAGTTACAGTCAGGTATGTACTGAGGGTTCCGAATAAAACAGCAAGCCAAAACAATAGAGGAGAAATTATCACTCCTGCAAGTAAAGCTGGACTCACAATATAGAAGACTGGAGAAACTTTGAAAATCTTTAGAGCGTCTAGTTGTTCTGTGATTTTCATATTTGCGATTTCAGCTGTTAGTGCTGTACCATACTGAGTTGCAATCATGAAACCACCTAGTATTGGTACTAGTTCTCTACTCATGGTGAGTATGGTTAAGATTCCCAGCTTTGATCCAACGCCTCGACTTACAAACTGTGGCCCTAGTTGAACTCCGATTACTACTCCAATTGCAATTGCAATAACTATAGTAGGAAGTGTTACTGAACTTACTAGGTTGTTTGCATAGCTAACTAGGTTTGGGAAAAAAATCTTAGATTTAAGTATATATTGTAAAGAACTGAAAAAATTAATCAGGAGTCTTGCCATTATTTGCAAGAAAGCAGAGAATTTATGAACATAAGTTTTGAATAACTCAGTCACTCTGAATATTATATGATTTTAATTAGCAAAGTTGTAAGGATACAGCAAGTTTATTAATTTTAAATTCGACACTTTGTCCTTGCTCAGTTTTAAAATTGATAAAGCTAGTGTCTTTGCTGTTAGTTCTAATTGAAATATTTCTGATTAGATCTTTTGCTAAGAATTGCAAATATTTAGCTTCGCGTGAATTAACTCTTTTAACAAATTCTTCGAAAACTACATGATTTCTTTCTAGGCAATCCAGAACTTTGTTATATGAATCTGAAACTATTTTTGAACCGATAAAGCCTTTCCAGATTTCAGCATCAAATTGAATAGATTTTAATGGAATTCTTGGTCTAGACTTAGTTTCATGTAGTGATCTTAATAAAATAATCTTTTTAGACTTATCATTTTGAGTATGAACTTGTAGTCTTTCTGGACTGTTTGCAGCTTTGCTCAAGTCAAATATGAAGAACTGCTTGATTTCTTCCATCATCGGTCTGAAAATCTGTATCTTGAAAGCTGCTGGATTAAATTCATCGAAACTTACATTGATAATTACTTTGCCGTATTGGTCTCTAGATGAAGTATTTTTGTCTAATTCTTCTTTTAAGAACTCAATGTCTTTATTGATATCTTCAACATTCTCGAAGAGGTCTAGGAATATTTTTTTAGCTTTTGGAAAGTTTTTTAAATGAGCAAAAGGATTTTTTTTGAAGTAATCTGAAATTGCTCTAACCTTTTTCTCTTTATTAATTTCGTTCCAAGGAACTGCATAATTGGTCTGTGGCTTTGGCTTAACTTGATTGATTCTCGTGAAGTCAACTTCAAATGAATTTTCAAGAGCAATGTTTGCAGTTTCAGTTTGCAACTCATCGAAGAATGAAGATTTCTCTCTCTCCGCGTCTAAGGCAAGGATATTTTCAAGCTTTAGTTTTTCTACTCTTTTTGCCATTTGTATATTCATTAGTGACAAAAAAAATTAATACAAGGTTAAGAATTTCTTAATTAATGAAAAAAAATTAATTCAAAATAATCTTTATTATTGGTTATTTTTTGAACTTGATCAAAATTAAGATAAGCGCGATTGGGATTGCGATTAATGAATAAGTGAAAAAGTTCTTCATTAGGTTTTCACCAAATTTAACCAAAAGAAAACTGACAAGATAAAAACGGCCCGCTCTGCCGATCAAAGAGTATAAGATAAATTGCTTAAAAGGCATCTTTGCAAGCCCTGAAGATAGGGTAAAAACTTTAAATGGAATAGGGGTAAATGCAGCAAGTAGTATAGAAATTGAGCCATATTTGTCGAAAAACTCCTCAACTTGTCCTAGATATTTCGATATAGCTTTATTAGAAATTTTATATACTAAACTTCTTCCACCAAAGTAAGCTATAGCATAGGCAGCTACAGCTCCAAGTACGCTTGCAATACTTGCAAGTGTTGCAAGTAAATATGGATTCGGGTAACCACCAAGTATCATTGGAATATACATGAAATCAGGTGGTATCGGGAAAAATATTGACTCGAAAAATGAAAGTAGGAAAAGACCAAGTTCTCCTTGTTCAATTATTGTTTCTTTAACTGTATCCAGAATGGGGTGATCAATCATTGTAGCCTTCGGCTATCATAAAGACTTTTAGTTTTTTAGTAGCCTCTTTAATCATATGTGAAATCCTGGATGGTGTCACATTTAGGGCTTCGGCTACTTCATTACCAGACATATTTTCGTAGAATCTCATTACTACTACTTTTTTTAGATTCTCAGGGAGTTTATCAACAGATTTTTTGAGGCTGTTTTTCATTGCAAGGAGCTCTAGGCGATCTAAGTGGTCTTCACTATTATCAGCTGGAGCGAAACCTAAGTCCTCTTCCATGCCTTCAACAGACATGATTACTTCAAATACAGCTTTCTTGAAATCGTCAGCGGTTTTAATTACTGTAGTTTCAGTTGGGTCAGCTTCCTTTTTAGTTTTAGCTGAGTCTTGGCTAGGGGCTGTTCTCTTCACTCCATACCAGGATTGTCGCTTTCTCAGTTCATCGGTGATAGCCCATTTTACAGACTGAGCTATATAGCTGGAGTTATACTTAGTGTCTTTTTTGCTTTTAGCTTGTTCTATTAGGTTATGAACAGCGATTAAGCCTGTGTTCACTAATTCATCGAAAGAAAAAATGTTTTGGTACTTTCTAGATCCATACTCTTTACGCGCGATTATCTCTACAAGAGGCATAAACTTAGCTATTTCAGCTCCTCTAGTAGTAGTTTCAGATGTAATTTCAAGAGATTTAATATCTGCTTTATGATCTGGCATACTTAATCTTAGTTATTCCCTAAAAGTACAATCTAGTTATACCACATTTTTTAGTTGATATAATTTCAGCCATGAAAGCAATTATCCTAGCTGCAGGTAAATCATCAAGAATAAAAGCTCAGGCACAGGGCTTGGCTAAAACATGTATAAAAATTAATAAATCAGAGTCATTGATTTCACGTATCTTAAATTCTCTAGATAAATTCAAATTTACTGATGTCACTATAGTTACGGGCTATGCATCTAAAGAAACTCAAGACTTTATCAATGAAATATCTGGTGATTTTAGTTCTATTAATATGGGTCTTCTCCAATTTGAGTGGATAAGGTAAATACTGTAATATGAATGTATGGGTTCAGATCTGAGTCGATTTTAC
>JAKVAO010000119.1 GCA_022447685.1 Candidatus Caenarcanales bacterium | reverse complement strand
ATGGTCAAAATAGCCATGATCCGTATTATGACTAAAAGACTCGCTTGATTTAATTAACTTTCAAGACAGGCTCTAAGTCATTGCTGGTTCTAAATTATGGGATGCAGCTATATCGAATGGATTGAGCGCCCGGAATAAACTTGCTGATGCTTTCCTTAAATACGTCCATGGTTTTTCATAAATTTTATCCATACTAGGTTTATGCTCAGCTGCCTGAGATCTTATAGCAAGAGTTCTACTAGCACTACTGATCATATACTGAGTTGCAAGTAATATCTTGGTTACATGCCTTGGAACTTTACCATCCGTAAATCTAACAATATTATCGAGTGCATTCTCCAGAGTAAAGCCGAAGCCAGAGTAGTTTCTATCAGGATTATTACTCAGGAACTTATCACCATCAGAGGTATAGGTCTGCAAGAATCTACCAACTAAGGCAAGAGGAGTATTTTTGGTTATTTCACCTAGGAAAGATAAAGCACCAGTAGCAGAACTTGCGATACCTAAGACTCCACTATCTCTGTGCCATTGAGGAGACTTAATCTTGTCTGGGTTTTTAACAATATCATTACAAGCCTTATCTACAAGATCTACAGCTTTATGAACTCCCTCAGCTAGATTTTCATAACTTGCATTCTTCATTTGGAATACTTCTTCTAAAGTCTCAGCTAAATTAGTTAAAAGCACAACTATACTTCTTCCCAAATAAATATCCTTAACTGGTCTAAAAAGAGAATTCAAAATATCTGCGCCCCCAGCAGTAACTCTAAGTAAATCGTTTCTTTTGGCTGACTTTATAATTTTTTCACAGGCTCTACTAATTAAATCAACTCTAGGTATTTGATCGAGTATTTTGGCAAGACCGGGAAATTTCTCGAGAAAAGGCGTTGCCATATAGCCGAGTAAAACTGCTGAATTAATTCTTGGAAAAATAGTCGTTTCTTCTTTTCTTGCGACCTTATCTAAGAAATCAAAAAAAGACTCAGGTACATTGATATTTGACTTTTGGGCTAGTTTTATAGCTGAATCGAGTAAATTTTCACGCGGCAATCCATCAACACCCAAATTAGATGAGTCCCGCGAAAGAAGATTAAGCTGATCAGGAATTTCTCCTAAAGCCTCAAGCTCCAATAGTGCCTCGAGTTCATCAATTTTGTTATGTTGTTTTGCTTCTAATGTTTGGCTAGTTGATTTTATATCCATATTTGAGCGCAAACATGTATTTATAATTGTATTACATATTGAAGTTTAGATCTATAGATGGAGTATTTTTGGTCTAAAAATATAGATATTTATGGTATAAATTAAATTATGAAACAATTTACTTTAATTTTAGTTTTATTAGCATTATTTTTTGGTTCAGTACCAGCAAATGCAGGTGGATACGCTAGTTTGGAGTCGGTTAACACTAACCAACAGACAATTTCTGAACTTGAATCGGAAATAGATAGCTTAGCTGAGAAACTTAAGAACGCAAAAGCTATGTCTAGCAAGCAAAAAAATGAATACGAGAAGAAACTTGCTTATCTTAAAGGCCTTATGGCTAGTCTTAAAAATGAAAATTCTAAATTAAATGGTTCTGTTGGTTCTTTAAACACTAAAGTTCTTGCACTTGAAGCTGAACTTGCTAAATACGAAGATTCTTTCGTTCTTGATAACTTTTTTGGTCCTTTCATTACAGCACCTTTAGGAGCTGTACTCGGGGCAGTTAGAGGTAGTGTAGCTAAGTCACTTGATCACTCTGAAGGTTTTCCTGAAGCACTTGGTGGTGGAACAGTAGCTAATATAGTTGGAGTTCCAACAGGTTTCTTAACTGGTTTGGTTACTGGTTTTGGTTCTGGAGCAGCTAAAGGTTTGGTAGATGGAGTAGTTGTCGGTGTTAGAGATCCATTATCTAGAGCTAGTATCAGTATGGAAGGCAACTACACGGACTTCAATTCTTACAGAGTATTTACCTCTGAAGCTAGTTCAATCTAAGATCAGTAAATCTTATTTAATGTATATATTTCAGAAAAAGGGCTTCATTGAAGTCCTTTTTTCATTTTTAATAAGGCTTCTTAAGTCATTTAGGGTATATTATATGTATGGATCAGACTCTTAACAGTAATGAAGCTGCTTACCAAGAATTTGACATAGAAGCTTTAAAAAACCTAAATTTAGACCCAGAATATCTAAAATTACTTGAGGTAATTGAAATTGGCGCTCTAAATGGCGAAATGATAGATAAGACAGAGCATTTTGATGCTTTTTTCCCAAGTATTAAAGACTTTCTCTACAAAGCTGTAGAATATTCTAAAAAACCGAATAAAAACCTCGACATGGACTTCCTTAACTACGGCATACAAGTCCAAGAGGAGCTAGGTATAGAGAAAGATGCGATGGCATCAATACTGCCGTACTATAACTCACTTGATAGTAGAACCGGCAAAGACTGGAGAAATGTTTTTCCGATAACACTGTTACCAGCTCTGCTAGGAGCTATGGGAGCTTGTCTAATTAACCCAAATCTGGTTACAAGTAAATATGGTAAAAGAGCCAATGAATTAGAAGTTAGAGTGGTTAAATCACTTGCAAAGATACTTGGTTACACCGACCTTGAAAAAGTCTCAGGGCTTGCAATAGAAGGTGGAACCAAAGGTAATATGTATGGTTACATACTTGGTTTAAACAAAGCCTTTCCTGATATTAGAGAATACGGCTTAATGGGGGTTAAACAAGAATTTAAATTCATAAACTCACAGAGTGGTCACTTCTCAAACTTCACAACTCTTGCTGCAATTGGAGTTGGACGCAAAAATGCAATTAGAATTCCATGTGATGAAAACAATGTTATTAATATAGAAATCTTCAGAAAAGAATTAGAAGAGTCTTACATGAATAATGTCCTTATCCCTACTGTCCTTATTACTATTGGTACTACCGATGCCTGCTCACTCGATAATATCAAAGAAGTACACCAGGTTTTAAATGAACTCTCTAAGAAATACCCTAATATGCATAAGCCTCATCTCCACGTTGATGCAGCTATTGGTTGGGCTTTTAGTTTCTACAATAACTATGACCTTAAGCAAAACAAACTTCATTTCAAAACATCAGTAATAGAGAAAATGCAAGCAATCCAAAATGTTTGCCAAAACTTCAATCTCGCCGACTCAATAACTTTGGATGTTCACAAAACCGGCTTTGCTCCTTATAGCTCTAGCTTCGTTATTGTAAAAAACAAAGACGATTTCAAACACTTGACTTGGGATTCAGGGGATTTTAAATACTTCAACCCAGCAGAATTTCAAATCTCTCCAGTGTCATATTCTCTAGAGTGTACTAGAAGCTCCGCTGGTGTCTTCGCTACAGCAATGGCTCTTAAAAGTCTGGGAATAGAAGGTTACCAAACCTTACTAGGAGCAGGTCTTCAGTATACTGAAATACTCAAAGACAAATTTAATGAGCTTGATAATGTTGCAGTGGTCAATCCTAATCTAGGTTTCACTTGTTTGTTCAGACCATACCCTAGCTTCGTTACCAGCGCAGACACACTCATAGAAAAAGAGAAATTCTCAGAAGACTTTCAGCTTCAATCCAAACAAATTTCAGAGTATGTAAAAGGCTTATACAAATACTGGAAAACTCATAAGAGTCCAAGTATTCCTAATGTTGATTATGTTGCCTCTGCTGCTTGGGGACAATATGGAGAAGGAACCTATGAAATCCCAAGTTGGAAAGCCTATATTCTCAATCCTCGTGCTGGTAAATATATCAATGCATTTATCAAAGAATTTAATGCAATCCGCATGGAATATGAAAATCACTTACCTAAAGAATATTTAAATGAATTGAAAGAAATATTTACTGCTTAGGGGTAAAATATAAATGTGATAGAAAAAACTCTAGAGTCCAAAATCCTTTACAAAGGACGTTTCTTAGATTTTGTTGAAGACCAAGTTGAAATTGAAAACTCTGGAGGCATAGTTGCTCCAAGACAATATTTTACTCATCCAGGTGGAGTCTGTGTAATTCCAGTTCTAGATTCAGAGTATATAGTTTTAATCAAACAATTTAGAACACCTGTAGGTGAAATAATCTATGAATTTCCAGCTGGGAAAAAGGATGCAGGCGAAGAACCTCTAGCAACAGCAATGCGTGAACTCAAAGAAGAAACAGGTTTTACAGCTGAGACTTGGGAAGATAAGGGTTTTATATATCCATGTCCTGGTTACTGCACCGAGAAATTACATTTATTTCTAGCAAGAGATCTTGCCTGCGGTGAAGATAATCCAGATGAAGGTGAAATTGTAGAAACTTCTATTGTGAAATTAAAAGATGCATTCCAAATGGTTAATGACGGTCAGATTCGTGATGCTAAGACTATTTGTGGTTTGTTTTATTTGAGTGTTAATAATTAACAGCAACTTAGATTAATCTAAGTATTTTGAATATAACTTTCCAAGCGCAGGAAATATCAAGTAATTATAAAAGCTAAATTTATGGCAGTTTCCAACTGCCAACTAATATGGAGTACAAATTTAACTAAAAACTAAGAAAAAAGGCTCATAGATAT
>JAKVAO010000118.1 GCA_022447685.1 Candidatus Caenarcanales bacterium | reverse complement strand
CTTCTAGTAAATCAGAGAAATAGACTATAAAACTGTTTAGATAGCCAATAAATCATTTTCAAACTTTAAAATAAGATCATTTGCTTTATTTTGAACATCGGGTATTTTAGTGTTCTAGCATGATCAAATCTGAATTTGCTTATTTATGCTCTAATAAGCAATTAGACCAAGAAAATTCTCTCCAAAAATACCTAAAATGTCCGTACAAATAGAGGTTATTTTAGTCAAAAATTAGCCAAAATATAGGGGAGATCCAGCAGGCTCTTTGTCATACAGTTGCTACTTTCTCAATAACTGGGTGTGCTGCTGGTTAGGGGGAATTTCCCCCCAAGCCCCCCTATTTTACCATTTTAGATTCCCTAAAGATTTTTTCTTCACTTGAACACACTTCAATTTTTTAGATTTAAAACAATTACAACTCAATTGCTCTAAGGTTGTATTTTCTCAACCACAAAACAAAAAATGTTTACCTCTGATTCGAGCTTTGGAGCATTCTTCTCGCGGACATTTCTCTTGCCGTGTCCTTGACCGACAAACTACAATCGGGAAGAGGGTGTGAAGGGGATGGATTTAGTTTTAACCTTTTCTACCCCATCATCTTGCCCCTTCGCATCCTTTGACCAAAGACAGATTGTTTGTCGAGTCAAGGAAGATACATGGCAGCTAAGGGGGGTATGGGGGGAGATATTCCTCCATATAAATAACATGAGCGATCAGCGAAGTCGATGAAAAAAATTGAACTACTTTAAAAATATGAATCAAAACTCTACTCTAAAAATTAAATACAGCAAAGTATTTTCTATTTTTATAATACTTTCAAGTCTTTTTACACTTTATGCTTTTTCGATTGCTGGAAAATTTAGTCTAATTGCGGTCGTAAATTATATATTTTTAATCGTAGGCATTCTCATGTTGACTCGCCCCATAGCTTTGATTACTCATAACAATATTATAATGATGAATTTATTGGGAATGAAATTAAAAGTTTATTCCTATACTCCAGATGAATTACAAGTTACAAATAGTATGATTACTCTTGGTGATACAAAACTTTTTCTAACTTGGTTAACAGATATCAATGTTAGAGAATTGAGAGAATTTTTATTAAAAATAAATAGCAAAGCTAATTATAATTAGAGATTGTTTCTAATAGTTTATGCTAATTTATTTAGTTGTGTTTAATATTTATTTTAGAAACTGTTTCTTAAATAATCCGTAACTAATATGAATAATAACAAGCAATTAGACTAAAATATGTAAACCTAGTGATTCGATTGATTCGGGATGTAGAAAAATTTTTGGGGTTTTAATTTTATTCATTATTCAGTAGTCTTTTCAGTTAATTGTCTATGGAATATGAACTTGTAGAGAGCGGTAAAAAGCAAAAGAAAAAAGAAAAGTTAGCAAGGCGAAGTATCTGGATTGCAGTTATCTTGACATTACTAATTCCTATTGGAGGCTACATCTATACACGCCGATGGACTGCCTTATTTGTTTTAATAAGCATTAATTTTGGTTTAATTTCTGCTATTTTAATGGTTTTAGAAAGTGGCGAGCAAGCTAGCTGGATATCATCCATTGTTGTAAAGATTTTCTTTTTTATTATTGCTCCTATCGACAACGCCTTAGCAATTAAAACAGTTAGAAATCATGTGAAAGTAGAAACAACCAGAGCTAAAGAAGTTTTGAAAAGATATGCAGCAGATGAAAGGAATTTCCGAGGAGAAAATCTCAGAGGTCAGTCATTCAAGGGAAAAGACCTTTCAAAAGCAGATTTCAGTGAAGCTGATATTCGAGGAGCAGATTTTAGTAATGCTATTCTGAGAGAAACAAAATTTTGTCAAGCCAAAGCGGGCTTGCAGCACCGTTGGTTCACTTATCTATTTCTTATCTCGTCGATGACCCTAGTTATAGGAGGAATTTTCTCTGTCCTCAACGGCCAGATAGTATCTGAAATATTTAATAAATCTAGTACACTATTTGGTCAACCTAGCTCATTGCCTCCAATTGGAGGGTGGATTCTGTTGATATTTCTTGTTGTCTTCTTTGTTATTACAATTTGCCAAGGTATAGCAACAGGCTTAGGAATCATAGCTGGAGTCTTCTCTGTCGCCGCTGCCTTCTCCGTAGTCGGAGCTTTTACCTTACCCTTTACTGTGGCCTTAGCTGGAGCCTTCTCGGGTTCTGCACTCTTCGCCGTGGGCGGAGCCTTCTCCATCATTGTCGGCTTCGCCTTAGTTAGAACCGTCGCCGGAGCTTTCTGCGCAGCTGTCCTTGTTGTCATAACCATCGCTTTAGCTATTGCAGCAGCCATTTTCTTAGTCGGAGACATCTCCGCAGTGATAATCTTATTTGTAGCCATAGCCATAATCTTTCTTAGTGTTTATATTAGCTGGCGTGCTATGAAAGAAGACTCAAGAGATCCTTGGATTCGCACTATTGCTATTGCCTTTGCCTCTATAGGTGGTACAAGCTTTCGAGGGGCTGACTTAACCAATGCTGATTTCACAGGAGCTACGCTTAAAAGTACAGATTTTAGAGATTTTTATAATAACTCTACTAAGCTCATTCGCACATGCTGGCAACAAGTAAAAAAGCTTAATAGTGTTCGGCTTGGAAAAACTTATTTGATGAATACACAAGTGCGCCAATTGTTGATTACAGGTCAGGGACAAAACAAAAACTTTGATCGTTTAGATTTGCGTGATGTTAATTTACATGGAAGCAATCTAGAAAATACCAGCTTTATTGATACAGATTTTTATCAATCAAGTCTAAAAGAAGCTAATTTATCCAGGACTATATTGGTAAGAACTAACTTGGGAAAAGCAGATTTAAGAGGTGCTAATCTAACCGGAAGTTGTATTCAAGATTGGGTTATTACTGAAAGTACTCAGCTTGATGGAATTATTTGTGATTATGTATATTTAAAATGGGTTAACGGAGATAAACGTGACCAAATTCCTCCTAGAGGAAAGTTTAAAGAGGGTGGCTTTGTTACTTTTGTTAGATATATTCTAGAAACTGTTGAGCTTTATCACGAGAAAGATATTAATCCTAGACTAGCTTTAACTGTATTGAAAAAAATGTCTAGGGATTATGAGGAATCCCTGGATATTGTAGCTTTGGGAAAAAGAGGAGAAAGAGTTTTTATTCAAGTTAAAGTTTCTGAAAATATTATTAGAGAAAACTTCAAAGAGGATTACTATTTCAGATACAATTCAAACTTAAAATTGTGGTCAGGAAATATCCATCATTTCCCACCTACTGTAAATAGTTTTATTGAGAAGAAAATTACTGAGATTGCTCTAGAAAAAGCAGATGATTTTGTTTTTGTTGATGCTAAATATGTAGAAGGAAATTACACTGAAAATTATCAAGGAGAAGTGAACATGAGTGGCGAACACCATATTCAAGTTGGTAGAGACTACCGTGAAACCCACGTCAGTGATGAAGCTACTTACGTCGAGGGTGATTATTACAACAATGCAGAGTCAAAAAGAATTCTAGCTCAAGTGGCAGCAGAGATCCAGCAACTCCTTGAGGAACTGTCCCAGACTTACCCTATTACTACCACCACAGAGCAGATGGCAGTAGCAACCAAAGCTATCCAGCAAATAGAAAGTAACCCAGATTTGAAACAAAAAGTCATTAATGCTGCTAAAGAAGGAGGGTTAGCTGGTTTTGAAAAAGCTATTGATAACCCTATAGGTGCTTTAATTACTGGAGCGATTAAGGGTTGGTTGGAAGCCAAAGCTGAGTAAAATTTTAGCTAGAGATCGTACTCAATAACTCTCCAGTTCCTCAGCTTTATGTTTTTAACCTTCAGGATGATCTCGTAAATATTCTTGGCTCTTCACTAAGTACATTTCAACTATAATAAATATAGCTTATGAATGAACGAAATAATGGGGGTTGTAGCGAAAGGAAAAGATAACATTTTCTTAACTCTGCCAAAATACCCAAATTAAGGGTAACGAAAAATCAAGATATTAGCGGTAAGTCCACAATAATGGAGGTATCGTGGATATAAGAAATTTAAAACTCCCCTCCCCATGAAAGTTAAGGGCCATGGCCAAGCTAAAGTATTAAACACCGCCGAACTACAACGGCTATTTACTGAAGGGTTTCCTAACCCCCGCGATCGCGCTCTCTTTGGCATCTGTTTATTCACCGGTTGCCGTATTTCTGAGGCTTTAGCCCTCGAAGTCTCTGACATTAAAGGCGGTACGCTCACCTTCCGTAAGTCTACCACTAAAGGCAAGCTCAAAACTCGTCAAGTCGCTATTACAGACTCCCTCAAGCCTTTTCTAGACAATTATCACCCCTTACGTAAAATAGGTGATGCTGGCTTTCTTTTCCCTGGTAAGCAGCCCTGGAAGCACCTCTCCCGTTACGCTGCCGATAAACTTCTTAGAGCCGGTTGCTCTCGTATTGGGGTCGAAGGTGTCAGTACCCACAGCTTCCGTCGCACCGCTCTAACCCAAATGCACAACGCTGGCATCCCTCTTAAACACATTCAAGAAATCTCAGGTCATCACGACCTCGGTACTCTCCAAGCTTACCTCGAAGTCTCTACCGAACAAAAACATAAAGCTGTCTCTGTCATCGGTTGGTAAT
>JAKVAO010000117.1 GCA_022447685.1 Candidatus Caenarcanales bacterium | reverse complement strand
ACAAGAGAAGAGGTATCTAGATACCTCTTCTCTTCTTATCTCCTATATTAAACAGGATTTCTAACATAATACAAACGATGAAGTTGGAGTTTTGCGATGATCTTAAGGGGGGACTCGAACCCCGAAGGGATTAATCCTTTCATCGTGACCTTGAAGGTCACAGCCCCAGGCACACCATTTTATTTATAATTTAAATATACATTACCCCTAAAGCAATTTTGGACAAATCCACGATTGAATACCAGATTTGTCCAAAATTGAAAATATTCACCTAGACTAAACATTTACATCAACACAAATAATCCGCTAGAATAGATTCTTCAGCCATGGAATGCCGTGAACTATACTTCGAAGAATTTGATGCAGCTTTAGAATTTCTCGCTAAATTCCATGCACAGCTACCTATATTTAAAGAATTAGGTTTAGACGAAAATAATTTCAGAAACTATTTCAAACCCTATCTAGAAGAAGCTTTAAACAAAGAGTTTGCTTTGGGTATATTCGATAATGAAAAAATTGTTGCTGTAGCTATAGCTGAAGACAACTTCAACAAAAACCATAAATTCCCTGATAATCAAAAAATCCTCAAAAAACTTCAATACCATAGCTTACTAATGAAAAAGGCCTACGATAACCCGGTTATGGATGTGCTTGCTGAAGATAAGCTTAAATTATTCCATTTATCTTTCCTTGCTTTTGATGAAGAAACTATCACAGATGCGACTTTAGCTGAACTATTCAGTGAATATTTAGACATCACTGAAAAAACTGCCTTCAATTATCTTCTAGTAGATTGCTATAGCCATGAAATCAAAGCAAGCTTACAAAGCTTAAATTTCATCAGAGTAAACTCTTTTAGTTTAAATAAACAAACTGGTTTCAAAGACCTCGATGAAGATGAAAAGTTAGAAGTCTGGCTTAGAGAGATTTAAGTCTTTTAAAAAACATTATTACTGTTTTTTCTTGGAAGCATGGGTTTTCTTAACAGTGACTGCTTTACTAGTCGTATTAGCTTCCTCTGCCCCCAAACTCTCCTCGGGAGACTTAAGCTTCATAGTCATCTGATACTCTTTAAACACAAGCTCACCATCCACAAAATCTCTAGATCCAGTTAACTGAGCGTCTTTGAAAAATTTAGAGTTATAGTTCAAATTCACAGAAAAACGCGATAAATCATCAACAGTCTCTGCTTTGCCAACTATGATTAAGTTTGACTTAGCAGCACTCATTCTCTCAATCCAAAGCCCCTTTGGACTAATCTTACTCAAATCCTGAAGAATATCATTCCACGGCACACGCCTTCTAGTAATCGAATAGAAGAAATCTTTTTCCTGCTCAAGCTCCATCAAAGTTTTTTTGATTTTCTTTTTCTCTTTGATCAGATCCTCGTACTGAGACACCTTGCTTTTGAAAACCTTATACTTCTGATCCAAGCTATAGCCCTGAAGGAAAGTGAAAAGACCAATTAAGAAAACCAAGAGTAAGCTGACAATCGAAGCTGCATAACTTATATTCGGAGTATCTAACTTGAAAGGCTCACTCGGCAATTTGACCTTAGCAGCAAGATCAGGGAAAGTCTCAACACTAGGTAAATTACCAGATATTAGTTCTTTGTAGGATTTGTGAAGATTAACTGTGTAAGTGATATTACCGAAAGAGAAATTCTCCACCTCTGATCCGAATACCTCTATACTCTCAAGCGTCAGTGGCTTACCTTCAAGTTGATTCTGATAAATATCGACAAACCTATTGATATCGTTTACAGGGTCATCAGTAGCAGCAAGATTCGATAAAGCCACGGGTTTTCTATCATTCCAGAAAACGATTTCCCTATGGTCATTTTCTATGAAGGCTGAAATAACATCATTGCGCGAACCAGGACAAAATAAATAAGCACTAGAAACAAACTTAAAAGATCTAAGCCCAAGAAATTTAGTTAGTTTATTACATGTATCCAAAATTTTCTTCTGCGGGGCAATCAACAAGAAATCACAAATTCTTTCACCAGCAACTAGTCTCGATGTATTCTCAAGTTTCTCACAATGAAATTTATTAGAAAAAGCATTTCTATCGATCTCAATAGAAATTAATTTAAGCTTTTCTTGCTCAGGAGCCTCAAGAGGCAGTGGCACAACCTGGTGACTCAAAAAACGAATTGGGATAGAGTAGATAACCCTAGAACCTTTCAATCCAAGACTATTTAATTCTTTTTTTAATTCCTTGAAAGCTTTATTAGGCTTGAGAAAGAAGTCATTGGTGCTGACATTACTTCTACGCACGACAGAATTCAGCGAAACCAGCAAGGTTTCCAAACTAAAATCAATGATTAAAGTCTGAGATCTGTTCAAACTGTTAGTATCATAGCAACAAATAAAGCAAATGTGAGTGCAGGACCCAGACGAATTTCCCTAGATTTTTCTTTTTGGAAAAAATGAATAAGTAAAGCCATGAAAAATGAAATCGTAATACTCAAAAAACAATTCTGAAAACCAGCAAAACAAGCGATCACAACTATAAGCGAAGTATCACCTCCGCCCCAAGCATTTTTAAGTTGTTTGAAATCTACTTTCTGTTCTTCAAAAAATTCTGCCGAAGGATGATACTGATACTTCTCCTCAAGTTTCTCCATAGTAATTTTTTTCTTGAAATGGTTAAAAACTAAAAAGTCGATAATAAATTCATTGAATATATAAGAAATCCCGAGATATGAAAGCAAAATTCTTAAAACCATGAACTGATTATTGATAAACAAGAAAATTAAAGCACAAATCCAAACAATATAAACATAGCTCATCACCCTCTCTAAAAAAGCGAACCTAAAAGTCAAAGCTCCAGGACATATAGGCAAAGCCAAGCGCTTAAAAATAATTTTATTAGCGAAGTGATTAAAAGCATCGAAGATCAAAAAACAAAGCCCAAGTCTGATCAAAATATCAATAATAGTTTCGCAGAGGAAAAATTTGGCGTAGATGCAAGCAAAAATAATCGCAGGATAACTAAGTTGGTGTGGAATTTGCTTAGTATCAAAATCTATAAAAGCCATGGCTATAGCAAGGCTCAGTAAAATCAAAATCAATAAATAATTAATAAAATTAATACCCAGATGACTGATATCCATACCAACCTCAGAAAAAGCCCTAAATGGGATGAAAATCAGCTTATATATAAAAGGAGAGGCGAGCACAGCTGCTAATAACTCAAGCAAAAAGTACCTGATAGGAATCTCGGTATCACAATAAAAACAACGCCCCTGAAGAAAGATATAACTTATAACAGGAATATTCTGCCAAAACTCGAGAAATCTATTGCAGTGCGGGCAAAACGAGCCTGGTTTAACGATAGATAAGTCCCTTGGCAAACGATAACCAAGCACACTTGCAAAACTACCGAAGAGAAAGGCTAAAATTAATGCTATTACAGAATAAAAAAATGCAAATACTATGGCGTTTTTTCCTATAATCAATATTATATTGTTTTTTTTGTAATTTACGATAATGCATACTGCTTTCCTATCTCTCGGCTCCAATCTTGGCGATAAACTTGCTAACCTCAAGCAAGCAGTAAATCTATTTGAAAATTCTCCAAAAATAGAACTCATCAAAGTCTCCTCATGGCTCTCCAATCCAGCTATAGAAGAGGCAGGACCACACGATTTCATGAACGGTGTAGTCAAAATAAAAACTGACTTAAGCCCAACTGAACTATTAAACTTAATTCAAAAAATAGAACTTGATATAGATAAAGACAGGTCCAAGCGAGGAAGAAAATATGCAAGGATGATAGATATTGATATTCTGCTCTATGACGATTTAAAGTTAAATTCTGAAGATTTAATTATTCCTCATCCTAGAATGTTATATCGTTATTTTGTGACACACCCTCTCACCGAGATCGAACCTAACTGGAGTGAAAAATATCAATATGCCAAATAATTTTGAAGATATTTTTAAATTTAAACCAGAATATAAAATCCGCAAAATGGAAATTAGAGATCTCGATCAAGTAGATCAAATAGAATCTGATGCCTATGGTGAAGTGCATTGGACTAGAAATAATTTTCTAAGTGAAATCAGTAACCAAGTCGGCAAATATTCTGTACTAGTCAAGGATGAAACAGAAGTTCTGGGTTATCTCGGTTCCTGGGTTGTAGTGGACGAGATGCATGTCACCACTGTCGCTACAGCAAAGAAGCACCTCAGGAAGGGAGTTGCAGAGACTTTACTATGCTCAAGTATTTTTGGTGGTATGCAAGGCCGCGTCAAATGCCTGACCCTAGAAGTAAGAATCAGTAATATTAAAGCTCAAAAACTTTACGAGAAATATAATTTCAAAAGCCAAGGAATTCGTAAAAGATACTACGAAGATAACCATGAAGCTGCACTAATACTCTGGACAGAAGATATTAATACTGAAGAGTATCAGAAACTCTTTATCAAGAATGTTATTGCGCTTACTGAGCGTTGTGAGTTTTTTGAAGGTTTGAAAATGTTAAGAACCCACTGAGAGAATGAGATTATTGAGGCTATGAAGGAGTATTAGAAAGTTAGAGCTGTAGTGGACTGAGAAATCCAGGCCAGTAAATACGTATATCAGAAGGTGTGAGAATATGAGAAAAGTAAAAAAGGAAATCTTATGCCGAAAGGAAC
>JAKVAO010000116.1 GCA_022447685.1 Candidatus Caenarcanales bacterium | reverse complement strand
TTATATCTATGAGCCTTTTTTTAGTTTTTAGTTAAATTTGTACTCCATATTAGTTGGCAGTTGGAAACTGCCCAAATGACCATGTGGTTGATGATGGATTAGAGTATTCAACAACTATGCCTGACAAAAAAACCTATAAACTAGAAATTATTTCTGGGGCAAAAGAACACAAGAACCATGATTTAGCGATAGTTAGCTTCAAATCAAAAAGAGACTATACATCTTTAGATCTAGTCAAAGAGGGAGCAGATGTATTATTACACAATGAGCCTGTTGCCTTTGCTGGGTATCCTGCCGAATGGGTTGGAGGAGAAGATAACCATAAAGGGAGATACAAACAAGCTGGTACTGACTCCTACTTAACTCTGGATATTGGTACTTTTAATGCTAAAGGGGATTCTAGATCCAATTACCCTAAGGAAGGAACTGAGAAGTTATGGTTTGACTCCATAGCTTCTGCAGGAGGTGCAAGTGGTGCACCAATAGTTAATAAAGATGGTAAATTAGTTGCGATTACCAATAGACTTGATTGGGTTTACACCGGTGGGGTTCCAATTAATGAAGTCAGAGATTCTATCAACAAAGTTGTTGCTGAATATTAACTAAGTTTTCCTACAGTAAACTTAAAAAAGCCAATTACGCTGTCTTACTACCAACAGGCTCACTACCGCCACTAGGCATAGATGATCCTGTTCCTATTCCAAGAGCTTTCTTTTTCTTCTTAAGAGTAGATTTCTTAAGCTCTTCTTGCTTTTCAGGAGGTAATTTACCGATTACTCTAAACAAAATCTTAGCCTTGATCAGTGCTTGACGTTTGTCAGCATCTCTCATTTCATCAGTTACATCTTCAGACTCATCGTAGACTTTCTCTTCAGGAAACTCTTCATCAAACTCAATGTAAGCTTCAACTTCATCACCATCAGTTAAGTCATCATTTATAAGTGAATCTGAAAGCGGATCTTCAAGAAGTTTCTGAATAGAACGTTTCATAGGTCTTGCGCCATATGTTCTGTTGTATCCTTCGACTGAAACCTTGTCTTTGACCTGATCAGTAAGAACTATAGTCATACCTTTCTCTTTCAGTCTATTTTCAAGATCTTTCTTCATGATATCAACGATCTTTCTCATATCAGTTCTAGTTAAGTGTTTGAAGATTACAATATCATCTAATCTATTCAAGAATTCAGGTCTGAAAGCACGTTTCATCTCTTCCATAACCGCATCTTTCATACGTTTGTACTTAGCCTCTTCCTCTTCTTCTTGATTACCAGAAGTAAAGAAGCCCATTCCAGAGTCACTGCTCATTCTCTGAGCACCAACATTAGATGTCATGATAATAATTGTGTTCTTAAAGCTGACTTTGCGTCCTTTACTATCAGTAAGGTGACCATCATCGAGCATCTGTAACATGATATTAAATACATCAGCGTGTGCTTTCTCAATCTCATCGAAAAGTACAACGCTGTATGGCTTACGACGAACAGCTTCAGTAAGTTGTCCACCATCACCGTAACCGACATAACCTGGAGGAGAACCAATAAGCTTACTTACTGTATGTTTCTCCATATACTCAGACATATCAACACGGATTAAGTTATCAGAACTACCAAAATAATAATCAGCAAGAACTTTAGCAAGTTCAGTTTTACCAACACCAGTAGGTCCACAGAAAACGAAAGAACCAATTGGTCTTTCTGGATTCTTAAGTCCAGCCCTAGCTCTTCTAATAGCTTTGGAAACAGCTGTTACCGCAGAATCTTGTCCAACAATTTTACCGTGAAGAGTATCTTCCATCTGCTTCAATTTATCATTCTCACCTGCTTTCAGGTCACCCACCGGAATACCTGTCCAACTAGCTACAATCTCAGCAATTTCTTCTTCACCAACAGTAGGTTTGTTTTTTTCTTGCTCTTTTTTCCACTCTTCTTGAAGAGTTCTAATCTGTTCTCTAATATTATTTTCCTGATCTCTCAGCTGAGATGCTTTCTCAAACTCCTGTTGACGAATAGCTTCTTCTTTCTGACGAGAAATTAGTGCAAGCTCATCTTCTAATTGCTTAGCTTCAGGAGGCAAGCCACTAGCTTTCAGTCTTACACGCGAACCAGCTTCATCGATAAGATCAATAGCCTTATCTGGTAAAAATCTATCAAAAATATATCTATCAGATAACCTTGCAGCAGACTCAATCGCTTCATCTCTAATAATTAAATGATGGTGATCTTCATACTTTTGGCGTAAACCTTTGATAATCTGAATAGTCTCTTCAACAGAAGGAGAATCTATGGTTACAGGTTGGAATCTTCTCTCGAGAGCAGCATCTCTTTCAATGTGCTTGCGGTATTCTTCAAGAGTCGTAGTACCAATACACTGTAATTCACCTCTAGCTAAAGCTGGCTTAAGAATATTAGCAGCATCGATAGCACCTTCAGCAGCACCAGCACCGATCAAGGTATGAAGTTCATCGATAACCAACATCATGTTACCAGCGGCACGAATTTCATCCATGATTTTCTTCAATCTTTCTTCAAATTCACCACGATACTTAGTACCAGCAACTAAAAGACCTAGGTCTAGAACAATTAATTTCTTGCCTACTAAAATTTCAGGTACATCATTAGAAACAATCTTCTGAGCCAAACCTTCTGCTACAGCTGTTTTACCAACACCAGGCTCACCGATTAAAACTGGATTATTCTTTGTTCTTCTACCTAGAATCTGAACTACACGTTCAATTTCTTCGCTTCTACCGATAACAGGATCTAATCTTCCTTCAGCCGCAGCTAAAGTTAAATCAGTACCAAACTCATCTAAGGTAGGAGTTCTAGTTCTAGAATTTTGGTTATTAGACTTGCCCGAGCCAACTCCAAGTAAAGAATTATTGGATGTATTATTCGAACTAGCAGCACCAGCAGAAGAGCTTGAACCAGATTCTCCAAGTAATCTAATGATATGCTGGCGAACTTTCGCTAAATCAACACCTAAATTATCAAGAACTCTAGCAGCTACACCTTCACCTTCGCGGATTAAACCTAAAAGCAAGTGCTCAGTTCCTATATAGTTATGACCAAACTGCCTAGCTTCATCCCAACTGAGTTCAAGAACCCATTTCGCTCTTGGGGTGAAAGGAATCTCAACAGCGACAAAGCCTGATCCTCTACCGATAATCTTCTCAACTTCGATTCTAGCGTCTTTCAAATTGACACCCATGGACTTGAGGGTTTTAGCCGCAACTCCAGTACCTTCGCCTATTAAGCCAAGTAAAATCTGCTCCGTACCAACAAAATTATGTCCGAGCCTTCTAGCTTCCTCTTGGGCTAACATAATTACCTTGATCGCTTTTTCCGTGAATCTTTCAAACATATTTTATGGTCGTTTTACTTGTATTGTACCACTGATTTTTGTATTGGTATCTTAAAATAGGTGCAATAGTAGATAAATTAAGTATTAAGACTACTATTTAATGCCTTGGTGAAACTTGTACGCTTCCAATAACTTGTAATGCTAAATAAAAACCGCTGGCACCTGAATTATCTTTTCACTCAATCTAGCTATACGATCACCATTATTAATCAAAATACCAAAAGCACAGTTATATTCATCAATAAAAGCCTTGAGATGATTCAATTTTTTAGAATTGGTGCTGGTTCCTGATTTGATTTCTATTGGTATTAGACCTTGAGGGCTTTCTACTATGAAATCCACTTCAAGCTTGTTTTTACTGCGATAGTAGTAGTAATCAAAATTCACATAAAACCTCTCCATATTTTTCAATATCTGCTCTACGATGAAAACTTCCCAAATATAGCCATAATTTGGATGGCTTTTAAGTTGATCCTGGGTTTGGATTTTGAGAAAATAATTTATTAAACCAGTATCTCGCACATGTCCTTTGGGAGCTTTAATAACGATTTTCTTTTTTTGAGCTTGAAAAGATTTTAACTTTCTCCAGAGAAAAGTTCCCTCTGCTATATCTAAATAGTTTTTAACAGAAGGTTCAGAAATATCTAATGCTGAAGCTAATTTAGAGTAATTCATTATTTCTCCAGATGAAAAAGAGAGCATAGATATAAATCTTCTATATGCCTCTAGATTTAAGTTCGGAAATAAAGCACGGATATCTCTTTCTATATAACTCTTAATATAATTTTCATACCAGTTTAAATAAAATAATTCATTTACCCTGTCCAGAAAAGGCTCAGGAAATGAACCTTTAAGGCAAAGCTCCTCTAATTCTTCATGACTCGTACTTTGATTTAGTTTTTCTAAGGCATTTATATCAAATAGATTTTTTGCAAACTGTGATTCATCTCTGCCATATGCCTCCTGCCAATCAAAATTTGGCACTTCGATAATTGCCACTCGCCCAGCTAATGATTCATTTATATTCTTGATTAAATGAGGTGAGCTTGAGCCACTTAAAAGATAGCGTCCCTTTTTATTCCTCTCAGCATCAATTGCAACTCTTAGTGCATTAAAAATCTTAGGCTCTATTTGAGCTTCATCTATTATCAGCGGTGTTTCGGTATGACTAAAAAAATAGTCTGGGTCTGTTGAGAGAATTTGTCTATCTGCTTCTCTTTCTAGATCATAAAATTTTGCATTTGTGAGTACTTGCTTCAACAAAGTACTTTTACCAACTTGCCGCGCACCAATCAGCACAACACAAGGGAAATTATCGAGTAAGGATTTTACTTTTTTGACTAGGCTCCTTGTTTGCATAGCTATATTATACACAGCGATATCCAAAAGCTAACTTTGGATATCGCTGCGCATGTTTTTTGATTTCTCTTTAAATTTGAAGCTATTCAGTGCTTCAAATTCAAGGCTGAGGCGGAGGAAACAGCGCAGCTTAATGGAATTAAGTGAGCATGTTGACGACAACGAAAACAACTGTCTTAAAAGTCAAGTATGAATAGGTAAACCTCGATAAAAGTTTTTTACAATTGCATTTAATATG